>NZ_JBSVZB010000035.1:0-84100 GCF_054072015.1 Cupriavidus sp. CP313 | reverse complement strand
CGTTAGGTCATCCCGACTTCCATGCGGGCAAGGCGCCACTATCGGCTTCGGCAGTCAACCCGGAGCAGCAAAGCGTGACGGCAACCGGCCACCAGGACACCGTGGTGCCGCGCCCAATGGATCGGAAAGACATCCGTCGCACGGTTGCCGACTTTGGCCGCGCCGCGCGCAACGCCATTGCAGCCGGCTTCGACGGCGTGCAAATCCAGGGCGGCTATCACTACCTGTTCAACCAGTTCCTAAACGTCCGCACCAATCTGCGCACTGACGAATACGGTGGCTCGACGGAAAACCGCGCGCGCTTTCTGTTCGAAGTCGTGGAAACGGTGGTCGAGGCAGTTGGCGCACACCGAACCGGGATCAAGACGGGGCCGGCGACGTCCGAGACGGGGGCTTTCGTTTCCACAGACGAGACTTTCGCCACATCCGAATTCGTAATCGGCCGGCTCAACGATTACTCGCTCTCCCATCTGTTGCTGATGGGCGGCATGGCCGACCTTTCCGCAACGCCGCTGGCCACGCTGGCGGGCGACGGCATGTTCCGCCATTTCCGCGACCTGTATGGCGGCACCATCATTGCGAACGTCGATTTCGACCGTGCGCGCGCCAACCGGCTGATCGATGGCGGACTGGCCGATATGGTCGCGTTTGGCCGCCCATTCATTGCCAATCCGGATCTGCCAGCGCGCATCGCTCTCGATGCACCGCTTGCCGACATTAATTGGTCAAAGGTCTACGGTTCCACGTCCGAAGGCTTTACCAACTATCCCCCGCTCCCGCCAGCCGCGGCGTGAACGCAGTCACCTCTCATCTCAGGAAATCGGCATGACCAACGCCACCGAAGCCGCCAACAAGGCGCTTGTACTCGACGCATTCGACACCCTTTTCAACCGACGCGACTATGCCGCCGCAGAGCGCTTCTGGTCGCCCGACTACATCCCGCACGCAAAACTCGTCTCTTTAAGGAGTCATTTTGATGCCTAAGCTATTCACACCCGTCAAGGTAGGTCCCCATGCGTTGTCGCACCGCGTCGTGCTGGCGCCGCTCACGCGCATGCGCGCCGACGAAGGCGCAGTTCCCGGTTCGCTGATGGCAGAGTACTATGCCCAGCGCTCATCGCCCGGGGCACTGCTGATCAGTGAAGCCACCATCGTCGCGCCCAATGGCAACGGCTACTTTGGCGCCCCGGGACTCTACGACGATAGCCAGATCGCTGGGTGGCGTCTGGTCACAGAAGCTGTACATGCCAAGGGCGCCAAGATCTTCTTGCAGCTTTACCACGCAGGGCGGCAGTCGCATGCTGAACTTCAACCAGGTGGCAATCAGCCGGTAGGGCCGTCGGCCAATCCCCATGGCGGTGTGGCGCACACGCGGTCGGGCTGGGTGGACAACACGCCGAATCGTTCATTGGAGATTGAAGAGATCGCGGAACTCGTGGAGAGCTTTCGACGTGCCGCCGACCGAGGCCTTGCAGCAGGATTTGACGGAGTGGAACTGCACTCCGCCAATGGTTACCTTTTTGACCAATTCCTGCAGGACGGCAGCAACAAGCGCACCGACATCTATGGTGGTTCGTTCGAGAATCGGGCTCGTTTCCTCATCGAGGCCACACGCGCGGTAATCTCTGTCTGGGGTAGTGACAGGGTCGCGGTGCGCCTGGGCCCGAGCGGTTCATTTGGCGACATGTACGACAGCGATCCTCAAGGCCTGTTCACCTACGTTGCTACCGAACTGGACAAGCTCAATCTTGCGTATCTGCACCTTATCGAGCCGCGCGTAAAGGGAGTCATTGAGGACCAAACCAGGGACCCCAATCCAATTGCTTCGCAGCTGATCCGCACGGTATACAGCGGCACAATTATTGCCGCGGGCGGATTCAAGCGCGAAACGGCGGAAGCGATCATCGAGGCTGGTGATGCCGACCTGGTCGCCTTTGGCCGCGACTTCATCGCGAACCCCGACCTGCCCGAAAGACTGCGCCGCAAATTGCCGCTTAACCCCTACGATCGCGAAACCTTCTTCGGCTGGACGGATGTCGGCTACATCGACTACCCGTTTTATGAGGAGCGCGCCGCCGCCTGATACTGCTCTTCGAACTTGTCTCTCCATCGCGGAATTGGTGTTGGTCCTCAGACAGGACCAACGCTGCATGCAGTGGCAATCCCGAGCGTCTGCGGAAAGCAGCGGAGGCGTACCAGCTTCCCGCCCAGCTCACCGAATCAGGTGCGGCATTCAATCAAACGAGAAGTCTTACCATGCCACGTATTATTCAATTTGCCACACTCGGCGGCCCTGAAGTACTCACCTACAAGGAAGTGGACGTCGCCGCGCCGGCAGCCGGCGAAGTGCGGATCCGCGTCAAGGCCATCGGTCTGAACCGCGCCGAGTCCATGTGGCGTAGGGGCGAATATATCGAGGAGGTCAAGCTACCGGCCCGGCTCGGTTACGAGGCGGCCGGCATCGTCGATGCAGTCGGTCCTGACGTCACGCGGTTTGCAGTGGGCGACGCCGTCAACACCGTGCCGGCATTTTCGCAGAACCAGTACGGCATGTACGGCGAATTGGTGATCGCGCCGGTCTCAGCCGTCGTCTCACATCCGCCCTCGCTAACGTTCGCGCAGGCGTCGTCGATCTGGATGATGTTCATCACCGTATACGGCGCCTTCATCGAGACGGCCAAGCTAGACACAGGCGACGTCGTGCTGATTTCTGCCGCGTCGAGCAGCGTGGGCTTGGCCGCGATTCAGCTGGCCAATATGGTTGGCGCAACACCGGTCGCGCTGACCCGCACCAGTGCCAAGCGCAAGCAATTGCTAGACGCCGGTGCCGCCTTCGTCATCGCCACCGATGAACAGGACATGGTAGCTGAGGTGATGCGCATCACCGCCGGTGCCGGCGCGCGCGTGGTGTTCGATCCCGTCGGCGGCCCTAGCCTTGGCAAGCTGATCCAGGCCATGAAGACCGGCGGCATGCTGCTCGTGTATGGCGCGCTGAGCGAGGAACCATCACAACTGTCCTACCTGGACCTTCTGATTAAGCTGCCGACCATTGTCGGATACACAATCTGGAACACAAGCGGCGACCCGGTACGTCAAAAGGCGGCCGTCGACTTCATCTTGGGCGGGCTCGCGTCCGGCGCGCTCAAGCCGGTGATCGACAAGACGTTCACGTTTGATGAAATGGTCGAAGCGCACCGCTATGTTGAAGCGAACGGCCAGTTCGGCAAGATTGTCGTGACGGTGTAAGCGCGTCCGCAACAAGCCCCGCGCGGCGTGGCGCAACCACCGGTGCGCCGGCGCTACGCGCGCGCCCGGGGTGGACGTCGACAAAGTTGACGAATTCGCGCACCCGGTGGTGACGAACCTTTCCTACGGGGAAGAAGCTGCAGGGGTCCCAACGAAATTGAACGAACTACGCGATCAAGTATTTGCAGCGTCAACCTGGGGGGCCTGGGGTCTTATACTACTTGTTCGCCGTTTGCGCCCCAGTAACGGCATTCTGTTAAGGAGTAACTATGAGCGCGCTGCGTCCGGACGTCACCATCGAGGTTCTCCACCAACGCCAGCGCGGCATGCTGCCCGATCTGCTTGGCGTGCGCATTGTCGCGCTCGCTCAAGGCATGCTGACCGGAGAGCTCGAGATCCGTCCTCAATTGCTGGCACCTAACGGATTCCTGCACGCGGCCACCGTTATCGGGCTTGCCGATACCTGCTGTGGCTACGCCTGCATTGCGCACCTGCCCGAGCACGCTCCCAATTTCACTACGCTCGAACTCAAAAGCAATTTCCTCGGAACGTGCCACGACGGAACAATCAAGGCCGTTGCGACGGCCGTCCATCTCGGACGGAGCACGCATGTCTGGGATGCTTCGGTTTTCGATCCGAACGGGCGTACGATCGCGCTGTTTCGCTGCACTCAGATGCTCCTCCGCTAAATAGTCGCAGCATCATTCATGAGTAACCGGCCGATAAGCTATTTCGTGCATGATCGCTCACGATAGGACGCTGCGCGAACGAATGACTGTTAGCCGAGTGAGAACAGACATCGCCGTGTCGGAGACCGAATGCCGGCAACGGGTCGTTCTGCGACCCTCATTCCCCCAACAGATCGGCGATGAACTTCCTTTTTCGGGAGAGTAGCCAGGACGGCTGGCGATAACCGGCCTCCGTTTTCCCATCTGGCGCCCACCAGCTAGCCCAAATGGTCAGAACCCCAAACTCGCCAACAAATCGTCCACCTGCGCCTGGTCCGACACCACGTCAGGCTTGCCCTCCGGATTCACCTGTGGCCCGTTCATCAGCGTCGACGGCGCCGGCGCTTCCACGCGGCGCTCGGACGGCACGTTGTCGATCAGCACCTGCAGCAACTCCTGCTCCAGCGCGCGGATCATGTCCATCATCTTCTTGATGACCTGGCCGGTCAGGTCCTGGAAGTCCTGCGCCATCATGATGTCGAGCAGATGGCTGTTGGTGGCGCGGGCCTGGGCGGGCACCTCGGACAGGAAGGCGCGGGTGTCGAGCACCAGCGAACGGGCGTCGGCCAGTTCCACCGGCTGCTCGAACCAGGCGTCCCAGCGCTTGTCCAGGGTTTCGGCCTGCTGCTCGATACCGGACTGGATCGGCTGCGCCAGCTCGACCGCGGTGAGCGTGCGCTCGGCGGCCTGCTCGGTCATGGCGGCGATGTAGTTCAGCCGGTCGCGCGCATCGGGAATGGCCTGCGCGGCGCGCTCGATCTCCTTGTCCAGGCCGAGCTCGCGCATATTGTCGCGCAGCATCCGCGTCAGGTTGCCGATGCGGATGACCAGTTGCTCGGCGGAATCATTGCTCAGGGTCGGGGTCATGGAAACGCGCCTCCGCCTCAGCCGCCGAGCTTCTCGAAGATCTTGGCGATCTTCTCGTCCAGCGTGGCGGCCGTGAACGGCTTGACCACGTAGCCGTTGGCGCCGGCCTGGGCGGCGGCAATGATGTTTTCCTTCTTGGCTTCGGCGGTCACCATCAGCACCGGGATCTTGCCGATATTGGCGTCGGCACGGATCGCCTGCAGCATGGTCAGGCCGTCCATATTGGGCATGTTCCAGTCCGAGATCACGAACTGGAAGCTGCCATCCTTGGCCTTCTCCAGGCCGGCGGCGCCGTCCTCGGCTTCCTCGACGTTGACGAAACCCAGCTCCTTGAGCAGGTTGCGGATGATCCGGCGCATGGTCGGGAAATCATCCACGACCAGGATCTTGATGCTCTTGTCCACTTTGAGGGCTCCAGTAAATACAGTGTTGGCTTGTTGCCAGGACGAGCGCCGCGCGCCGGCATGCGCGCCCCGCTCGGCCCGATTTCGTTTACACCCGCTGCGCGCGCGTACCGTATGTGGCCAGGCGCGCCATCACGCGCTGGGTCATCGCCGGCAATGGCACGACTTCATGCACGCCGCCGGTGGCGATCGCCTCCTTCGGCATGCCAAACACAATGCATGTGTGCTCGTCCTGGGCCAGGTTGTAGGCACCGGCCTCGCGCATGCGCAGCATGCCGCGCGCGCCGTCACGGCCCATGCCGGTCAGGATCACGCCGATCACGTTCTTGCCGCCATGCTGCGCGGCCGAATCGAACAGCACGTCGACCGACGGGCGGTGGCGGTTGACCGGCGCTTCCTGCGACAGGTGCGCGACATAATTGGCGCCGCTGCGCGCCAGCAGCAGGTGCGAATCGCCCGGCGCGATATACGCATGGCCCGGCAGCACGCGCTCGCCGTGCACGGCTTCCTTGACCGTGATGCGGCACAGGCCATCCAGCCGCTGCGCAAACGAGCGCGTAAAGCCGGCCGGCATGTGCTGCACGATCATGACCGCCGGGCTGTCGGGCGGCAGCGGCATCAGGAATTCCTTGATGGCCTCGGTGCCGCCGGTGGAAGCGCCCAGGATGATCAGCTTTTCGGTCGACAGCAGCGGGCTGCGCAGCATCGGCACGGGCTCGGCGCCAGCCGCTGCTGGCGCGGCCGGTTGCGCGGCCGCGCGCACGCGGGCGCGCGACGCGGCGCGCAGCTTGTCGGCGATGGTGTCGGTGTATTCCAGCAGCCCGTCGCGGATGCCCAGCCTGGGCTTGGTGACAAAGTCCACCGCGCCCAGCTCCAGCGCGCGCATGGTGATCTCGGAACCGCGTTCGGTCAGCGACGACACCATCAGCACCGGCATCGGCCGCAGCCGCATCAGGCGTTCCAGGAAGTCCAGGCCGTCCATGCGCGGCATTTCGACGTCCAGCGTCAGCACATCCGGGTTCAGGCGCTTGATCAGGTCGCGCGCCACCAGCGGGTCGGGCGCGGTGCCCACCACTTCCATGTCGGGCTGGCTGTTGATGATCTCCGTCATCAGGCTGCGGATCAGCGCGGAATCGTCCACGCAGAGCACCTTGATCTTGGCGGCAGTCATGATTGATCGTGCTTGTATTGGTTTCAGGGAAGCTGGCGCGAAAAGGACTGCCGCGCAAACAGTTCAGGCGATTGCGCCGGCGCCCGGGCCGAGGTGGCAATGGCGCGGGCCAGTGCGCGCTCGTCGCGCGCCACCGAAACCTGGTCGTCCTGCCGCGTCAGGCGGCGCACCAGCGCCAGCCCGCCGACCGGGAAGTAGCTGACACGGCGCGCATGCGGGCCGCGCAGGTCCTGCGCCGCAACGCGGATCTCCTCGGTCTTCAGGTAGCGCAAGACGAAGTCCGCGTTGCGGTCGCCGATATTCAGCGTGGTCATATTGGCCAGCACCGCCCCGCCGCCGAAGACCTTGGCCTCCAGCCGCTCGCGGCGCGCGCCCATCTTGAGCAGTTCGTTGATCAGCACTTCCAGCGCATAGCTGCCGTAGCGCATCGACGCCGACAGCATGCGGTCGGCGCTGCCGTCGTCATCGGGCAGCATGAAGTGGTTCATCCCGCCCACACCGGCGCTCTCGTCGCGGATGCAGGCAGCCACGCACGAGCCCAGCACGGTGGTCAGCACCACGTCCTCGCGGGTCACGTAGTACTCGTTGGGCAACAGCTTGATGGCCTGCTTGCCGAACTCGCGGTCGAAATACGTGCGCGTGGCAAGGGCCTCGGGCAGATGGGGCGTGCGCATCACGGCCTTCCCGCCCTGGCCGCATCTGGCGCCAGTTCATAAACGGTCTGCCCGCGCAGCTGGAAGGCGCGCGTGACATAAGAGAAGTTCTCCGAGTGGCCGGCAAAGAGCAGCCCGTGCGGCTTGAGCAGCGGCACGAAGCGCTCCAGGATGCGTCCCTGGGTCGGCTTGTCGAAGTAGATCATCACATTGCGGCAGAAGATGGCGTCGAACTGCTCGCGGATGCCCCAGTCGGGCGCGAGCAGGTTCAGCGGCTCGAACGCGATGGTGGCGGCCAGCTCCGGCTTGACCTTGACCGAACCGGTGCGCGGCCCGGTGCCCTTCAGGAAGAAGCGCTTGAGCCGTTCCGGCGACAGCCGCGCGACCTGCTCCGCGGAATACACGCCGCTGCGGGCCTTGGCCAGCACCTGGGTGTCGATGTCGGTGGCCAGCACCGTGCCGGCACGGTCGCCCAGCGCCTCGGCCAGCGTGATGCCGATCGAGTAAGGCTCCTCGCCGGTGGAGGCGGCCGAGCACCAGACGCTGTAGGGGCGGCCAGTCTTCTTGGCGTGCTCGGCCAGCAGCGGGAAGTGATGGGCCTCGCGGAAGAACGAGGTCAGGTTGGTGGTCAGCGCGTTGGTGAAGAACTCCCACTCCGAAGAGCGGTCGTCCGCATCCAGCAGCGCCAGGTACGAGGCGAAGTCCGACAGCTGCAGCGTGCGCAGCCGGCGCACCAGGCGGCTGTAGACCATCTCGCGCTTGTGGCTGCCCAGCGAGATGCCCGCGCGCCGGTGGATCAGCGCGCGGATTTTCTCGAAGTCGCGTTCGGTCAGCAGGAAGTCGCGCGCGTCGTCGCGCCGCAGGATGGCGCCCGACGCAAGGACCGACCCGGTCTGGCCGGGAACGCTGGCGGCAGTGCGGAACGGCGTCATGGGATGTGCTTCCGTGGTGCGTGCGCTGCGTCAGGCCAGCTCGGCCTCGACCAGCGCCATCTCCGCGCTTGTCATCAGGCGTTCGATGTCGATCAGCACCAGCATGCGGCCGTCGATGGTGCCCAGCCCGGTCAGGTGCTCGGTCGAGATCGACACGCCGAACTCCGGCGCGGGCTTGATCGCATCGCCCGTCAGCGTCAGCACGTCGGACACGCCATCCACCACGATGCCGACCACGCGGCCGGCCACGTTCAGGATGATGACCACGGTCTGGTGGTCGTAGCGCACGTTGCCCAGGCGGAACTTCAGGCGCAGGTCGACGATCGGCACGATCACGCCGCGCAGGTTGGTCACGCCCTTGATAAAGTCCGGCGCGCTGGAGATGCGGGTCACGGTCTCGTAGCTGCGGATCTCCTGCACCTTGAGGATGTCGATGCCGTATTCCTCCGACCCCAGCGTGAAGACCAGGAACTCCTGGCCCGAAGCGTCGCTTCCGGGGGTATCGATGTGTCCGATGCCGGCCATGATGTCTCGTTCTCCTGTGATTGGACGATGGGTGTTGGCCGCTTACTGCGCCAGCGCCGGTTCCTGCCGGCGCACGCCGGTGCGCTGCAGCGCGCCGACATCGACGATCAGCGCCACGCTGCCGTCGCCAAGGATGGTCGCCGCCGAGATGCACGGCACCTTGCGGTAGTTGGTTTCCAGGTTCTTCAGCACCACCTGGTGCTGGCCGATCAGCTGGTCCACCAGCAGCGCAAAGCGCTTGCCTTCGGCCTGCAGGATCACGGCGATGCCCTGCGTGGGCTCCTGCAGCGCGCCGGCCACGTTGAACACGCGGTGCATTTCCAGCAGCGGCAGGTATTCGCCGCGCACGTGCATGACGCGGTCGGAGTTGGCGGCGGTGTGGACATCCTCGGCCTTGGGCTGCAGTGACTCCATCACGCAGTTCAGCGGCAGGATGAAGGTCTCTTCGCCCACCTTGACCGACATGCCGTCCAGGATCGCCAGCGTCAGCGGCAGCACGATACGGATGGTGGTGCCCAGGCCCGGGCGCGAGCTGATCTCGACATGGCCGCCCATCTCCTGGATGTTGCGCTTGACCACGTCCATGCCAACGCCGCGGCCGGACACGTCGGTGACGACTTCGGCGGTGGAAAAGCCCGGCGCGAAGATCAGCTGCCAGACCTCTTCGTCGGTGATGGTCTCGGACACCGGCAGGCCGTTCTGGATGGCCTTGGCCAGGATGCGCTCGCGGTTCAGGCCGCCGCCGTCGTCGCTGACTTCAATGACGATATTGCCGCCATGGTGCTGCGCGGACAGGATCAGCTGGCCGGTCGCGTCCTTGCCGGCGGCCACGCGCTTGTCAGGGGTCTCGATGCCGTGGTCCAGGCTGTTGCGCACCAGGTGCGTGAGCGGATCGATGATGCGTTCGATCAGGCTCTTGTCCAGTTCGGTGGCCTTGCCGAAGGTGACCAGGTCGATCTGCTTGCCGAGCTTGCTGGCCAGGTCGCGCACCAGCCGCGGGAAGCGCGAGAACACATAGTCCATCGGCATCATGCGGATCGACATCACCGCTTCCTGCAGGTCGCGCGCGTTGCGCTCGAGCTGGCCCATGCCGGAGAACAGGCGGTCGAACAGCACCGGGTCCAGCGCAGAGGCGGTCTGCGCCAGCATCGACTGCGTGATCACCAGCTCGCCCACCAGGTTGATGATCTGGTCGACCTTTTCGGTCGGCACGCGGATCGAGCCTTCGCCGTGCGCGGCGCTCGCCTGCGGCTTTGCCTTCTCGCGCGCGGCGGCGGGCGCTGCCGCTGCGGCGGCGGGGGCGGCCGCGAGCGGGACGGGCGCCGGGACCGGCACTTCAACCACCGCCGGGGCAGCAGCAGGTGCCTCGGCTTCGGCTTCGATCACGATCTGGTCCAGGTCGATCACGAAGCAGCACACCGCGATGATGTCGTCGGCGCTGCACTGGGTGTTGAGCCACACCACCAGTTCGCCATTCACCTCCTGCTGGCCCGTGATCTCGCCCAGGTTGGCCAGTTCCTCGCGCAGCAGCGCCTGGTCAGAGGCAGAGACCCGGATCAGTCGGATCTTGAGCCCGCCGCCCGTGGCAGCGGCAGCGGGGGTCGTTGCGGCAACAGGTGCGGGCGCCGGGGCCGGGGCAGCTGCGCCGGCATGGCCGGCGGCTTCCTGCGCCAGCTGTTGCAGCACGGCGCAGATGCGCGCCAGCGTTTCCGGATCGGGTTCGGTGCCGTTGCGGTAGGCGTTGAGCTGGTCTTGCAACACGTCCTTGGTTTCCAGAAAGGTGTCGATGATGGTCCTGGTCAACGCCAGTTCCTGCCGGCGCGTGCGGTCCAGCAGGTTCTCGAAAATATGGGTGGTCTCGGTCAGCGCCGCGAAGCCGAAGGTGGCAGCCCCGCCCTTGATGGAATGCGCCGCCCGGAAGATCGCGTTCAGATGCTCGGAATCGGGCGACTCAATGTCCAGGCCGAGCAGCAGCTGCTCCATTTCGACGAGCAGTTCTTCCGCTTCCTCGAAGAAGGTCTGGTAAAACTGTGTGATATCGATATCGACAGACATGGCGTCCTGAGTCACTTGGTTACTGCACTGGCGCTGCCGCAGCGGCCGCGCGTCATGGTTTGCTGCCCGTGGGCGCAGGCGCGGGCGCGGGCGCGGAGGCCGCTGCCAGCCCCGCCTGCATCTCCTGCGCAGCCTTGCCGGCCTGCGCCGCCACCGAGACCTCGGCGGCGCTGGCGTTCTCGGCCTCGAAGCGCGCCTGGGCCTTGTGGTTGAGCACCACGATGCTGATGCGCCGGTTCACCGGCGCCAGCAGGTCTTCCTTGTCCAGCGGCATGGTCGCGGCCAGGCCCAGCACGCGCAGCACCTTGCCCTCCTGCATGCCGCCGGCGATCAGCTCGCGGCGCGAAGCGTTGGCGCGGTCGCCCGACAGTTCCCAGTTGCTGTAGGTGCGCTCGCCGTTGGAATAGTTGGCTGCATCGGTATGGCCCGACAGGCTGACCTTGTTGGGCAGTTCGTTCAGCACCGGCCCGATCTCGCGCAGGATGGTGCGCATATAGGTCTCGACCGTGGCGCTGCCGGTGCGGAACATCGGCCGGTTCTGCGTATCCAGGATCTGGATGCGCAGCCCCTCGCTGGTGATGTCCAGCAGCAGCTGCGGCCGGAACTGGCGCAGCATCGGGTTGTTCTCGATGATCTGCTCAAGGCGCTGCTTGAGCGCGCGCAGGCGCTGCGCTTCCTGCTGCTCGTTGCGCCGCTGCTCGTCGCTGGGTTCGTTGTTGCGCGCGCGCATGGTCTCGCCGTCCTTGCGCAGCGCGTCCTGGCCGCCGCCCGGGATCACGCTGGGCGTCTGGCTGCTCTTCTCGCCGCCGACGATGGCCACCTTGAGCGGCATGCGGAAATACTCGGCAATGCCTTCCAGCGTCTTCTTGTTGGCGCTGGAGAGCAGCCACAGCACCAGGAACAGCGCCATCATCGCCGTCATGAAGTCGGCGTAGGCGATCTTCCAGCTGTGGTTGCCGTGCGGCCTGGCGTGCGATTTCGCCCGGCGGACGATGATCGGACGCATATCGTGTGCGCTGCTCATGACGGTGCCCCTTGCTGCTTGCGCGCCTTAATTCAGGCTCTTGACTTCACGCACGTGGTCGTCGAGCTCAAGGAACGACGGCCGCACCGTGGAGTACAGCACCTTGCGGCCGAATTCCACCGCCACCAGCGGCGCGTAGCCGTTGAGCGAGGCCAGCAGCACCACCTTGATGCATTCGTAGACCTTGACGTTCTCGGACACCTGCAGCTCGATGCGCGCGGCCAGCGGCGAGACAAAGCCATAGGCCAGCAGGATGCCCAGGAAGGTGCCGACCATGGCGTGCGCGATCAGCGCGCCCAGCTCAGCCGGCGGCAGGTCGGCCGAACCCAGCGCATGCACCACGCCCATCACCGCGGCAACGATGCCGAAGGCGGGCAGCGCGTCGCCGACACGCGACAGCGCATGGGCGGGGATCTCGGCCTCGTGGCGGAAGGTCTCGATCTCGTGGTCCATCAGGGCCTCGATCTCGAAGGCGTTCATGTTGCCGTTGACCATCATGCGCAGGTAGTCGGTGAGGAATTCCATCACCACCGGATCCGACAGGATGCGCGGGTACTGGCTGAAGACGCTGCTGGCGGCGGGGTCCGCGATTTCCTTTTCCAGGAACAGGATGCCCTCGCGCCGTGCCTTGGACAGCAGCACGTACAGCAGCGACATGACGTCCAGGTACAGCTCCTTCTTGTACTTGGAGCTCTTGAACAGGCCCGGCAGCGCCTTGGCGGTGGCCTTGATGGCCTTTGCTGTATTGGTGGCGATAAAGGCGCCGAAGGCGGCGCCCCCGATGATCACAAATTCCGCCGGTTGATATAGCGCGCCCATGTGGCCGCCGGTCATGGCGTAACCGCCAAGCACCGCCACAACCACGACGACATAGCCAAGAACTACTAGCACGATCGGATCCCCGTCTAAAAACGCGCGTCAGCCACGCTCATTTGCCCGTTGCACGGGCGCACGGAGAGAATCCGTCCGCCAGCGCAGCAAGCTTGCCAGCCGGCGGACCTTGACCAGGATCAGGTGTTGGTCTGCACGGCGGCGGCGTCTTTCGAGAGCTTCTTCACTTTCCCTGCGCGTGACGGCGGACGGCACAGGCTGCACACAAAGTTCGCGTGCGGCTCATACGCGTGCGTGACAAACTGCCCGCCGCAACACGTGCACCGGGACAGCTGCAGCATGTTGCTCTCGAAGAACCGTACTAACGTCCAGGCACGCGTGAAACTTAAGACAATTTCGCCGCCGAGCAGCGAAACATGCTCAAGGTACAGGCGGTAGGCAGCCACCACCGCGCGAATGCCCACGGTCTCGCCCTCCTGCACCATGAACTGGTAGGCAGAGAAGAACAGCGACGAGTGGATATTCGGCAGCCAGGTGGTGAACCAGTCCGTCGAGAAGGGAAGCATGCCCTTGGGGGGCGAGACGCCGCGCAGCTCCTTGTACAGGCGGATGAGCCGGTCACGCGACAGCGTGGTCTCGGCTTCAAGCACCTGCAGGCGCGCGCCCAGGCCGATCAGCTCGATGGCAAGCTGGGTCTGGTTCGCATCCTGGAGCACGCTCTTGCGGCTGGGAACGGAGGTGGCCGTGTAGCTCCGGGTCGGCTCGGCCTGCAGGAGCGCGGTCAATTGAGCGACTCCACAGGCTGGCGTGCAAGCAGGATCGCGGCGTGGATCTGCTGCATGTCATGGCTCTTGGCCGTGTGGGTGAGAGTGGACAGAAGCGCATGGTCGTCGAAGCGGAACCTGCACAGCACCATGTTGGATGCCGCCAGCTTGACGAGTTGCGCGGAAGTCAGCTTGGCAAGAATATCCGCAATTTCCTTGCTGACCCCGAGCCGGAACATGGCTTCGACCTGGTTTTCGCGCACCAGGCGTTGCGCGAGCAGCAGATAGGCGAGGTTAACCTCCCTGATCTCCTGGAGAACTTCACTGCTTTCCAATTTATCCCCGCTACCAAAAACCCGCCGTAGCCGCTTGTCCGGCGCTTACCGTTGCCCTTGCGGGCCCGGCGACCAGATCGTTTGTATGCGGCTGGGCGGGTACAACGTACGACTAAGGAACTACGCCCGTGTCCAACTGTAATCAACCCCGTTACAAGTGTTACAGAGTGTAAGTAAGACTGTTGCGTTTATATCGGCAATCGACCCGCAATGCCAATCCCTACTTACGCGGGGGGAGATGCAAATGTCGCACGAAACATACATGAGCGCGCACATTTTGTAACAGTCACATTTCTGACACTTGATCTGGCGCAAGCCAGTCTCGCAAACGTCATATCTGCAAACGCGCGACCAGCGTCCTCGATAGCCTGCTGGAATCCTCTATTGACGAGTGCCGCGTGTGGCGTTCAGCGCGCAAGCACTGTCCGTCATCCCAGTACGAAATTCGTGGCCGGATGCAGCGGGCCAGACTCCCACCGCGCCCTCAGTGCGCGAACATGCGCCGCAGCCACGCCGCCAGCCGGGCGAACACATCGTCGGGCGCTTCGCGGAACAGCGCCGGGCGCATGCGCTCGACCTGCTCCAGCACGCGCGAGGCTTCTTCCGGCCGCACCGAGCCGTACTCCAGGGCCAGGCCCAGCATGCCGCGCAACTCGCCCACGCGTGCGCGGCCCGCGGCTTCGCCGTCTTCGGTCTGCAGCGCGTACATCAGGTCATAGGCGCGCTGGCGCAGGCTTTCGGCCAGGCGCCATGCGGGCGTGCGCATGCGCTCTTCCAGCACCCGCACGTCTTCCGCCGAAGCCGCCACCTGTGTGGCGAGCGGCTCGGTGAAGGCCGCATCGGCGCCGCATTCTGACAGCACCTGCGCGGCCCATTCGCGCGCATGCGCCAGGCGCTGGTCCGGCGTCCAGTCGGGCTGCACTGCCAGCCCGAAGCCAAAGCGCTGGGCATCGCGCATCAGCGCCGCCAGCGCATTGGGCAACTGCTTGTCGAACACGCGGCGTGCCCAGCCGTATTCACCGCCGGACAGCAGCCGCGAGACCGCGCGCTCGGTGAGCGGGCCGTCATGCTGCAGCAGCCGCGCGCGCAGGAATTCCTGGAAATCGGGCGGCAGGAACTCGCGGTCCAGGCCGGTCGAGACCCCGACGAACTGCTCGAATTCCTTGCGCAGCCGGGCCGCATCGTCATGCGGCAGGGCCAGGTTGATCTCGGTCGCCATAGCCTTGCCATCCGGGCCGCCGCGCGGCCCGTTGCCGGTGGGGGTCAGAACGCGCTCCAGTCGCCGTTGTCGGCGGCTGCGAGCGCGGGCCGCTGGGTCCTGCCCGCCACCAGCCGCGCCGGCTGCACGGCGACAGCATCAGCCGCCTCAGGTGCGGCGGCGTTGTCCGCCGCAGGCACAGCCGCGGCCTTCGTGCTGGCAGGCAGGGCCTTGGCGACCCGCTTGCCGGCAGGGATGGCGCGCACCGCGCCGGCGGCACGAGACGCCTTGGCCGGCACCGCCGTCGCCGCAGGCAGGGGCTGGGCCACGAACGAACCCGCGCGGGCATCCTCAGCCGCCAGGCGGAACGTCGCCACGGCCGCCTGCAGCCGGCTGGCCTGCTCTTCCAGCGCGCCGGCAGCGGCGGCGGCTTCTTCTACCAGCGCCGCGTTCTGCTGCGTGCCCTCGTCCATCTGCGCCACGGCCTGGTTGACCTGCTCGATGCCCGCGCTCTGCTCGGCCGACGCCGCGCTGATCTCGCCCATGATGTCGGTCACGCGCTTGACCGCCTGCACGATCTCGTCCATGGTCTTGCCCGCCTGGCCCACCAGCGCCGAGCCGTTGTCCACGCGCTCCACCGTATCGCCGATCAGTCCCTTGATCTCCTTGGCCGCGTTGGCGCTGCGCTGCGCCAGGCTGCGCACCTCGCCCGCCACCACCGCAAAGCCGCGGCCCTGCTCGCCGGCGCGTGCCGCTTCCACCGCCGCGTTCAGCGCCAGGATGTTGGTCTGGAAGGCGATGCCTTCGATCACGCCGATGATGTCGACGATCTTCTTCGACGCATCGTTGATCTCGTCCATGGTCTGCACCACCCGGCCCACCACTTCGCCGCCGCGCAGCGCCGTCTCCGACGCGTTGGCCGCCAGCCCGCTGGCCTGGCGCGCGTTGTCCGCATTCTGGCGCACCGTGCTGGTCAGCTCTTCCATGCTCGACGCCGTTTGCTCCAGCGCCGCCGCCTGCTGCTCGGTGCGTTGCGACAGGTCGTTGTTGCCCGCGGCGATTTCACGCGAGGCGCTGCCGATGGATTCGGCCGACACCTTGAAATCGCGCACCATGCGCGACAGCTGCTGCTGCATCTGCTGCATCGCATAGACCAGGCTGCTCTTGTCGCCTGCGCGCGTGGTCACCGGCGAGGAGAAGTCGCCTTCGGCAATGCGCGCGGCAATCGCGGCCGCATAGCCCGGCTCGCCGCCCAGCTGGCGCGACAGCGCCCGCGCCAGCAGCACGCCCAGCAGCACCGACAGCGCCAGGCCGCCCAGCACCAGGCCCAGCATCCACAGGCGGGATGCGTGGTAGACGCTGCGCGCTTCTTCCATGTTGTTGCGGGCGCGGTCGTCGCGGCGCTTGACCATCTGGAACATCACCGCTTCCAGCGCATGGCTGTCCTTGAGCAGGTCGGCGCTCTCGGAGAACACCTGGCTTTCAAACTGCGAGGTATCCAGCGGCTGCTTGCTGACCAGTTCGACGTACTTCTCCATGCGCGCGCGGAAGGCCGGCGAGAGCTCCTGGTACTGCTTGACCAGTGCCTTGCCCTCAGGCATCTCGAAAGCGCCCGCGACCTGGCGGATGCGCTCGTCCATCGCGCCGAGCGACTTCACGATCTGCTCCTTCTCGGCCGCCCGCTCGCCCATGGTCGATGCCGACAGCAGCCCGATCTGCGCGCGGCTGGCATAGACCAGGTTGATATTGGCGTCCTGCACGGCTTTCAGTGCCTGCAAGTCATGGTGGTAGATCTTGTCGGTCCAGTCGGCCATGCGCCCCATGTTGACCACCCCCAGCAGCCCCATCACGGCGCCGATCACGGCAACGACCAGGAATCCGGCAACCAGCCTGGTCGTGACGCGCAATTGATTGAACCAATGCATAGCAACTCCCCCTTGTAACTGAAGCCTCGGGCGCGGCGTGCCGCACCCGTTTTGTACGCATGCAGGCCGGTGTTCCGCGCCTGCCTCGTTCTTGTTTCGGACTGGCCTGGTTCCGTGGACTAGGCCTGTGCCAGTGACTGGCCCGCATCGGCACGCGCATGGGCCGGCAGGCGCTGCGGACGCACCTCGGCCTGCATGCTGACGCGGAACGTGGCAATGGCGTCGCGCAGGCGCATGGCCTGCTCTTCGAGCGAGCCCGCGGCGGCGGCGGCTTCTTCCACCAGCGCCGCGTTCTGCTGCGTGCCCTCGTCCATCTGCGCCACGGCCTGGTTGACCTGCTCGATGCCCGCGCTCTGCTCGGCCGACGCCGCGCTGATCTCGCCCATGATGTCGGTCACGCGCTTGACCGCCTGCACGATCTCGTCCATGGTCTTGCCCGCCTGGCCCACCAGCGCCGAGCCGTTATCCACGCGCTCCACCGTATCGCCGATCAGCCCCTTGATCTCCTTGGCCGCGTTGGCGCTGCGCTGCGCCAGGCTGCGCACCTCGCCCGCCACCACCGCGAAGCCGCGGCCCTGCTCGCCGGCGCGCGCCGCTTCCACCGCCGCGTTCAGCGCCAGGATGTTGGTCTGGAAGGCGATGCCTTCGATCACGCCGATGATGTCGACGATCTTCTTCGACGCATCGTTGATCTCGTCCATGGTCTGCACCACCCGGCCCACCACTTCGCCGCCGCGCAGCGCCGTCTCCGACGCATTCGCCGCCAGCCCGCTGGCCTGGACCGCGTTGTCCGCGTTCTGGCGCACCGTGCTGGTCAGCTCTTCCATGCTCGAAGCCGTCTGTTCCAGCGCCGCCGCCTGTTGTTCGGTGCGTTGCGACAGGTCGTTGTTGCCCGCGGCCACCTGGCGCGTTGCCGTGGAGATGCTGGCCATGCCTTCCTGGATCTCGTGCGCCACCGACTGCAGGCTGCGCTGCATGGTCTGCATGGCCTGCGCCAGCGCGCCGATCTCGTCCGCGCTGCGGTGCTCGAAGCGGGTGGTCAGGTCGCCCGCGCCCATGCGCAGCGCAAAGTCCAGCATGTGGCGCACCGGACGGTGCACGCGCGCCAGCAGCATGGTGCCGGCTGCGAACGACGACGCCAGCGCCAGCGCAAAGCCGCCCCACAGCCACGGGCGCAAGGCGGCCACGCCTGCGCCGCCCAGGGCTTCCACCGCCACCAGTGCGGCCAGGAACCACACCATGCCGCCGGCCTGCGCCCACAGGATGCGGCGCTTCAGGTTCAGGCGCAGCAGGCCCTGCACCAGGCCGCGCAGCCCGGTGCGCACCACGGCGCCGTGGCGGATCGCCAGCCCGTCCGCGCGGCCGGCCCGGAATCGTGCGTAGGCGGCGCCGGCGGCTTCCACCTGCTCGCGCGTCGCCATCGAGCGCACCGAGGTGTAGCCGACCACGCTGCCATCGACGCGCGTGGGCGTCACGGTCGCATTGACCCAGTAGAAGTCGCCGTTCTTGCGGCGGTTCTTGACCACGCCCATCCAGGTGCGGCCGGCCTGCAGGTCCTGCCACAGGTCGGCAAAGGCTTCCGGCGGCATGTCGGGATGGCGCACCAGGTTGTGCGCCGCACCGAGCAGCTCCTCGGCCGCAAAGCCGCTCGCCTCGATAAAGGTGCGGTTGGCAAAGGTGATTCGGCCCTTGAGGTCCGTGCGCGAGATCAGGTAGTCCGATGGGGAGAGCTTGTATTCGCGCTGCGTAACGGGTTGGTTGTTTCGCATCTATGACAGTACTGCAGGCCCGGGCGCGGCAAGTTGCTGCACCCCGGGCGGGTTCGGTCCGGCAGGCGGGGTGCCGGCCGGACAACGTTGGCGCTGCCGCGGGATCACGCCACCGCTTCGAGCGCGGCGAGTTCTTCGGTGTTGAGCAGCTTCTCGATGTCGACGAGGATCAGCATGCGTTGCTCGACCGAGCCCAGCCCGCGGATGTAGTCGGTCGCCAGTTCGCCGGAGAAATGCGGCGTGGGCTTGATCTGCTCGGCGGCAAGGGTCAGCACGTCGGACACGCCATCCACCACGATGCCGGTGGTACGGTCGTTGAGGTCGACGATGATGACGACCGTGTACTGGTCATAGCTGACGTTCTGCTGGCGGAACTTGATGCGCAGGTCGATGATCGGCACGATGATGCCGCGCAGGTTGATCACGCCCTTGATGTAGTCCGGTGCGTTGGCAATCTGGGTGACCGACTCGTAGCCGCGGATCTCCTGGACCTTCAGGATGTCGACGCCGTATTCTTCCCGGCCCAGCGTAAAGGCCAGGAACTCCTCGCCCGCGCCGTCTGCCTTGTCGATGTGCTTCATCGTCTAGCCCCCCAAATTTGACTCATGCTGGTTTGCTGGCGCTGCTGCGGCCAAGGCCGCTGGCTGGCACCGGGGCATGACTTCGCCCACCAGTGTTTACGGCAGCAATCCGGGTGACTGAAGGGCGACGCCCGGCTTTCCTTACCCTTCCGAGGTAGGGTGCGCCGGTGGCAGCAGCGCGGTCACCGCCTGCATCAGCTCGTCGGGATCGAAAGGCTTGGGCAGGAAGCCCGAGGCGCCGGCGGCGCGGGCCTGCTCGCGGATGCTGCCGTCCTGCTCGGTGGTCAGCATCAGGATGGGAATGCACGCATAGCGCTCAGTGGCGCGCAGGCTGCGGATCAGCGTGAGTCCATCCATGCCGGGCATGACCTGGTCGGTGACCAGCATGCCGAAGCTGGCGCCGGCTGCGAGCGCATGTGCCTGGTCGCCGTCGGCCGCCTCGGTCACGTCAAACCCTCCTGCGCGCAGGCAGGCGCCGATCATGCGGCGTAGCGAAGGGGAATCGTCGACGACGAGAATGCTGGGCGATGACATGGGCGCCTCCGGTTTGCAGGACTCGGTTGATCCGCCAGGATGGACAGCACGGGCAGCACAGCCGGCGACGGACGGGCCGGCGCAGGGCTGCGCCGCAAACGCGGGCAGCCTGCCAGACCGGTTATCGGCCGCGTTGCGGAAAAACTTTAGGCGTCAGGCGCCGCCCTGCTCGCGCAAGGCATCGGCAAAACCGGCAGCATCCAGCGGCAGCGACAGCAGGTAACCCTGCACCTCGTCGCACCCCATCTCATTGAGGATCTCCAGCTGCGATGCCGATTCAACGCCCTCGGCCACCACCTTCATGCGCAGCTCATGCGCCAGCGCCACCATCGAGCCGACGATGGCGCGGCCCTGCGCATCGGTGTCGAGCCCGCCGATCAGGGTGCGGTCGATCTTGAGCGTGCCCACGCGCAGGCGCTTGAGGTAGCCCAGGCTGGAATAGCCACTGCCAAAATCGTCCAGCGCCACCTGGATGCCGAGCGACTGCAGCTCAGCCAGCGTTTCCAGTGACTTGCCGATGTCCTTCATCGCCGCGGTCTCGGTGATCTCCAGCGTGATCGCCGACGGCGGGATGTCGTGCTGGTGGATCTGCTCGAGCAGGTATTGCGGGAAATTGCGGCTGGCAAAGCGCAGCCCCGAGACATTGATCGCCACCGGCACGGTGGGCACGCCGGCGTCCCGCCACTGGCGCACCTGGCGGCAGACGCTGGTCAGGACCCAATCGTCGAGCTTGTCGATCTGGCCTGACTGCTCGGCCACGGTGATGAACTCGGCCGGACTCACCTGGCCCAGCGCGGGATGGCGCCAGCGGCATAGCGCTTCCGCCCCCACCAGCGTGCGCCGGCGCGCATCGTACTTGGGCTGGAACTGCAGCGACAGTGCGTCATCCTGGATCGCCAGCCACAGGTCGCGCCGGATCACGCGGGTGCGGCGCGCGCGTTCGCCGGCGGCGCTGTTGAACAGGCGCACCTGGTTCGAGCCGCTCTGGCGGGCCTCGGCCAGGCTGACGCGCGCGGCCTGCATCAGCGCCTCGGAGGTCTGCGCATCGCGCGGATAGATGGCAATGCCGATGTTCACGCCGATCTGCATCTGCAAGCCGCGCGCGGCGATGAACTCGGCCAGCGAGCCGAGCATGCGCGAGCCCAGTTCCTGCGCGCGGCCATGATGGACCAGCTCCGGCACGCCCACGGCAAACTCGTCGCGCGCCAGCCGGGCCAGGAAGTCATGCGGCTCCAGCACGGCCTGCGCCAGCGCGCCGGCGTCCTGGGCCAGGATATCGTCGGCGCGGATCTCGAAGACCTCGTCGACTTCGCGGTAATCGGCAATATGGATCAGCAACACGGCGCAGCCGGTCTCGGCCAGCCGCGCCTGCGCGATCGCCTGGTCCAGCCAGCGGCCGAAGGCGACGCGGTCAGGCATCGTCGTTGCCACGCTGTACTCGCCCACCGTGCCCTGCCCGCGCGCGGCGGCACGCACGGTAAGACGGCCGGGGCGGCCGGGAATGCGTGCGCCGCGCCGCGCCAGCCGGGGCTCGTGCCCGCGCGGCAGGCCGTGCGCCTCGTCCGCCAGCTCATCGGCCAGGCCGGCTTCGTGGTGCGCCGGCAGCCAGCCACGCGACTGCGCGCGGTGGACGGCGAACATCAGCGCGCACAGCGCGGTCAGCCCGCCCGCCAGCCAGGCGGGGTGCGGCAGGCCGGCGGCATCGATGCAGGCACGCGCCGACACCGAGCCCGCGCCACAGGCGCGGCCCAGGTGCGTGCCGGCCGCGGCCACCAGCCCGGCGCCGGCGACGACCGCCATGATCGCCGCACCACGCCACAGCCGCGTGCCCTGGCGCAGCCACTGCACCAGCAGCTTGGCAGCCGCGGTGGCTGCCGCGGCGGCGGCGAAGCTGGCCGCCATCTGCGCCGTGTCGTTGGCCGCCGGCACGCTGCCCGACAGCATCACCACCAGCACGGGCAGGCTTACGCTCAGCTGCGACAACAGTGCCGCCGACCAGGTCAGCGTGCGCAGCGAGCGGCCACCGGCTGACTGGTCCGCACGCCCGGCACGAACGCCGAGGGCGGCGGCCACGCCCAGCAGGGCAGCCAGCAGCAACAGGACGGAACTCAGGGCAATCATTGGGCTGCGCGATGATGAAGAGAATGCGCGAAGAAGGTCAGGACGCGGGGCAAACCCCGCATCATGGCATCTTGCAGTCGCCGTGTGAACAAGGCAATGGTGGGGACAATAGTCTAGAACGCGCTCCAGTCATCATCGGCCCCGGCAACGGCCAGCGCGGGCCTCGCCGCCGGACGGCTTGCCGGCAGCGCCGCGGCCGGGCGGGCACCAACGGCACGCGGCGCCGCAGTTGCCGAACGCGCCGCAGCTGCCGCCGGTCGCACCGACATGGTGCGTGCGGTGCGGCCAGCGACAGCCGTCGCGGCCGCGCTTGCCCCCACTCCCGTACCCGTGCAAAGGTTGAACACCGAGACCACGTTCTTGAGCTTCTGCGCCTGTTCTTCCAGCGCCCCGGCGGCGGCGGCGGCCTCTTCCACCAGCGCGGCATTCTGCTGCGTGACCTCGTCCATCTGGGTCACCGCCTGGTTGACCTGCTCGATGCCGCTGGTCTGTTCCTGCGACGCGGCGCCGATCTCGTTCATGATGTCCGTCACGCGGCGCACGGCCTGGACGATCTCGCCCATGGTCTGGCCGGCTTCGGCCACCAGCCGGGTGCCGCTCTCCACGCGCTGGCCCGACTCGCCGATCAGCGCCTCGATCTCCTTGGCGGCCGAGGCCGAGCGCTGCGCCAGGCTGCGCACCTCGCCCGCCACCACGGCAAAGCCGCGGCCCTGCTCGCCGGCACGCGCGGCTTCCACCGCCGCATTGAGCGCCAGGATATTGGTCTGGAAGGCAATGCCCTCGATCACGCTGATGATCTCGACCACCTTGCGCGAGGCGCCGTTGATCTCGTTCATGGTGTCGACCACGCGACCCACCACGTCGCCGCCCTTGAGCGCGATCTGCGAGGCCTCGTTGGCCAGCACGCCAGCCTGGCGCGCGTTGTCGGCATTCTGTCGCACCACCGTGGTCAGCTCTTCCATGCTGGCCGCGGTCTGCTCCAGCGACGAGGCCTGTTCCTCGGTGCGCTGCGACAGGTCCAGGTTGCCGGTGGAAATCTGCTGCGTGGCCGATGCCATCGAATCGGCGCCGGTGCGCACGTCGGCAACGATGCCCGACAGGCTGGCCTGCATCGCGGCCAGCGCCTGCATCATGCGGCCGATCTCGTTCTTCGAGATGCTGGCGATGCGCGAGGTCAGGTCGCCGCGGGCGATGCGCTCGAACACAGCCAGCGCCTCTTCCACCGGCGTGACGATGGCGCGGTTCAGCGTGGCCGTGCACAGCACGGCGACCGCCAGGCCCAGCACGATCAGCACGATCGACAGCATGCGGATGCGCGCAAAGCTGGCCTGCGCAGCATCGAAGTTGGCCTGCCCGGCAGTCATCTGGAATTTCTGCAGCTTCTCGTGCACGCTCGACATGCTGCGCTGCAGGTCAGGCAGCACCTTCTTCGCCAGCCGCAGGGCCTCTTCCTGGTTGCCCGCCAGCGAGGCCGCCTGCAGCGGCAGCACGCCCTGCTCCATGAACGCCTGGCGCTGCTTGCCCAGTTCCGCGCCGAGCGCCTTTTCCTCAGGATTCTGCGGCAGGTTCATATAGCGCTTCCAGGCAGCCTCCGAAGCCTCCACGAACACCTTGGAGCGGTCCACGTGAACCTTGGGATCGTCCTGCTCGCCCTGCATCACGTTGCGGTCCAGTGCCAGGCGCATGCGCGTGGTGGCCTGCATCGCCTCGCTGAGCGCGACGGTGGAGCCGAGCTGGTTGGCAAAAGTCTCCCTGAGGGCATCATTGCTTTGTGAAATACCGTGCAGGCCGGCACCGCCGACCAGCAACAGCAGCAGCGACAGCATTCCCATGGCGCCCCGCAGCAGGGTCTTGATCTGGATGTTGTTGTGGAAGGACATGATGAAAGAAGACTGTGGCAACCCGCGGGGCACACCCCTGGCCCCGTTCCGGCAGGATCGACGCCCAGATGATCCGCCCTGCCCGGATAACGGCGCCGCCTCCTCGTACTTGAGCCGTCGCGCCGGTGGCGGGCGCAATTAATCGGCGATAACCGGCGTGTCGGATATACGCCACGTGGGCTGCCGCGCTAGCGCCGCAAACGGCTTTGCGAATTTGCCGCGGCCGATTATGGCGATTTGATTTTGGCGGCGGCCGGCTGCCGCCGGGCCGGTTTGCGCACGGCCGCACCATTTGCGGGCCTTGAAGCCGGAACTGCGGCCGGAACTGCAGCCGGGCAACGCCGACGACGACGGAAATGCCGGTGACAGACCATGACACCGAAAGTTCACACAGTTATCGGCGCCAAGAATTTTCGCAAAAACAGCATCTGATTAGTACGGCAGGATTTGCAGCGGGCGGCTACCCCGTTATAATTGTTTTCAGCATTTTCACCCCCGCACACACCCACCGCATTCCACTCCACCGGAAACCGAGGACCCAATGGCGACGTATCAGGAAATCGTTCAGAAAATCAGTGAACTGCAGAAGCAGGCCGAGGAAATCAAGGCACGCGAACAAGCCACGGTGATCGCGGATATTCGCGAGAAAATCGAGCAATATGCCCTGACCGCAGAAGACCTGGGTTTTGGCGCAAAGGCGCCGGCCGGCAAGAAGGCGCTCAACCGCAAGGTGCCGGTACGCTATCGCGACAGCGCCGGCAATACCTGGACCGGCCGCGGCAAGCGCCCGGGCTGGCTGACCCAGGCCCTGGCCCAGGGCAAAGCAGTTGAAGACTTCCTGATCCGCTGAAACACGGGATCCGGCAGACGGCAAAACGCCACGGAATTCATCCGTGGCGTTTTTGTTTTCTGGCCTTCCGCGGCGCCTGCACAACACCGCGAAACCACCTGCCCGGGCCGTCAGGCGTCAAACCCCTGCGGATTCATCGACTGCCAGCGCCATGAGTCCTGGCACATGCGGTCGATGTCATGGCGCGCGCGCCAGCCCAGCAGCTGATTGGCCAGCGCGGGATCGGCGTAGCACGAAGCGATGTCGCCCGGGCGCCGCGCCGCGATGTCATGCGGCACCGGCTTGCCGCTGGCACGCTGGTAGGCCTGCACCACTTCCAGCACGCTGTAGCCGCGGCCCGTGCCCAGGTTCACGGTCATGCTCGTGCCCTGCGCGCGCAGGTAACCCAGCGCCGCCAGGTGGCCGTCCGCCAGGTCGCAGACATGGATATAGTCGCGCACGCCGGTGCCGTCCGGCGTCGGGTAGTCGCCGCCGAATACCATCAGCTTTTCACGGCGCCCGCCGGCCACCTGCGCCACATACGGCATCAGGTTGTTCGGAATACCGCGCGGATCTTCGCCGATCAGCCCGCTTTCATGCGCGCCGACCGGATTGAAATAACGCAGGTAGGCAATGCGCCAGTCCGGATCCGATTTTTCCAGGTCGCGCAGGATTTGCTCGCCCATCAGCTTGGTCTGGCCATACGGATTGGTGGCCGACAGCGGGAAATCCTCCAGGATCGGCACCGCATGCGGATTGCCATAAACCGTGGCCGAAGAACTGAACACCAGCTGTTTCACCCCGGCCGCGCCCATTGCCGCGCATACCGTGAACAGCCCACCCAGGTTGTTGCTGTAATACTCCAGCGGCTGGCTCACGGATTCGCCCACTGCCTTGAGTGCGGCAAAATGAATCACCCCGCTGATGCGGTGTTCGGCAAAGAGCCGGTCCAGCAACGCGCGGTCGCGCACGTCGCCCTGCACAAAATGCGGGGCCTTGCCGGTAATGGTGGCGAGCCGCTCCAGCACCACCGGGCTGCTGTTGCACAGATTATCCAGGCCGATCACGTGGTAGCCGGCATTGAGCAGCGCAACCCAGGTATGCGAGGCGATATAGCCGGTGGCACCGGTCAGGAGCAAGGTTTCAGGCATGGAAAATAGGCGTCGGAATTCGATTCAGGGACGGGCCTTGGCCTGGCGGATTCAAAAAGTGGCGCAAGCACCCCTTTCCGCCGCGTAAGCCGGCGAAGCTGCTTATTATCCACGATCTGCCGATGCGCCCAGGGCAGCCGGCCCAGCGCGCAGGCAATGCTAGGGCCTGTTCACATATAAAACGTGCGCGCGCAAGGGGGATACGCGGCGCAGGGCTAGGCGCCAGTCGCGCCGCTTGGTCATTCCAAGCAAGCGGCTGGCAACGACGCCATGCGCCGCGTATCCCCCTTGCCCTTCGGGTTGGCCCGATCCGGGGCCATCTACTTTGTCGGGCGCCTTGCAAAGGGAATGACCCTTTGCGGCGACGCCCTTCGCGTAGCTGACCCCGGCTCGGGCCAACGCGCGTACGTTTTATATGTGAACAGGCCCTAGGCGCGGCTCGCCGGCGCTTCCGCCACCAGCCCCGCCCGCGCCTGCCAGGCTTCATAGGCGGCGCGCAACCGCCAGCCGGACTCCAGGTCGCGCATGCCCAGGCATTGCGCTACCTCGGCCGGCGCCGTGCCGGCCTCGAAATGCATGGCGGCGCAGGTATTGCGCAGCGTCTGCGGCGACGCGCGTTCGCTGCGGCCGGCCAGCACGCCGGCCTCGTCCAGCAGGATCTCCACGCGCCGGTAGACCGAGGCGGCATGCATTGGCCGCCCCGCCGGCATGGCGGGAAACACCAGGCCGCCAAGCGTGCCGGAGGCTTCGCGCAATGCCAGCCAGGCCCGCAGCGGCGCATGGGCCAGGCTGAACAGCGGCACGGTATAGGCCCGGCCGTTGTCCGCGCGGACCATGCGCAGCGCCATCCGGCCGGGTGCGCCCGCTTCGATGGCATCGACCCGCAGTGCCCGGGCTTCGGCTACCTTCAGGCCGCCGCCGAGCAGCACCGCCAGCAGGGCCGCATCGCGGGCGCGCTTCCATTGGGTGGGCGATGCCGCGGTGTGCGTGTCGCCGGCCGGCATGCCGGCCGGGCCGAGTATCCGCGCCACCAGCAGATCGCGCTCGCCCGGCAGCAGGAACGCGGTGGGATCGTTCTCGCCCTCGGCCAGGTGGGCGCGCACCGCCTGGCTGGCCGGGTTGTGCATGCCCTCGCGCAGCCGCGCCAGATGATGGAACACCCGTTCGATCAGACGCGTATAGCGATAGCGGTGCGATTTGTGCAGCTGCTGCGCGTCCAGGAACTCACCGATCTGCTCCGCCGACCAGCTCAGCGGCGGCAGCCCGCGCTCGGCCGACCAGCGCAGCAGCTTGCCCCACATGGCGCGGTACACCACGCTGGTGCCGTGCCGGAAGCCATGCCGTGCCAGCCAGCCATCGAACGCGCGCTCCGGATGGTCACGCCAGGCGGCCAGGTCGGCATCGAACAAGGCCGCCTGTTCGGGATGGACAGCGGAGGGCTTAGTGGTCACTGACTCTCCTGCCGGGGGCCGGCGTGCGGGGGTTGGGATCCCGCCTATTGTAGACAACCCGTCACTGCGCGGCGGGGCGCCGGCACCATTGGCCCCACACCGCTTGCACGGTGCCCCGGCGCATGCTACCTTTCGATCCACTATGCAACTGGTTGCATACGAGACGCCCGCGCACCGACGCCAGCCAAGGAGACCGACGTGACCACCACCAACCTGATTCCCGCCGCACAGGCCTCACTTGAAGCCTGGCACCAGATGCTAGCCAACGGTTCAATGGCCGGGCTCGACGCCATCGTGGCCGATGAGGTGGTGTTCCGCTCGCCGGTCGCGCACACCTCCTATCCCGGCCGCGCCGCGATCGCGCTGGTGCTGACCACGGTGAACCAGGTGTTCCAGGACTTCCGTTATCACCGCAGCTTTGTCAGCGAGGACGGCCACAGCGTGGTGCTGGAATTCAGCGCGGCCGTGGACGGCAAGGCGCTCAAGGGCATCGACATGATCCGCTTCGACGACGCCGGCCGCATTGCCGAGTTCGAAGTCATGGTGCGCCCGCGCTCGGGCCTGGAGGCGCTGGGCGCCGCCATGGCCGCGCGCCTGGCCAGCCAGAAGGACGTGCTGACCGGCGCGGCCTGACGCAACCCTGTTTCGCAGCACCGCTTTTTCGTTTTACCGAATTACCCAGGAGACTTCACCCATGGCCCTTCCCGCCCAACTCCAGAACCGGCTGTCGCTGCCGGTGGTCTGCTCGCCGCTGTTCATCATCTCCAACCCCGACCTGGTCATCGCCCAGTGCAAGGCCGGCGTGGTGGGCTCGTTCCCCGCGCTGAATGCGCGCCCGGCACCCAAGCTGGAAGAATGGCTGGACCGCATCACCACCGAGCTGGCCGAACACGACGCCAAGCACCCGGACCGCCCGTCGGCGCCGTTCGCCGTCAACCAGATCGTGCACAAGTCCAACGACCGGCTTGAACATGACCTGGAGCTGTGCGTGCGCTACAAGGTGCCGATCGTGATCACCTCGCTGGGCGCGCGCAAGGAAGTCAACGACGCAGTGCACTCGTACGGCGGCATCGTGCTGCATGACGTGATCAACAACACCTTCGCGCGCAAGGCCATCGAGAAGGGTGCGGACGGACTGGTCGCGGTTGCCGCCGGTGCCGGCGGCCATGCCGGCACGCTGTCGCCGTTCGCGCTGCTGCACGAGATCCGCGAATGGTTCGACGGCCCGCTGCTGCTGTCGGGCTCGATCTCCAGTGGCGACGCCATCCTGGCCGCGCAGGCCGCCGGCGCCGACCTGGCCTATATCGGCTCGGCCTTTATCGCCACGCAGGAAGCCAACGCGCAGGACGGCTACAAGCAGATGATCGTCGACAGCACCGCCAACGACATTGTCTACTCCAACCTGTTCACCGGCGTGCACGGCAACTACCTGCGCGGCAGCATCGAGCGCGCCGGGCTGGACCCGAACTCGCTGCCCGAATCCGATCCGTCGAAGATGAATTTCGGCTCCACCAGCGTCAAGGCGTGGAAGGACATCTGGGGCGCCGGCCAGGGCGTGGGCGCAATCAAGCGCGTGGTGCCCGCGGGCGAGCTGGTGCGCCGCTTTGCCGAGGAATATGCGCTGGCACGCCGCCGGCTGGGGTTGGGCGAGGCCAAGCAGCCCGGCACGCGTGCCGTCGATCTGGCCTGACGCAGCCAATCAGCTGGCCTGACAGGCTGTAGCCGCCGCCCGTGCGGGGCGCGGCTACAGCAGCGGCAGCAGTTCCTCGCCCCAGGCCACCCAGTCCTGCTCGAAGCGGATGCCGCGCTGCAGCAGCGCATAGCGCAACTGCTGCGCGCGGTCCATGTCCGGCGCCAAGAAATCGCGCCGCTCGATGGCAAGGTAAGTCTCCAGCCGGGCCCGGTGCAAGGCGATCAGCCGCCGCATCTCATCGCCCAGGCCAAGCGGCCCGATCACCGCATCGGCGCGCAGCTTGACCAGGATTTCCTCGCGCTGGTCCAGGCTGGCGCCAGGGGTCAGCACCCAGCGTGCCAGCTCGTCACGGCCGGCCGGCAACACCCAGTAGACCTTCTTGCGGTTCTTGCGATCGCCGGCACCGGTGTCGGCTTCCGCCGCCTCGCCTTCATCCGCGGCAATCCAGCCACTATCAGCCATCCGTCCCAGCTCGCGATAAATCTGCTGGTGCGTGGCATGCCAGAAATAGCCGATGGAACGGTCAAAGCGCCGCGCCAGGTCATAACCGGACGACGGTTTTTCGATCAGGGAAATCAACAAGGCGTGCTGGGTCGACATGCGTCTGGGCAGTGGCCCGTCGGGGGGCGATGGAAAATGGTTGGAAGCGGATGCGGCAGACCCGGAACCGGAACGCGCCGGTAGCCGCACTTCGCCAGGCTGGCGCTATGGTATCGCAATGCCGGCCTTGCGCAGCACCCTCCGCGATGTCGTCATCGGCATCGCCAGCAGATGCCATACATTCATTAAATTTGTCAGTTTCGAAATTTCCTGGCAGACAGAATTAAAAAACGCTGAATGGCATTTTTGCGCTTGATGCAATACATTCCATACATTGAAATCCAGTGCGAGCGCAGTTCCGCCCCCGGCCGCACCTTGCAGCAATCCTGGAGTGTGTCCATGACCGGAAGAATCCTGCTTGCCGAAGAGCGCGACGTGGCCTGGGAAGCCGACGCCGGCGAGCTCCCGTTCGGCATCCTGCCGCCCATGCTCGACAAGGCGCCCATTTACTACCGGCTGCCCGATACGCCGGACGGGCACCATATCAAGGAATACGCCAGCGGGCTGCGCCAGCTGGTGCGCTTCGTCGGCGTCGAAGAACAGGTTGTCAAATACAGCCTGGGCTAACCGGGCACGTAACCGTTTTCCTGTGGTTGTCTCCTCCGAGCCCGTTCCTGCGGGCAGGGACTTGGACCCGCGAATTTCGCGGGTTTTTTCTTGACCGGCCGAATCAGAGCTGCGGCGCGCGGCAGGCCGCGCCGTCCGGGTTGGCCGTTTCCGCCATGCCGAACACGGCCCTGGCGCCACATTGCGAGCCGAACATGCGTGCCTGGTCGTGCCCCACGTCCACCACTTCATAGGCCTGGTGGCGGATCACCAGCCCGGGGCTGGCCAGGTAGCGCTCATAGCGCAGGTAGCCGCGGGCACGCTGCAGGCGCGTGGGACCTTCTGCCTCAGCGCCGCACGCCTTGTCGAGTACGCGGTGGTTGGGGTCGTTGTCTTCCGTGCCGGCCAGGTAGGTCACCTGGCGCCCGGCGTAGCGCTGGTACAGCGACGGGCCATTGGCTCCCCTTGCGTAGGGCACGATGTCCTGCATGCCATAGCGGTATTTGTCGTAATCCGCGCACACCGCCTTGTCGTAAGGCGCAAACGAGCGGCCGTCCGCGCCGGCCGGGCGCACCGGCGTGAAGTACAGGTAGGACGAGGGGTTGGCCACCACATAGCGCAGGTCGATACCGCGCGCGCGGATGCGCTCGTCGACATTGTTCAGCACGGCATAGCGATGCACGATCTGCGCGCCGCCCGAATGCCCGGCCACGGTCACCCTGGCCACGTGCGGCAGGCGCGCCTTGTCGGTGACATAGGCCATCAGGTCATCGAGGACCTGCAGTGAACTGACCGTGAACGGCGTGTTGACCGCGTTCTCGCCACTCATCCAGCCCTGCACCGACCATTGCGGCATGCCGTCGAAGCTCTTGCCGTGGTCGGGCGTGCCGGGGAAGTTGGGCGCGACCAGCAGCACCTCGTCCGGATTGCGGCCGCTGGCCTTGAGCAGTGCAGCACCGGCGGCGTAGTAGTCATCGCCGTTGCGCTGCAGGCCATGCTGCACGAACACCACCTCGCGGATGCGCGACAGGTCGCCATCGAGACGATGGCTGGCATAGACCGGGAAGTCATAGCCTGCGCCCGTGCCCAGGCGCAGCCGTTGCCAGTGCGGCCCGGCCGCTGCTGCCTTGGCCGCCGCCTCGACTGGCTTGCTGGTTGCGGAGGGGGCCGGAGGCGCACCGGCGCAGCCGGTCAGGGCGGCCAAGGCGATGGTCGCGCCGGCCAGGCGCACGGCCGGCTTCGCTGAGAGGACGGGGGCGAACGTTCTAAGCATGAATGATGTCTCCAGTTGGCGTTGGCCGGGCTCGCAGCTGGTCAGCCAAGGCGCCTGACCAGCGCTGCCACGTCTGGCCAGGTCACGCGACGGACCATGACCCTGAGACCCGGGCCCGGGAAATCGTCTTCAAACGCGTCGGATTCCTCACCGTCCAGCCGCCGGTAGAACTCGCGCGCCTGCGTATTGTCTTCCAGCACATAGAGGAACAGCGGCCGGCCGGGCCAGTGCCCGGCCACGCGTTGCGCGCAATGGGCCAGCAAGCGCTTTCCCAGGCCATGGCCGTGAAAGGCGGGCAGGACGTGGAGGTTATCGAGATAGATGCCGAACTGCGGCTCTGCATCAGGCAGCAGGCAGGCAAAGCCGGCGGCTTCGCCGTCGACCATGGCCAGCGTGACTTCCGCCGGGCCGTCCGCGCCGTGGAGCATGCGGGCGCGCCAGGCCGCCAGCCGTTCCGGGTAGGCCTGCTCCTGCAGGTAGGCGGCTGGCAGGATGCCGGGATAGGTGTGCTGCCAGCTGGCGGCGTGCATGGCGGCAAGCCGTTCGGCATCGGCAGCAGTGGCGGGGATCAGCGCAGGATCGGACATGACAGGCGGCACGAATCTGAAGGCCGGGCTCGCCACACACGCGGCGAGGCATCGGGAAGTGCCCATTGTGCCTGCGGCAAGCCCAGGCTTGCAAAATCCGGATGCAGGGATTGCAATTGGCATGCCGGGAACGCAGGATGCAGCACCCGGCACAACGAAGAGGAAGCCCTATGTACATGGTCTACTGGTCCGAAGCCGACGGCACCGGACTCAGTCCGCACGCGCAGTCGTTCCCAGGCGATGCGATGCGTGAAGCCCTGCACTTTACCGAGGCGCTACGCCAGCGCCAGCACGCGGGCGAGCCGGTGAGCTTTGTCACGCTGTGCTCGGAGAATCCCAACGCCGTGGGCCGGGCCGGCGCGGCCGACCCGCCGCCGGACTATGAGTGGAAGAAGAGGCGGCCTTGAAGCGGCGGCGCGCACTGTCGTGAAACATGGCGCGCTGCCCGGCCGGGCAGAACCCGGCAACTGGCCGGTCAGCCGATGATGTCGAACTGGCTGAAATATTCCTCGTTCAGCTCCAGACCCAGCCCCGGCAGGTTGTCGTCCAGCTGCAGGTAGCCGTTGTCGGGTGCGGGATCGCCCTTGAAGATGTAATAGAACAGTTCGTTGCCGACTTCGACGTCGTGCACCGGGAAGTACTCGGCCATTGGCGAAGCGGTCGAGGCCATGGTCAGGTGGTAGTTATGCATCTGCCCGGCGTGCGGGATCACCGGCACCGACCAGGCCTCGGCCATGGCGTTGATCTTCTGCGCCGCGGTGATGCCGCCGACGCGGTTGGTGTCGTACTGGATCACGTCCACCGCGCGGCGCTCCAGCAGGTCCTTGAAGCCGTAAGAGGTGAATTCATGTTCACCGCCGGAGATCGGGAACGGGCTCGCCTTCTTCAGCTCGGCATAGCCTTCGATATCGTCGGCGATCACCGGCTCTTCCAGCCAGCGCGGGTTGAACTCGGCCAGGCGCGGCAGCATGCGGCGCGCGTACTCCAGGGTCCAGCCCATGTAGCACTCCAGCATGATGTCGACGCCGTCGCCAACCAGCTCGCGCAGCAGGCGCACCTGCTCGATGTTCTTCTGCATGCCGGCGGGGCCGTCCTTGGGGCCGTAGCCGAAGCGCATCTTCATCGCGGTAAAGCCCTGGTCGAGATAGCGCTGCGCCTCGGCCAGGAAGGCGTCGCGGTCATCATTGTTGTAGAGCTTGGAGGCGTAGCACCAGATCTTCTCCTTGGTGCGCCCGCCCAGCAGCTTGAACACGGGCTTGCCGACCGCCTTGCCCATCAGGTCCCACAGCGCGATATCGACTGCGGAGATTGCCGCCATGCCGATGCCCTTGCGGCCCCACGCATGGGTGCGGCGGTACATCTTCTGCCACAGGTATTCGTTGTCGAACGGGTCCTGGCCGATCACCACCGGTGCCAGGTACTGGTCGACGATCTCCTTGGCCACGCGCGGCGCCAGCGCGCAGTTGCCGATGCCGACCAGGCCGGTATCGGTTTCCACTTCCACCACCAGCCAGCCATGGAAGCGGAACGAGCCCATGGCGTCGCCGCGCTCAAACAGGATGTCGGTGGCATTGGTGCAGAAATGCGCCTGCGGCGGCACGGTCTTGCCCTTCCATTCAAAAACGCGGGCGCGGACGTTGGTGATCTTCATGTTCAGCTCCTGTGGCGATGCGTTGGCGCGAACGCTCCCCGGCCGCGCCGGGGGCGGTCTTGCTGGTGTTGGTGTGGTGACGGTGGTGGCTAGGACGCGGCGCGCCGCTGCGCACCCATGCTGCAGGCGATCTGGAATGCCTGCAGCGTGGCGCCCGGATCGGCACGGCCCTGCTGCGTAATGTCGAACGCGGTGCCGTGCGCGGGCGTGGTGATCGGCACCGGCAGCCCGCCCTGCACCGTCACGCCGCGCGAGAAGCCCATCAGCTTGATGCCGATCTGGCCCTGGTCGTGGTACATGGTGACGATGGCATCGAACTGCCGCTGCGACGGCCCGCCCTGCACCTTCAGGAAGATGGTGTCGGCCGGGAACGGACCGTCGGCCGCCACGCCGCGTTCACGCGCCGCGGCCACGGCCGGGGCGATCACGTCGATCTCCTCGCGGCCGAAGGCGCCGTTGTCGCCGTTGTGCGGGTTCAGGCCGCACACCGCGATGCGCGGGCGCGCCATGCCGGCGCGGCGCAGGGCGTGGTCGATCAGGTCGATGGCGCCGCCCACGCGTTCCGGCGTGATCATCGCCGGCACGTCCTTGAGCGCCACGTGCGAGGTCACGCGCGAGGTCCACAACCCGTCCAGAACATTGAATTCGCAGAAGTTGCCGTGGTAGCCAAGCTGCTCGGCAAACCAGTGCAGCTCATCGCTGTGCGCCATGCCGGCGGCGTGCAGCGAGCTCTTGTTCAGTGGCCCGAACAGGATCGCGTCGGCCTGGCCCGCCTGCGCCAGCTGCAGCGCCAGCGCCAGCGTGCCCAGGCTGTAGCGCCCGCCCTCGGCACTGGCTTCGCCGCGCGCATACGCCGGGCGCTCCTGCAGCTGCCAGTGGTACAGGCGCGGCTTGCCATCATCGGCAAACGCGGGCGCATCGGTCTCGGCCAGCGCCAGGTCGACGCCTGCGATCCGTATGCCGTGGCGCCATTCGTCGCGGTCGGCGATCAGCAGGATATCCGCCTGCGCGGCGGTCGCGGGGTCGGCCAGCAGCCTGGCGATCAGTTCGGGGCCGATGCCGGCGGGGTCGCCCAGCACCATGGCGATTCTTGGACGGGAATTCATGGGGACTTCCGGGTAGTTATTGGTCGAGCTTGACGCCCAGTTCAGCGATCAGCTTGCCATAGCGCACATACTCGGCACGCGAGAAGGCATCGAACTGCGCCGCGGTCAGCGCGCCGGGCACCGCGCCCACATCGGCCAGCCGGCGCACGGTGTCAGGGTCCTTGATCACCGTGGCCAGCGCGCTGCCCAGCTTCTGCAGCGTCGCGGGCGGCGTTCCGGCCGGCGCATAGACACCGTACCACGCACTCATCTGGATGCCGGGCACGCCCGCTTCAGCCAGGGTCGGCACGTTGGGCAGCAGCGCCGAGCGCTGGTCCGCGGTGACCGCCAGCGCGCGCAGCTTGCCGGCCTTGATATGGCTGATGACCGACGGCATGGTCTCGAAGCTCATGTCCACCTGCCCGCCCATCAGGTCCACCAGCGCGCTGCTGCTGCTCTTGTACGGCACGTGCAGCAGCTTGCCCTTGATCTGCCGCGCAAAGGACGCGCCGGCCAGGTGCTGGGTGCTGCCGACCCCGGACGAGCTGTAGCGGAACTTGTCCGGATTGGCCTGGATCTGCGCCACCAGCGTCTTGACGTCGCGCGCCTGCACCTGGTTGTTGACCACCAGCACATTGGGCACCGACGACACCAGCGCCACCGGCGCCAGGTCCTTGAGCGGATCGAACTGCAGCTTGAGCAGGTGCGGCGCGATCGCTTGTGAAGTCACCACGCCCATCAGCAGCGTATTGCCGTCCGGCGCCGCCTTGGCGGTCAAATCCGCGGCAATGGTGTTGGACGCGCCGGGGCGGTTGTCGACCACGACGGGCTGCTTCAGCTGCGCGGCGAGCTTGTCGGAGACGATGCGCGCCATCACGTCGGTGCCGCCGCCGGGCGCGGCGCCCACCATCAGCCGCACCGGCCGTGTGTCCTGCGCCCAGGCATTGCCCGCTACTGCCGCCACCGTGGCCAGGCCGGCGAGTGCGCCGGCGATCCATGTCTTCATTGCTGTCTCCGTCGTTTTGCTGTCCGGCTCTGCGGCGCGGATGGGCAGACTATAGGAGCATCAGTGATTCGCCACTACTGATGTTTTTTGAATTGGCGATCACCTGGCGTTATACCTCCGCAGCCGCCTGCTGCGCGGTTGGCGGCAATGCCTTCAGGATCGCGACCAGCTGTCGCGCCGCCGCGGACAAGGCGCCGCCGCGCCGCGTCACGATGCCAAAAGTCTGCTGCCGCGACTGCAGCCGCACGGGCAGGATGCGCAGCATCTTCTGGCGCACGAACATCGCCGCCACGCCGGTCGGCAGCAGCGACACCAGCCCGGGGTCGCCCTGCAGCATGGCGACGGTGACCAGGGCCGACGAGGTCGAGATCGCATTGGCGGGGAAGCTCATGCCGGCCAGGTCCAGCTCGCGCTGCAGCAGCGCATGCATCGGCATATGGCCGGCATAGGTGATCCAGCGATAACCCGCGAGGTCGGCAAACCCCATCGCCCGTGCGCGCGGCGCCGGATGCGCATGGCCAGCAACGACGGCGACCTGCTCATCGCCAAGCGGGTGGTAGTGGTACCGGGCCGGTTCATCGCTGACCAGCGAGCGGCCGATCACCAGGTCAAGGTGGCCGTCGTCGAGCAGCCCCAGCAGGCGCAGGCTGGTGTCCTCGATGATCTCCAGCGCCAGTTCCGGCTGCGCCTGGCGCAACTGCGCCAGCGCCGGCACCAGCACCTCCGGCACCGCGCCCATGATCACGCCGATGGCCACGCGCCCGCCGCTGCCCGCGCGGATGCCCGCGACCTCCTCGCACATCGCGCCCAGGTCCGCCACCAGTTGCCTTGCATGCCGGATCACGCAGTGGCCAAAGGCATTGGGGCGCATGCCGCGCTTCGAGCGTTCGAACAACGGCGCCTCCAGCATGCCTTCCAGTTCCTGCAGCGACTTGCTGGCCGCCGACTGGGTCATTGCCATCGCCGCGGCGGCCTGGTGCAGGGAGGAATGCTCGTCCAGCGCGATCAGCAGTTGCAGCTGCTTCATGCGCAGCCGGCCGGTCAGGGTGTCGAGGGTGGATTTCATGACCGGACGCTGTGAGTCGCAAAAGCGATCACAAGATGGAAAGGTTTCAATATACAGCCCGCAGGGCGGCTCGTATATTGGCCCGATCCAATTACCAGCAGCCGGAGGAGACCATGACCCGCAGCCCAACCCCGACCGTCTACCGCGGCGTATTCCCGGTGGCCCCCACCATCTTCGACGCCCAAGGCGGCCTCGACCTCGACGGCCAGCGCCGCTGCATCGACTTCATGATCGATGCGGGTTCGCACGGCATCTGCATCCTGGCCAACTTCTCCGAGCAATTCGTGCTGAGCGACGATGAGCGCAACGTGCTGATGAAGACCGTGCTGGAACACGTGGACGGCCGCGTGCTGGTGATCGTCACCACCACGCATTTCAGCTCGCGCCTGTGCGCCGAGCGCAGCCGCGCGGCGCAGGACGCGGGCGCGGCCATGGTGATGGTGATGCCGCCCTACCACGGCGCCACCATCCGCGTGCCCGAGCGCGGCATTTACGAGTTCTTCGCCACGGTCTCGGATGCCATCGACATTCCCATCATGATCCAGGACGCGCCGGTCAGCGGCACCACGCTGAGCGCACCGTTCCTGGCGCGCATGGCGCGCGAGATCGGCAATGTGTCGTACTTCAAGATCGAAGTGCCGCAGGCCGCGGCCAAGCTGCGCGAGCTGATCGAACTGGGCGGTGACGCCATCGTCGGCCCCTGGGACGGCGAAGAGGCCATCACGCTGATGGCCGACCTGGAAGCGGGCGCCACCGGCGCCATGACCGGCGCGGGCTTCCCCGACGGCATCCGCCAGATCCTCGATGCCTGGCAGGCCGGCGATGCCGAACTGGCCGCGCAGCGCTACCAGCAATGGCTGCCGCTGATCAACTACGAGAACCGGCAAGGCTGGCTGGCCACCAGCAAGGTGCTGATGCAGGCGGGCGGTGTGATCGCGTCGGATGCGGTGCGCCATCCGCTGCAGCCGATGCACCCGGCCACCCGCGAAGGGCTGCTGAAAATTGCGCGCCGGCTGGATCCGCTGGTGCTGCGCTGGGCCCGCTGATCTCATCGAAAGGACAAGGCATGACTCTCTCAGGCGAACTCCTGATCGGCCGCCGCGCGGAACGCGGCGGCAACGGCACCATCCACGCCATCGACGCGGCCACCGGTGCCACCCTCGAACCGGCATTCGGCGGCGCCACGCCCGTGCAGCTCGACCGGGCCTGCGCGCTGGCGTGGCAGGCATTCGACATCTACCGCGAGACCGCGCCCGAGCGGCGCGCCGATTTCCTCGAAGCCATCGCCACCAACATCCTGGCGCTGGGCGATGCCCTGATTGAACGCTGCACCAGCGAATCCGGCCTGCCGCGCGCCCGCATCGAAGGCGAGCGCGGCCGCACCGTGGGGCAGTTGCGCATGTTCGCAAGCCTGCTGCGCCAGGGCGATTTCCTTGAACTGCGTGTCGACCCCGCGCAACCCGAACGCAAGCCGCTGCCGCGCGTCGACCTGCGCCTGCGCCATATCGCGCTGGGGCCGGTGGCGGTATTCGGCGCCAGCAACTTCCCGCTGGCATTCTCGGTGGCCGGCGGCGATACCGCCTCGGCCCTGGCCGCGGGCTGCCCGGTCGTTGTCAAGGCACATCCGGCGCACCCGGGCACATCGGAACTGGTCGGCCGCGCCATCCGCAAGGCCGTCGACGCGTTGGACCTGCCCGAAGGCACCTTCTCGCTGCTGTTCGATGCCGGGCTGGAGGTCGGGCAAGGGCTGGTGGCCGACCCGCGCATCAAGGCCGTTGGCTTCACCGGCTCACGCGCCGGCGGCATGGCGCTGATGGCGATCGCGGCCGCACGGTCCGAGCCGATCCCCGTGTTTGCCGAGATGAGCAGCATCAACCCGGTGCTGCTGTTCCCGCACGCACTGGCCAATCGCGCCGAAGCCATCGGCACGGCGTTCGCTGATTCGCTGACGCTGGGCGCGGGGCAGTTCTGCACCAACCCCGGCCTGGTGCTGGCGGTTGCGGGGGATGACCTGGATCGCTTCCTGCATGCCGCGGCGGCGCGGCTGGGCGTGCTGCCGGCTGCGACGATGCTGACGCCCGGCATCCATCGTGCCTATTGCGCCGGCGTCGATACGCTCGCCAGCCATGCGCAAGTGCAGACCGTTGCGCGTGGCGTGGCGGGATCGGCTGCGCAGGGACAGGCCGCGCTGTTCGCCACCGATGCCGGTGCCTTCCTGGCCGACGAAGCGCTGCGCCACGAAGTCTTCGGCGCCGCTTCGCTGGTCGTGCGCTGTCGCGACCTCAGCGAGATGCGGCGCGTCATCGACACGCTGGAAGGCCAGCTGACCGCCGCCCTCCATATCGACGATGCCGACCACGACGCCGCCCGCACCTTCCTGCCCGCGCTGGAACGACTGGCGGGACGCATCCTGGTCAATGGCTTCGGCACGGGCGTGGAGGTCGGGCATGCGATGGTGCATGGCGGACCGTGGCCGGCAACATCGGACGGCCGCAGCACCTCGGTCGGCAGCCTCGCCATCGCGCGCTTCCTGCGCCCGGTCAGCTACCAGGACATGCCGCCCGGCCTGCTGCCTGCGTCGCTGCGCCCGGACAGCCCGCAACGCCACGCGTGGCGCCTCGACGGCAAGCGGCAAGGCATGCCCGGCTGAGGCTCACCTCGACAACGCCCGCAACGCATCGATCAGCAGGCTCATCGATGCCGTCGGCGGGCGGCCCCGCCGCGTGACGATGCCATAGGGCCCCAGCTTGCGCGGCAGGGGCAGCGGCAATACCGCCAGCGCGCCAAGCCGGCCGTAGTAGGCGGCGACCGACTCCGGCAACACCGCAATCAGTTCGCTGTCCGCCAGCAACGACGTGGTCATCAGCACCGCCGCGGTCTCGATGGTCGACGGCGGTGCCGGCACGCCGGCATCCTCGAACGAGCGGTCGATCAGCGCGCGCATCGGGCTGGGGCGCGGCTGCATGATCCACGGGTAGCCCGTCAGTTCCCCGAACGACAGCTTGCGGCGCGGCGCCAGCGGGTGCTGCGGCCCGACCACGATGGCCAGGCCCTCGTCGCCCAGCTGCTCGAAGTCCAGCCCGCTGCTGTCCCAGCCATCCGGCACGCGCCCCAGCACGATATCGAGCTGGTCGCGCTCAAGCTGCGGCATCAGCACATCGCTGGTCTCCACGTGCACCGCCACTTCCAGCCGCGGATGATCGCGATTGAGCCGCCGGATCACATCGGCAAGCAGCCCCGGCGTGGGCGCCATCACCGCCCCGACCCGCACGCGCCCGATCTTGCCGGACTCCAGCGCCACCAGTTCATCGCGCAGCCCGCCCATGTCGGCAAACACCAGCCGGGCATAGCGCGTAGCCGCCAGCCCGAAGCGCGTGGCCCGCAGCCCGCGCGCATGGCGCTCGAACAGCGGCACGCCGAGCAGGTCTTCCATGTCCTGCAGCATCTTGCTGACCGCGGGCTGCGTCAGCGTCAGCGCCTCGGCGGCCTGGCGCAGCGAACCGCGCTCCTCCACCGCCAGCAGCAGGCGCAGGTGCTGCATTTTCAGGCGGCCGTGGAGGGTGCTGACAGGTGGGATCATGGGTGGAGGCGACAGAGGATGACGTGAGGGCGGGCTTACGCCTGCGATCATAAATTCTTATCGCTTCGCACCGGATGGTCAAGCCGGAGCTATCACTACCATGGCGCTTGTGCCCCGGCCTGGTGGTTGCCGCAGCGCGGGCGCCCGGCGTTGGATTACTTTTTCGGCGTGTCCAGCGTGACTTTCGCCGGGGTGATTGCTCCGACATCCTCCCATGCCTTCGTGTCGAAGTGGAATCTGGCGACGGCGCAGGTAGGCATGTCGGTGATCTCGTCCGACAAGCGATGCGCGAGGTCGGTGAATTCAGGGTTGTGACCGAACAGCATCACGCTGCCAAGCTTCTTGTCGAGCGCACGAATGACGGCCAGCAGCGCATCCGCGCTGCTGGCGTACAGCTGGTCATCGATCACGATGCGTTTGTGTTCGTAGCCGAGCTCGTCAGCGATCAGCTGCGCCGTCGTCAGCGCGCGCACGGCCGGACTCGACACGATCAGGTCGGGCTTCACCTTGCGCTCGGCCAGGCGCTTGCCCATTTCCGGGGCGTCGTGCCGGCCACGGTCATCCAGGGGGCGCTCACGGTCGGGCAAGGACGGATCATCGCGGCTTGACTTGGCATGCCGGACGAGAAACAGGGTCTTCATGTTTCCTCCTGATCCATTGGGATGGTTGTCGATTGCGCGCGCCAGCAGACCTGCACACGGCGACTGGCCTCGCCGCCGCGCCCGCCCTATAGTGGACTTGGATGGGCGCGATTGCAACGCAATGCATGTCAACGCACCACCTGTCGGAGGACTGCGCCATGCGGAGCAATTCAGAAGCCATCGAGGTTGTGATCCCCGCCGGCGGTGTGGACCTGCAAGGCATACTCACGTTGCCGCCCGCCGCAGTCGCATTGGTATTGTTTGCGCACGGCACGGGCAGTTCCCGGCTTAGCCCGCGCAATCGGCATGTGGCCGCGGAGCTCAACCGCTGCGGCATGGCAACGCTGCTGATGGACCTGCTGCTGCCGGATGAAGACCAGGTACAGGCCATCCGCTTCGACGTCGAGCTCCTGGCGACACGGCTGGCGCAGGCGACCAGCTGGGTGGCGCGGCAGCAAGCCGTGCCACAGCGGTTCGGCTACTTCGGCGCCAGCGTTGGTGGCGCCGCGTCGATCCGTGCCGCGTGCCAGTCGCCAGTCCCGATACACGCCGTCGTTTCGCGCGGGGGCAGGGTCGACCTGGCGGGTCCCGACGCCCTTGCGAAACTGCTTGCGCCCACCATGCTGATCATCGGCGGGCAGGATCTGAGCGTCCTTGAACGCAATGAGTCGGCCTATGCCCAGCTGACATGCACCAAGAAACTGGTGATCGTGCCCGGCGCCTCCCATTTGTTCGAGGAACCCGGCGCACTGGAATCGGTCGCTCGCCTGGCCGCACAGTGGTTTGAGCGTTATCTCGGCAAAGACTCGCCCTGACCAGGGCCTGCAATCTGCCCCTGGCGTCGAAGGTACAATGCCCGGGCCCGGCCTGACGGCCACCCGGGCAATGTCACTTTCGCAAACCTCTCAGGGAACAGGACACCACCCATGCGCGACCCCAGCCGGGCGTTCCTCCTCGGTCCGCTGCTCAAAGGCGTCTCGCGTTCGTTCTATCTCACGCTGCGCGTGCTGCCCGCGCCGATGCGCGATCCGGTCGGCCTGGCCTATCTGCTGGCGCGCGCCGCCGACACGATTGCCGATACCTCGCTGATCCCGCCACAACGGCGGCTGGCGCTGCTGTTGTCGTTGCGCGACCAGGTCAACGGTGCGACTGCAGACACAGCGCTGGCCGACAGCATCGCAGCGGAGGTGGCAGGCCGGCAGGAACAGTCGGATGAGCGCATCCTGCTCGAGTCACTGGGTCCTGCGCTGGCGGTGCTGGCGCAGCTGGAGCCGGACGACCAGCAAGCGGTACGGCAGATCGTATCGACCCTGAGCGAAGGCATGGAATTCGACCTGCGGACGTTCCCCGATGAACACGCCAGCCGCATCGTCGCGCTTGGCGAACCGGAAGAGCTTGACCGTTACACGTACCTGGTCGCCGGATGCGTCGGCGAATTCTGGACCAGCATGACTGCCGCCCACGTGCCCGGCGCGATCGGCGTGCCCGACACCATGCTGCGCCGCGGGGTCCGCTTCGGCAAAGCCTTGCAGATGACCAATGTCCTGCGGGACTGCGGCAAGGATCTTCGCATCGGGCGCTGCTATCTTCCGGCGACGATGCTGGAGCAGTACGGGCTGCGCCCGCAGGACCTGCTGCTGCCGGACGCCTCGCTGCGCGCGCGGGCCTTGATGCGCGAGCTCGTGCGCAAGACGCTGGACCACTTTCACGAGGCGATGGCCTACACGCTTGCCATTCCCCCGCACTTCATCCGGCTGCGGCTGGCATGCCTGTGGCCCGTCCTCATCGGCATGGAGACCCTGCTGCTCCTGGTGGGCAACGACGACTGGCTGGACCCGGCAAAGACATCCCGGCTGCAGCGCAGCAAGGTATATCGGATCATTGCGTATTCGCTGCCGATGGTCCTGTCGAACAGCCTGTTGCGCATCTGGTTTGCGCGCCAGATGCGCAACATCGATGCTGTCATTCGCTGATTCAATGGCCGGTAAATACCGTCAGCACCCCCGTATAGCCATAGAGGTGATCCCTTGCGATCTCGCCGCCGGCAAAGAATCCAGCCAGCGGCAGGTCGCCAAGCGCGCGGCGTACGGTTTGCAGCTCGGCATGCGGCGCGCCGAAATGCGGCCCGCCCCGGCCTGAGCAACTGATGTAGAGCGCGCCACGTGCGCGGCTGCCGCCGTGTTCGATCTCTGTGCGAATCTCGGTGGCGACGCGCACCAGGTCCGCGCGCGCCGCGTCAGCATTGCGCGTGCAGAAGGCCAGCCGCATGCCGGGCTCGACCATGTCGGCCAGCGCCAGCACGCGATGCTGCACGTCCAGGCCGATCAGGTGGCGCACCAGCGTGTCCGAGCCGAACGTCGAGCCGATCCTGCCGGGCAGGACCGGGGCATCGTCGGTGGCTGAATTCAAGCCGGCCAGCGTTCCGGATAGTGCCTCCGCCATGGTCTCCACCTGGGCGTCGCGCTCGACGCCCAGGTCATGCAGGATGCAATCCAGGGCCGGCTTGCCGTCCAGCTCGAACAGAAGGTTGTGATCGCTGCGTGTCACGGCGCGCACCGGCCCGATCGGCTGGCAGCCCTGCGTGACGCGGGAGACCATTTCGATTTCGGGGCCGAACAGCACGCCCGACAACCCACCGGAGAACACGCCATCGGCAATATGCAAGGTACGGTTGCGGGCCGACGACAAGCCGCCGAACAGGTAACCGGTGGCCGTGCGCGCGCTCAGCTCATGCAACAGGTCCTGCACATCCGGCGTACTGCCCTCGGCATGCACCAGCGCGGTATGGGGAACGAAGCCGGAAGACGCCGGCGGCAAGGGCTGGCGCCCTGAAAACAGCTGGAAGGCATCGCGCGGAAACGGCGCCGCCATCAGCACCATGGCCGGCTCGTCGAAATACTCCTTGCCACTGGCGGATACGCCCAGGCCGACCGTGCCTACCCAGGACACGCCGGGCCAGTTCTGCTGCAGCGCGGCAAGGATGGCCTCGGCGGCCAGTGCGTAGTAGTCGCTCAGGTAGCACCAGCCGAGCGTGAGCGGCAGCGCGTTGTCTGCCTTCGCCTGTCGCAGGAAATCCTGCGTGTCCAGCTGGCGCTGGCAGTCGGCCAGCGCGACCTGCCATTCGACGTGGGCCGCGTCAGCGTGAACGAAGGAAAGGTCATGCATGGTGGGTTCCTCCGTATTCAGGCTGGCGACATCAATTGGACCCTGGCCGGCAAGGGGTGTTCAGCCCCCGTTCTGGCGGCCGGTCGGCTGCCGCAGCCGCTCCTGCATAGTCTCCTTCTGTAGCGCCAGCGCCGCTCCTGTGAGCGAGGCCGTTATTCCGCCTTCGCCCCCGATTCCCGTGCCACCTTGCCCCACTTGTCGGTCTCGGCGCGGATAAAGGCAGCAAGCTGCGTTGGCGTCATGTCGCCAGCGGTCACGCCCTGCTCGTCAAACCGCTTCTGCACCTCCGGCGCCTTCAGCAGCTTGCCCAGCTCCGCCGATACGCGCTGCTCGATCGCCGCGGGCGTGCCGCGCGGCGCCATCAGCGCGAACCACGTGGTGACTTCGTAGCCCCTGACGCCGCTCTCCGCCAGCGTCGGCACGCCGGGATAGGCGGCGGAACGCTTCGCGGTGGTGACCGCCAGCGCCCGCACTTTGCCGCTGCGCACGTGTTGCGAGGCCGACGGGCTGGTCTCGATCGCCATCTGGATCTGGCCTGCGATCAGGTCAGTCATCATCGGCGCGCCGCCCTTATATGGCACATGCGCAATGTCGGTGCCTGTCAGCGCGCGGAACAGCTCGCCGGACAGGTGCTCGGTGCTGCCGATGCCGGCCGAGCCGTAGTTGACCTTGCCGGGATGCGCCTTGATATAGGCGATCAGGTCAGACACGGACTTCACCGGGATCGCAGGATTGACCACCAGCACATTGGGCGTCAGCGCCACCAGGCCCACCGGATCCAGGTCGCGCGTGAACTCGTAGGGCAGGCTTTTGTAGATGGCCGGCGCCATGGTGTGGGCGACGGTGGCCAGCAGGAAGGTGTAGCCGTCGGCCGGCGCGCGCGCCACGTTGGCCGCGCCGAGGGTGCCGCCGGCACCGGGGCGGTTGTCCACCACCACCGGCTGCTGCAGCGCCTCGCCCAGCTTGTGGCCGATGGTGCGGGCGAGGATGTCAGTGGTGCCGCCGCTGGCGAAGGGCACTACCAGGGTAATCGGCTTGGCCGGCCAGTTGTCCGCGGCGAAGGCGGCGGGCGCGCCCAGCACAGCGGTACCGGCGAGGCCGGCCACCACGGCGCGGCGCATGCGCGAAACGGTTGTCATGCAGTCTCCTTTGCGGGAAGTCATGTTGTTATGGAATGGCGGCTGCGTAGCGTCGCTTCCGCCCGTTTCTGACCGGTGCGACTCTACGCAGCCGCTGGCAAGCGCGCCATCGGGCGGGCGTTAACGGGTCTTCAGGATTCGTGAACTGCGGCAGGTTTTCCGCTACCATGCGGGCAAATTGCGGCAGCGGGGACGCGACATGGAACTGAGGCAACTGCGCTACTTCGTCAGCGTGATCGAGCATGGCAGCATGGGCAAGGCGGCGCTTGAGCTGGGCGTGGTCACGTCCGCGCTGAGCCAGCAGATCAGCCGGCTGGAGAGCGAGCTGTCGACGCGGCTGCTGCAGCGCACTTCCACCGGCGTGGTCGCCACCGACGCCGGGCTGGCCTTCTGGCGCCAGGCCCAGCTGGCGCTGCGCCATATCGACGATGCCGCGCTGGCCGCGCGGCAGGCGCGCCTGTCGGGCCACGTCAGCGTGGGCCTGCCGCCCAGCACCGCCGCGGTGCTGGCGCTACCCTTCATGCAGGCCATGCGCGAGCGTTACCCCGACGTGCGGCTGCGCATGGTGGAGAGCCTGTCCGGCTACCTCGGCACGATGCTGAGCGCGCGCCAGATCGACCTGGCAGTGCTGTTCAGCGAGGAGCCGGCGCAGCGCTGGAGCGTGCTGCCGCTGCTCGATGAGCGCCTGTTCGTGATCGGCGCCGAGGGGCTGGCCGGCATGCCGCGGGGCGAGCAGACCTCGGTGGCGGCACTCGGCAAGCTGCCGCTGATCCTGCCCAGCGGCTCGCACGGGCTGCGCGCGCTGGTTGCTGCCTGCTTCCGCCAGGCCAGGTGCGAGCCCCAGGTGGTGGCGGAGATCGACGGGCTGGCGATCCTGATGGACGCTGTGCGCGGTGGCCTGGGCGCCACCATCCAGCCTGGCGCGGCGCTGGCGCGCAGCCATGGCACGCCCTACCGCAGCATACTGGTCACCGACGCTGGCGCCACGCGGCCCAACCTGCTGGTCAGCCTGTCTGACGATGAACTGTCGCCGGCGGGCCTGGCCGCGCGCGTGGTCCTGGCCGACGTTGCCACCACGCTGGTGCGCGAGGGGCGCTGGCCCGGCGCCACATTGCGCCCGCGCTGAGCCGGCGTCGCCCTGGCCGGGCTTCACGAAAGCTGAAGCCCCCTTGCCGCGCCCCTGATGGCGCGCGCCCGCCTTGCCCGCCAAGATGGCGCCAGCAAGGAGACAATCCCCATGGTCGACGTATTGGTAATTGGCGGCGGCAACGCGGCCCTGTGCGCGGCGCTGATGGCGCGCGAAGCCGGGGCCTCGGTGCTGCTGCTCGAATCCGCGCCGCGCGCGTGGCGCGGCGGCAACTCCCAGCACACGCGCAACCTGCGCTGCATGCACGACGCGCCGCAAGACGTGCTGGTCGATGCCTATCCCGAGGAAGAGTACTGGCAGGACCTGCTCAAGGTCACCGGCGGCATCACCGACGAACACCTGGCGCGGCTGGTGATCCACGCGTCTTCGACCTGCCGGCCGTGGATGCGCAGGCACGGCGTGCGCTTCCAGCCGCCGCTGTCGGGCGCGCTGCACGTGGCCCGCACCAACGCCTTCTTCATGGGTGGCGGCAAGGCGCTGGTCAACGCGTACTACCGCAGCGCCGAAACAATGGGCGTGCAGGTCCGCTATGAAACCCCGGTGGACGCGATCGAGCTGGATGGCGACCGCTTCGTCGCCGCGCGCAGCGGGGGCCAGCGCTTCACCGCGCGCGCCTGCGTGCTGGCCGCCGGCGGCTTCGAATCCAACCGCGAATGGCTGCGCGAGGCCTGGGGCCAGAACGAACGTGGCGAGTGGCCCGCCGACAACTTCCTGATCCGCGGCACGCGCTTCAACCAGGGCGTGCTGCTGCGGCACATGATCGATGCCGGCGCCGACGCCATCGGCGACCCGTCGCAATCGCACTGCGTCGCCATCGACGCGCGCGCGCCGCTGTACGACGGCGGCATCTGCACGCGCATCGATTGCGTGTCGCTGGGCGTCGTGGTCAATCGCGACGCCGTGCGCTTCTACGACGAAGGCGAGGACTTCTGGCCCAAGCGCTACGCCATCTGGGGCCGGCTGGTGGCGCAGCAGCCCGGGCAGATCGGCTATTCGGTCATCGACAGCAAGGCCATCGGCCGCTTCATGCCGCCGGTGTTTCCCGGCGAGAAGGCCGACACGCTGCCCGAACTCGCACGCAAGCTGGGGCTGCCGGAAGCGCAGTTCGTGCGCATGGTGCAGGACTACAACGCGGCGTGCCGCGTTGGCACCTTCGACCATACCGCGCTGGACGACTGCCACACCGAAGGCCTGGCACCGGCCAAGACGCATTGGGCCAGGCCGCTCGACCAGGCGCCGTTCTACGGCTACGCGCTGCGCCCGGGCATCACCTTCACTTACCTGGGGCTCAAGGTCAACGACCGCGCCCAGGTGCACTTTGGCGGCAAGCCAAGCGGGAATCTGTTCGTGGCAGGAGAAATGATGGCCGGTAACGTGCTCGGCAAGGGATACACCGCCGGTGTCGGCATGTCGATCGGCACGGCCTTCGGGCGCATCGCGGGCACGCAGGCTGCATTGGCGGCAGGCATCAACACGGGAGCCGTCCATGCAGAAGCTTGAGGCCCTGGCGCGCGAGGCCGCGCAGCTAGCCGGGCAGGACGCTGCCGCCCCGGCGCCGCAATCCCGCGTCATCCGCGTGCTGCCGCTGACCGACAACGAGGCCGAAGTCGCCCGGCAGATGCAGATCTGCAATGCCTGCCGATACTGCGAAGGCTTCTGCGCGGTGTTCCCGGCCATGACCCGCCGGCTGGAGTTCGGCAAGGCCGACGTCAACTACCTGGCCAACCTGTGCCACAACTGCGGCGCCTGCTACCACGCCTGCCAATACGCGCCGCCGCACGACTTCGGCGTCAATGTGCCGCAGGCGATGGCAAAGGTGCGGCTGGAAACCTATAGCGAATATGCGTGGCCCGCACCGCTGGGCAAGCTGTACCAGCGCAACGGGCTCACGGTGTCGGTGGCGCTGGCCTTCGGGCTGGCGTTGTTCCTGGTGCTGGCCGCCACGCGGGGCGGCGCGCTGTGGCAGACGCATGCGGGCGGTAATTTCTACGCGGTATTCCCGCACAACACGCTGGCGGCGCTGTTCGGCGGGGTGTTCGGCTTTGCCGTGCTCGCGCTTGGACTGGGCGTGCGCCGCTTCTGGCGCGATGTCTCGGCCGGTACGGCGTCGGCACCCGCCGTGGCAGAGGCGGCCCGGAACGTGCTGGCACTCACCTACCTCGATGGCGGCCACGGCGATGGCTGCAACGAGGCCAGCGACCGCTTCACGCTGGCACGGCGGCGGTTCCACCATTTCACGTTCTACGGCTTCATGCTGTGCTTTGCGTCGACAGTGGTGGCGACCGGCTACCACTATCTGCTGGGCAGGCATGCGCCCTACCCGGTCACGAGCCTGCCGGTGCTGCTGGGCACCGCCGGCGGCGCGGGCCTGCTGGTGGGCCCGGCCGGCTTGCTATGGCTGAACCTGCGCCGGCACCCGATGCATGGGGATGCCCGGCAGCGGCCGATGGACCGCGGCTTTATCGCGCTGCTGCTGCTGACCAGCGCCACCGGGCTGGGGTTGCTGGCGGGGCGCGGCACGGCGGCGATGCCGCTGCTGCTGGCGGTCCACCTTGGCGTGGTGATGGCGTTGTTTGCGACGCTGCCGTATGGCAAGTTCGCACACGGCATCTATCGCAGTGCGGCGCTGCTCAAGGCCGCGATCGAGAAGCGGCAGAAGAACAAGCTGCAGCTTGGCAGCGACTGAGTGGCAGCCCTGCCCGCACAAGCCGTCCCCGGCCACGCATAAACAAAAAGCCGGTCCCCGACAGGGACCGGCCTTTCTTTGGCGCAGCCAGGACGTGAATCAATCCACCGTAGCGCCCGAAGCCTTCACCACCTTCGCCCACTTGGCCGTTTCCGACTTCATGAACGCGGCCAGCTGGGCCGGCTTTTCCGGATTGGGTTCGGCGCCCTGGTCGGCCATCTGCTTCTTCACTTCCGGCATGGCCAGGATTTTCACCACTTCGGCGTTCAGGCGGTCGACGATGGGCTGCGGCGTGCCGCCGGTGGCGTACAGCGCGAACCACGAGGTGGCTTCATAGCCCGGCACGCCCGCTTCGGCCACGGTCGGCACGTCGGGCAGCGCCGGCGAGCGCTTGGCCGAAGTCACGGCGATGGCGCGCAGCTTGCCGGCCTTCACGTGCGGATACGACGACGGCATGTTGTCGAACATCAGGCCGATCTGGTTGCCCAGCAGGTCGTTCACGGCCGGGGCGCTGCCCTTGTACGGGATGTGCTGGATATGCAGGCCGGTCATCGAGTTGAACAGCTCGCCCGACAGGTGCATCGACGAGCCGCTGCCCGACGAACCGTACGACAGCTTGTCCGGGTTGGCCTTGACGTAGGTGATCAGTTCCTTGACGTTGTTGACCGGCACCTTGGGATTCACCACCACCAGGTTCGGCACCATTGCCACGCGCGTGATCGGCGCGAAGTCCTTGACCGGGTCATACGGCAGCTTGGAGTACAGCGACTGGTTGATCGCGTGCGTGCCGATGGTGCCCATGAACAGCGTGTAGCCGTCGCCCGGCGCCTTGGCCGCCAGCGAGGCGCCGATGTTGCCGCCCGCGCCCGGACGGTTGTCGATCACCACCGGCTGGCCGAGCACCTTGCCCAGCTGCAGGCCGACGATGCGGGCCAGGATGTCGGTGGTGCCGCCGGCCGAGAACGGCACGATCAGGGTGATCGGCTTGGTCGGGTAGCCGCCCTGCGCATGGGCCGCACCGGCAAAGCCGGCGATGGTGGTGGCCAGCGCCACGCCAGCGGCAAGCAGGCGGCGGCGCGTGGTGGAGGTCTGGGAATCTTGTCTCATCGGTAATGCTCCGGTGCTATATCGGTCCCGGCGGTGATTGGGTACCGCGGGAGGTTGTGCTGAATGGCGTGATTGCCGTTCCCGAACGGATGGCGCGCACATGCGCGCATCCGGTGAGCGGCCCGGCCACGGGCCGCCATGCGTGACGCTTGGTTAACGTCTCTTCTGGTTGAATGCTTGAATGCTGGATGCCGAGGCGCGGTCCTTACACCGGCGCAACGCCGAGCGTGGTGCCACCGCACACGTACAGCACCTGGCCGGTGACGAAGCCGTTGTCTGGCGACAGGAAGAACAGCGCGGCACGCGCGACATCTTCCGGCGTGCCCATGCGCTTGACGGTGATGCTGGCCAGGATGCGCCTGGTCTGTTCGGCGCCTTCGGGGTTGCTCTTGCGGAACAGCTCGGTGGCGATCGGGCCCGGGGCCACGGCGTTGACGGTGACGCCGTCGCCGCCCAGCTCCATCGCCAGCGTGCGGGTCATGCCGATCAGGCCGGCCTTGGTAGCGGAGTACACCACGCGCTCGGCCTTGCCCAGCGCCGCGCGCGAGGCCATGTTGACGATGCGCCCGAAACCGGCGGCGCGCATCGCGGGCAGGCACGCCTGCGTCAGCAGCAGCGTGGCCTGCAGGTGCAGGCCGGTCACGTAGTCCAGGTCGGCAACGGTGGCGGTGTCGGCGGTGCCGGGGCGCGTGGCGCCGGCGTTGTTCACCAGGCGCGTGACGGCGAAGCGCGAGGTCACCTGCGCGGCCACGGCGCGGGTCGCCTCGGCATCGGTCAGGTCGGCCTGGAAGAAGGTCATGTTCGGGTGCGACCAGGCCGGTTCGGCATAGTCGACATTGACCACCTGGGTCACGCCATCGGCCAGCAGCATTTCACAGATGGCGCGGCCGATACCGGAACTGGCGCCGGTCACGAGCGTGGCTACGGGAAGGGACATCTTTGACTCACTTTCAAGACTACTGCGGACTGGCTCCCTCTCCCGCTTGCGGGAGAGGGAGTACACCCTCAGCTTTTCAACTGGCTTGACTTAGACACGCTCGATCACCATCGCAATACCCTGGCCCACGCCAATGCACATCGTGCACAGCGCGAAGCGGCCGCCGGTGCGGTGCAGCTGGTACATCGCGGTGGTGACCAGGCGCGCGCCGCTCATGCCCAGCGGATGGCCCAGCGCGATCGCGCCGCCGTTCGGGTTGACGCGCTTGTCGTCGTCGGCCACGCCCAGTTCACGCAGCACGGCCAGGCCTTGCGCGGCGAACGCTTCGTTCAGCTCGATCACGTCGATCTGGTCCATGGTCATGCCCAGCTGCTTGAGCAGCTTCTGCGACGCCGGTGCCGGGCCGATGCCCATCACGCGCGGCGCCACGCCCGCAGTGGCCATGCCGACGATGCGGGCGCGCGGGGTCAGGCCGTGCTGCTTGATGCCGGCTTCGCTGGCCAGCAGCAGCGCGCAGGCGCCATCGTTCACGCCCGAGGCATTGCCGGCGGTCACGGTGCCGTCAGGACGGACCACGCCGCGCAGCTTGGCCAGGGCTTCCATGCTGGTGGCGCGCGGGTGCTCGTCGCGCTCGACCACGATCGGGTCGCCCTTCTTCTGGGCGATGGTGACCGGGGTGATTTCCTGCGCCAGCGTGCCGTCGGCCTGTGCGCGCGATGCCTTTTCCTGGCTGCGCAGGGCCATCAGGTCCTGGTCTTCGCGGCTGATCTTGTAGTCGGTGGCGACGTTCTCGGCGGTCTCGGGCATCGAGTCCACGCCGTAGGCCGCGCGCATGGCCGGGTTGATAAAGCGCCAGCCGATGGTGGTGTCGAAGATCTGCGCATCGCGCGAGAACGCGCTGGTGGCCTTGCCCATCACGAACGGGGCGCGGCTCATGCTTTCCACGCCGCCGGCGATCATCAGGGTGGCTTCGCCGGCCTTGATGGCGCGCGCGGCGGTGCCGGTGGCGTCCATGCCGGAGCCGCACAGGCGGTTGATGGTGGCACCCGGCACGCTTTGCGGCAGGCCCGCCAGCAGCAGCGACATGCGCGCCACGTTGCGGTTGTCTTCGCCGGCCTGGTTGGCGTTGCCGTAGATCACGTCCTCGACGGCCGACCAGTCCAGGTTCGGGTTGCGGGCCATCAGCGCCTTCAGCGGCACCGCGCCGAGATCGTCCGGGCGCACCGCGGACAGGCTGCCGCCGTAGCGGCCGATGGGGGTGCGGATGGCGTCGCAGATAAAGGCTTCGGTCATGGTGTGTCTCTCTCGTTTTGGTGTGTGTGTCGGGTCTGCTGGTTATGCGGCTTGCTTGAGCGGCACCCCGGTCAGGCGCTGCAGCTCTTCAAAGCTCAGGCCGTCGACCAGGTCGCGCGCGACCAGCCCGTCGGCGGTCACGTCGATGGTCGCAAGGTCAGTGTAGATGCGGGTCACGCAGCCGATGCCGGTAAGCGGATAGGTGCACTGCGGCACGATCTTGCTCTCGCCCTGCTTGGTCTGGTGCTCCATCATCACGAACACCTGCTTGGCGCCGATGGCCAGGTCCATCGCGCCGCCCACGGCGGGGATGGCGCCGGGCGCGCCGGTGTGCCAGTTGGCCAGGTCGCCCTGCTTGGAGACCTGGAACGCACCCAGCACGCAGAAGTCCAGGTGACCGCCACGCATCATCGCAAACGAATCGGCGTGATGGAAAAACGAGCCGCCCGGCTTGACCGTCACCGGCTGCTTGCCGGCGTTGATCAGGTCGCCGTCTTCCTCGCCGGGCGCGGGCGCAGGGCCCATGCCAAGCAGGCCGTTCTCGCTGTGCAGCAGGATTTCCTTGTCTGCGGGCAGGTGGTTGCCAACCAGGGTCGGCAGGCCGATGCCGAGGTTGACCACGGCACCGTCGGGAATGTCTTTGGCCACGCGGGCGGCCATCTGATCGCGGGTCAGGCGTTGCATCTGTGTTTCTCCTGTTGCCAGTCGCGCTTATGCGGCCTGGGCGACCTTGACGACGCGCTTGACGAAGAGGCCCGGCGTCACGATGTGTTCGGGGTCCATCTCGCCCAGCTCCACCACGTGGCTGACTTGCACGATGGCGCATTTGGCGGCCATCGCCATGATCGGGCCAAAGTTGCGTGCGGTCTTGCGGTAAGTAAGGTTGCCCCAGCGGTCGGCCGTGTCGGCCTTGATCAGCGCAAAGTCGGCGTGGATCGGGGTCTCGAACACATAGCCCTGGCCGTCGATGATGCGCGTTTCCTTGCCTTCGGCCAGCGGCGTGCCGTACGCGGTGCGCGTGAAGAAGCCGCCGATGCCGGCACCGGCGGCGCGAATGCGCTCGGCCAGGTTGCCCTGCGGCACCAGTTCCAGCTCGATCTCGCCCGCGTGGTAGAGCGAATCGAAGACGTAGGAATCCGCCTGGCGCGGGAACGAGCAGATGATCTTGCGCACGCGCTTGGTCTTGAGCAGCGCGGCCAGCCCGGTGTCGCCGTTGCCGGCGTTGTTGTTGACGATGGTGAGGTCGCGCGCGCCTTGCGCGATCAGGGCGTCGATCAGCTCTGCCGGCATGCCTGCCATGCCAAAGCCGCCGATCAGGATGGTGGCGCCGTCGTGGATGCCGGCGACCGCCGCTTCCACCGAGTCGTATAGCTTGTTGATCACTTGCGTTCCAGGTCGGAAGATCCGCCAGGCTACCGGAGCGGGCCGCAAGACGCGGCGCATGAAAGGCTGTCTCCGGTAATCCTGCCGGAAGGAGTTTCGTCGCGGCGGGCAGCGCGGGGCGCCTCCCTCTGAACGAGTCCAGCAGTCTGCGTGTGGTCTGCTTTTTGTGGTGTGGACCGGTGGTTCGTTAACCGATTTGTTCGATATACGAACTTGAATTCGCAGAATGAACAGGTTACACCTGCGCGTCGGCGACGGTCAAGCCGACCGGGCGGTCGGCAAACCAGATTGTGCGATAAGCGCGCGCGGGTGACGGGCACGCCCCGTGTGTAGGACGGGGCCGACATCACAATCGGCTCGCACTCGATATGGCCCGGGGACCGTGCGGGCTATTGTGGAGTCAGGCAGGCAACACCCGCACAGCAGCCACCGGACCACCCGGCTGAGCAGGGCAGCCCTGGCAACAAACAAGAACGAGGAGCCCGTCATGGCCACCGTCCACGTCCCGTTTTCATCCACGCCCCATGCAGCGGCGCTTGCGCGCATCCTGCATGTCACGCAGCTGGCGTGGGGACTGAAACCCTGCAAGGATCGACCACTATCCCCCGCGCCTGCCCCGGCAGGCGCCAGCGTGCAATCCCGCACGCCGCCGCTGTCACGCCGTGCGCGCCTGGCCCGGGCAGCCGCCCGCGCGTTTGAAGCGCAAGTGATGGCGATTCGTTGCCGCCAGGTATTCGTCGCCTGACGGGGAAGCCCGCCGCACTACGCGGGTGTCGCCACGCCCGTCAACAGTACCCGGCTGCCGCCGACCCCAGGGCGCACCTCCAACCGCACGTCGATGCGCTCACGCAGTTCGGTGACGTGCGAAATGATCCCCACCAGCCGCCCTGCCTGCTGCAGGTCCAGCAGCGTACGGATGGCGAAGTCCAGGCTCTCGGGATCGAGCGTGCCAAAGCCTTCGTCGACAAACAGCGTATCGAGCTGGATGCCGCCCGCGCGCGACTGCACCACGTCGGCCAGCCCCAGCGCCAGCGACAACGACGCGAGAAAGCCCTCGCCGCCTGACAGCGTATTGGCCGGCCGCGCCGCGCCGGTATCGTGGTCGAATACTTCGATATCCAGTCCGCCCGCACTGCGCTGGTCGGCCTGCTCGCGCACGCGCTGCAGCACATAGCGGCCACGGCTCATCGCCAGCAAACGCGCGGACGCAGCTTCCAGCACCTCATCGAGCAGCGTGGCCAGCACGAAGCGCTGGAACGTCATGCGGCGCGGGTTGTTGCCGTTGGCGACTTCAGCCAGCCGGCCCAGCACCGCGTAGCGTGCCTCGATGTCGCGCCCCTGCGCATCGAGCTGCTGCAGGCGCAGCTGGCATTGCAGCAGCGTGTCGCGCGAACGGCCGCGCTCGGCCTGTTGCCGGACCAGGGCTTCCACCGCGGCTGCCGACACATCCCGCGCTGCGCGCAGGCCGTCCAGGTCCGGCGCGTCCAGCGTTTGCGCGGCGGCCTCGGCGCGTTCGCGCCGGTCGGCGGCTGTGGCCAGTTGGGTATCGAACGCGCGCAGCGTCGCGTCGAGCGCCTGCATGGCATCGTCGCCAAGACAAGCGGCGGCGTGGGCCGGCTCATCGGCAAAGCCTTGTTGCGCGAGCGCCTGCGCAAGCGCGGCCTCGGCCTCGGCCAGGCGGTGAGCCGCCTGCGCCTGTGCCTGCTGTGCCGAAACCAGTCCGGCCTGTGCCCCTGCTGCGTCCGCCGCAGCCTGGCGCTCGGCCGCCTGCGCAGCGGCCAGCGCCTGTTCCAGCGCAGCGAGCATGGCCTGCGCCTGGCGCAGGGCCTCGCCCAGCGCCACGGGGTCGCGTGAATCCTCGGGGACCTGCGCGCTGTTGGCCTGCCATTCGCCACGGCAGTGGGCCAGCGCCTGGGCAGCGGCATCGGCGGCGGCGGCGGCATCGCGGCTGGCGGCGTCCGCCGCTGCGAGCGCCGTGCGGCAAGCGGCAATGGCGGCTTCGCGTTGCGCAAGGCTTGCCGCCGCTTGCCGGCCTTCGGCCAGTGCCGCTTCCAGCGCCGTGATCTCGGCTTTCAGCTTGCGGGCGGACTCGTCGCCGACCTCACCCAGCGCCTGCGCCAGTTCGTCCAGCCGCGCGCGCGCCTGGGCAATGGCGGCTTGTGCCGCCTGGTGCTGGCCGGTGCAGCGCACCACATGGGACTCGGCCTCGAGCGCGGCGTGGCGGGCCTGCTCCAGCGCCTGGTCCGACAGCGGCGCCGCCACATGCTGCGCCGGTGCCGGGTGCGCGGTGCTGCCGCAGACCGGACAGGCATCGCCCGCTGCCAGGGTTGCGGCCAGCCGCGCGGCCTGCCCGGCGCGCCAGGCGGCTTCCGCTTCGGCCAGCGCGGCGCGGCACTGCTCGCGCTGACGCAGGGCTTGCTGTTCGGCAGCGGCGGCAGTGGCCGCCTGTGCGTTCGCCGTATCCAGCGTCCGGGCAGCTTGCTGATGACGGTCAAGCTGCCGCGCGCGTTCCTGCAATGCGGCCAGCTGCAACGCCGTGGCCTGTGCCTGCGCTGCGGCAAGCTGGCCTTGCGCCAGCGCGGACTCCGCGGCAACGGCATCGGCTTGCCGGGTGGCAAGCTGTGCGGCGGCGCGTTCGCGCGCGGTGGCGGCCGCCACCTGCCTGGCTTCGGCCGCCTGCAGCGCGGCCAGCTGCGCACCCAGCTGCTGCGCGCGCGGCAGCATGTCCGCCAACTGCGAGGCCCGCCGCTGCGCGGACTGGCGCGCTTCGGCGCGTGCCGTTTCGGCCTGCAATGCGGCAGCCGCCTGCGTGGCCTGTTGCGCGGCGCGCGCCGCCTGCTCGCCGGCCTGCGTCAAGGCAACCGCGCTGGCAGCCTGGTCGCGCTGCGCGGCTTGCCATGCCTGCAGTGCCGGCCTGACACGCGCGGCGCGCTGGGCGGCATGCAGGCGCACGCGCTCATCCTCCATGGCTGGCTGGCGCGCCAGCAGCGCCGCGTGCGCGGCCTGCGCCTGCTGACGTTCCTGCAACCGCGCCGCGACCTGCTCACCGGCACCCAGCGCCGTCTGCGCTGCGGCCAGCGTGGCGCGCGCGCCTTGTTCCTGCCCTTGCAACGCCTGCAACTCGGCCTGCAGCGCCTCGATTCCCTCTGCCAGCGCCTGCGCCGATTCCATGCCAACTTGCCGCAGCGCTTCGTCGCGCTGGATGGTGATGCGCTCGGCATCACGGCGGATGCCGGCGGCCTCGGCCTTCAGCAGCTCTTCCACGCGCCGGTACAGCTCGGTGCGGAACAGGCGCTCCAGAATGGCCTGACGCGCCTGCGAACTGGCGGTCAGCAATTCACGGAAGCGCCCCTGCGGCAGCACGATCACCTGGCGGAACTGCGCACTGTCGAAGCCCAGCAAGTCGCGCACGGCATCGCTGACCTTGGCGGGCTGGCTGGCCTTGCTGACCCAGTCGTTGCCGTCATGCAGGTCCAGCTGCGCCCTGGCCGGCTCGGTCACCCAGCCCTCGCCGCGCTGCTTGGGCCGCTCCTGCACGGGCGAGCGCACCACGCGCCAGCGCTGCGCGCCCAGGCTGAACTCCAGCGTCACCTCGGTGCGCAGCGCGGGCGCGGCGTTGGCGCTGCGCATGGCCTGCGCACTGCGCTCGCCACCGGAGGTATCGCCGTACAGCGCAAAGCAGATCGCGTCGAGCAGCGTGGTCTTGCCCGCGCCGGTCGGGCCGTGGATCAGAACAAAGGCCTGCTCGCCCAGCCGCGTGAAATCGACCTGCTCGGTCGCGGCAAAGGGGCCGAAGGCCTGCAGCGTCAAATGCAGCGGTCTCATGCCGACTCCCTGTCCGCGGCGGCGATCCCGGTCAGCACCTGGTCGAGCACGGCACGCTGGTCCGGTTCCAGCTCGGCATCCGCCACTTCGCGGAAGAAGTTGGCAAAGAGCTCGCCGGTTCCCAGCTGCCGCAGCTTGCGCCCCGCCTCCGAAGCCGTGCCGCTGCGGGCCAGCACAGTCCGCTCGATCGCGAGCGCATTGGGATAGACCTGCCGCAGCCTGGCCATCGGGTCCAGCAGCGCGCCCGTATCCGTGAGCCGCGCATGGATATAGTCATCGCGTTGCGGATCATCGGCACCCGCCGCCAGCACCGCGGCCAGTTCGCCTTCCACCACCCGCACGTCGCGCAGCGCCTGCAGCGCCACCGGCGTGATGGCGACGGCCCCGTCCGCGCCCAGCTCAATGCGCGACACTGACTTGTCGTGCGCGCACTCTGACAGCGAATACTTCAGCAGCGAGCCCGCATAGTGGATGCGCCCGCCGCCCAGCGTCTGGGGCCGGTGCAGGTGGCCCAGCGCCACCAGGTCGAAGCCGGCGAACAGGTCCGCGGCCACCGCACCGCTGCCGCCCACCGACAGCGGCCGTTCCGATTCGCTCGCCGCGCCGCCCACCACGAAGGCGTGGCCCACCACCACGGCACGCACGCCCGGCGGATGCACCGCGCGGATGGCATCGAGCTGTGCGCGCAGCGCCGCTTCATGCGATGGCAGGTCGGTGCCCATGGCATCGCGCACCACCGCCGGCTCCGCATACGGCAGCGCGTAGATGCGCACCTCGCCGTGGGCGTCGTGCAGCGTCACGCAGGCAGCCTCGGCCAGCGTGCGGCCGGCCACGTGCAGGCCCTGCGCCCGCATCAGCCGCGCGCCGAATTCCAGCCGCTGCGCGCTGTCGTGGTTGCCGGCGATCATCACCACCGGCACGCCGGTGTCGATGACGATGCGGCCCAGCACGTCGTCGAGCAAGGCCACCGCCTCGGGCGGCGGCACGGCGCGGTCGTAGACGTCGCCGGCGATCAGCACGGCATCGGGGCGTTCGGTGCGGACCAGTTCGACAAACTGATTGAGGATATGGACCTGGTCTTCCAGCAGGCTGCGCGCATGGAAGAGCCGGCCGAGATGCCAGTCGGCGGTGTGAAGAAAACGCAATCCGGGATCCGGTTATTGAAAGGGCGAAACCCGCATCATAATGCGTCGCGACCTGACCACCCGTTCAGCAACGGTTCAGGCGGGCGCGCGCATCATGCATGCAGTCGCCCCCAGATTGAAGATAACGGAGAACGCTCATGAAACGCATTTTGACCGCTACTGCCCTGACGCTTGCCCTGGGCCTGGCCGCCACCGGCGCCAGCGCCCAGTACACCGGCCCGTCTGCCATCCCGGCGATGACCGTCAAGGCGCTGCAGGCGGAAGGCAAGGACGACCAGCACGCCGTGCTGCGCGGCAAGATCGTCAGCAACGTCGGCCACGAGCACTACCTGTTCTCGGACGGCACCGGCCAGATGAAGGTGAAGATCAAGGCCAAGCTCTGGCCGGCACAGAAACCGGTGGATGCGCAGACCACGGTGGAACTGCTCGGCGAATACGACAAAGACCTGATTGGCGAATCGCACTTCGACGTGAAGGAGATCCGCCTGCAGTGAGGCGGATGCGCGCGCTCACACCGGCTCGGCCTCGCTGTCGGCGATCTGGAACTTGCGCATCTTTTCCCACAGCACCTTGCGGCTGATGCCCAGGCTTGCCGCCGTGTCCTGCCGCCGCCAGCCATTGGCATCGAGCGCGGCCAGGATGCGGCGGCGTTCTTCCGTATCGGCACGCAGGTCGTTGCGCTCGCCGCCATCGAACGCACCTGGATGCAGCGAGCGGAACAGCGGCCGGATGTGCTCTTCGTCCCAGTGCCCGGTTTGCTGCACGGTAATGCCCACACGCTCAGCCAGGTTGCGCAGCTCGCGCACATTGCCGGTGAAATAGGCGGTGCCGACCGCGCCCTTGAGCCAGTCCGGCATCGGCGGCAGCGCATCGAAGCCGGATTCCCCCAGCATATGGCGCAGGAACGACTGCAGCAGCGCCACCTTGTCGGCCGGGCCACGCTCTTCCAGGCTGGGGATGCGCATCTCGATCACCGCCAGGCGGAAGAACAGGTCGGCGCGGAAGCGCCCCTGCCGCACCGCATCGCGCAGGTCCTTGTTGGTCGCCGCCACCAGCCGGAAATCCAGCTTGACCGCCAGGGTCGAGCCCAGCCGCGTGATCACGTTCTCTTCCAGCACGCGCAGCAGCTTGACCTGCTGGAACAGCGGCAGGTCGCCGATTTCATCGAGAAACAGCGTGCCGCCGTTGGCCTGCTCGAAATAGCCACGGTGCGCGAATGAGGCGCCGGTGAACGCGCCCTTGGCATGGCCAAAGAACTGCGACTCGAACAAGCCGTCAGGGATCGCGCCGCAGTTGACCGCGACGAACGGCCCCTTTCCATAAGTGCCGTTGCGCTCATGAAACAGGCGCGCGATGCGTTCCTTGCCCGCGCCGGTTTCGCCATACAGCATCACGTTGCTGCCGAAGTCGGCAAAGGTTTCCACATGCTGCAGCAGCTGGCGCATCGCCGGCGAACCGGCCACCAGGTCGGCCTCGCGCTCGCCGGGCGCGTCCGTGGCTAGCAGTTGCGGCAGCAGCTTGCCGATCTGGCTGCGCAGGTCCGCGCCGGTGAAGTCGTCGGCAAGGATATGCGCGTACTCCGGCGGAAAGCGGCCGGGATCGGCCTCGCGGCCAGGGCCGGCCACCCAGATCACCGGCATGCCGTGCGCGGCCTCCCAGTCCAGCGAGAAGCGCGCCGCGCCGATCACCGACACGCTGATCACCGCGATGCAGGGCTTCAGGCGCGGCTCGGCGGGCAAGGCTTCAAGCGCGCCGGCGCGGATCACGTCAACGCCCAGCGGCGCCAGGAAACGCGTGACGCGGTCGGCAATCTCGTACTTGCCTTCCCACACGTAGACTTCAAGGTTTTCGTAGGCCCAGCGGTCTGTCTTCATTCGATTTCTGCCATCAGGCGGTTTGGCGCGATCATGGCTCAGTACACCAGTTCGGCATTGTTGCAGTCGATGCTGTGGACCCAGAGGTCGGCGGTGCCTAGCTGGATGCCTGCCTGCGCGAGAACGGATGGCAGGACTGCGTCCAGTGCCGCGCCGAGGGGGACCAGCAAGCCGCTCAAGTCGAGGGAAAGCGGGATTGGGATGCCCAGCACCTCGGGCGTGACCTGCAACGCGAGCACTTGGGAGAAAATTCCTCCGATCGGGTTGGTCGTGCCCACTTGCGCATGTCCACCAGGCGCGAGGGTGATATCACTGCCCGCTGTACCGCGGTTTTTCGGGTTATCGACTACCACAAGCTTGATCAGCGGTTGGAAGAGTGCCGATGCCGTGCCGATCGTCACCTTGCCACCTGTGCATTGGTTCGTGAGACAAGCGCTTACCAGGCTGGGTGTGACATGCAACGTGGCACGACGGTCGGCAGGTGCCGCCGCACACTGCAGGCCGGTCAGATCAGCCGTAGCTTCGGCAGCGGCGATATGCAGGGGTACGTTGAGTTGGACGCCGAGCAAGCCGCTGATTGGACCACTCGATACGGTAGCGGCCAACGCGACCTCTACCTGTGCGGAGTGCGCCGAGGTCTGCCATGTTGCCGGGTTGTCGGTCAGCTTGCGCGCGGGTCCGACCGCCATGACCGGCGGCTGGATCACCTGCACGCTGGCACTCAGGCCACCCAATCCTGCCGGCAATTGCACCGTCACCGGAAGCGCCACCGCCGCGTCGCCCCGCGCCACCTGCGCCCCGGCCAGTAGCAACTGGGCCACGCTAAGCCCCACCTCCGCAGCCGACGATGCCGCTGGCGCCAACACCCCAAGCTGTAGCAAACGGGCCAGCGACACCGCGACTCCCGCCCCGCCCGCGCCCAGCGTGGTCGGTGGACTGCCCAGCATCGTGTTCAACAGCGCATCGCGGCCAGCCGCACCGAGCACGAGCGCGTAGAAATCCCTCAGACTCAGCGCAGTGTTCAGCAACTGGTCCACCGTACCCACGTTTGCCCGCACGCGTAGCTGATCCAGCGTCACATTGGCATTGACCAGTCCCTGCCAATCCACGGCCGACAATTGCACCGAGCTCCCCAACAAAACGCTTAGCAGGCTGTTGGCCGAATTGACATCCAGCAACCCGGTCCCGAGCGAAAACGCCGCCACCGGCGGACTGCCACTGGCAATCGATTCCGCAAACAGCTGCCGGCCGCTGCCACCATCGAATACGAACAGGATCGGCACGGTCTGCGTAGCTTGCACGCGCACGGCGTTAGGAGATAACCTGGCCGGATCGTAAGCGGCGCTGAAATGCCTGGGGCCGCCACTTGCCGGATCCCACACGCCCAGACAGGCGGTCATGGCATCCGCGCTGCCGCCGGCGGCATCGCCGCACCCCATGGCAATGCCTGATGGATACCCGTTCTTCGCGCCGATATTGCTGACGGTGCCCAGCACGGCGCCGTTGAGATTGGCCGGCGTATCCGCCCGCTTGAGCTGCTGCGCCGCCGACATCGCCGACGGCGCCTGCGAGATGGTGCTCGACGTCAAGCGCAAGCCGTTCACCTTCGGCACCGGCATCGAATACATGTCGCCGGGCCTGCGCGCCATTGCCACCGCCACCACCAACAGCCTGACGCCGCTGGGCGAGCAGATCTCGGTCTCGGCACTGTTCCCCAAGGGCCGCGACAACGAGGAGTACTACGCCGCCAGCTACGCGCAGCCGCTCGGCACCGAGGGCATGATCGCGCGGCTCAACGCCTCGCACTACCGCGGCGTGCCGCAGAACGCCACGCTGGAGGCGATCGGGTTCAACCCGCGCTACGTCAACGACACCAAGCGCATCGGCGGCTCGCTCAGCTATCCGCTGCTGCTGTCCAACGCGCACTCGCTCACGCTGACCGGCGGCTTCTACGGCGCCGACCAGTTCGAGCGCTACACCCACAGCGCCACCGGCACGCGCGTGACGCTGGGCACCAACGTGCGCGTAGGCACCGCGGAGCTGACCTACGCGCAGCGCGGCGAAGGCGTGAGCCGCAACGCCACGCTCGGCCTGTACAAGGGTTTCGATGCGCTGGGTGCGAGCCGCCAGAACAACACCAACGACCTGAGCTTCTTCCGCACGCGGCTGCTGCTGTCGCAGTCGAAAGACCTGCCGGCGGGCTTCGGCCTGACCGTGGCCGCGGCGGGCCAGTACAGCGGCGACCGCCTGGCCTCGGGCGAGCAGATCAGCTTCGGCGGACGCTTCTTCGGGCTGGGCTATCCCGCCGGCGAAGTGGCGGGCGACAAGGGCTGGGGGGCCTCGGCGGAAATCAGCCGCCTGTTCCTGCCCGACATGGCCTACCTGCGCACGATCCAGCCCTATGTGTTGGCCGATGTGGCGCGCGTGTTCTCCAACAGCGTGTCGCTGTCGCACCGCAGCCTGTCATCGGTGGCCATCGGCGCGCGCTTCTCGGACCGGCGCTACTACACGCTGGACCTGTCGGTGGCACAACCGGTGGGTGACAAGCCGACCAATGCGAGCCATCGGTCGCCGCGGATCAACATGACCTATTCGTACCAGTTCGATTGAGCTGGTCGCGTTTGGGCTGACTACACAAGGTTTCCCTGCACCCGGCCGACGGCAGTCTCGCGTCGGCCGTTTTTTTATCCCGAAGGCTGCGTCTGGAGCGAGCACGCGCACCAACCCGCACAGGCAGCGCAGCCTGTGCCGGCACGCAATACCGCCGCGCAAGCGCGGCGCCGCACTCAGGTCACGCGGAAACCGACCTTCAGTGTGACCTGGTAGTGCGCGATCTTGCCGTTCGTGATGTGGCCGCGCGTTTCCACCACTTCGAACCAGTCGATGTTCTTGATGGTTTCACCGGCCTTGTCAATGGCGCTCTGGATGGCCTGGTCGCAGCCATCGGGTGAAGATCCGACGATCTCGACCAGCTTGTAGGTATGGTTGCTCATATCCCTCTCCTTGGCGGGCGGCCCCGCGGGGGTTCCATCCATCATAGGCGCGGGTGCGGATAGTCCCAAGGGCAGCGGCGGTGCACCGATGCTGCACCGCATAGCCGGCAGCAGATCCTGTTACACAATCACGCTTTGCCAGTGGCGTATGCGGCTGCTACGCTGCGGACCCGCCCCCGACAGCATGCGGCGCGCGGCGCGCGCATGCTGTCATTTACCGACGCAAAGATCCGCCGTGACTTACAGATTCATTCGCCGGGCCGTGCTGGGCCTGGGCCTGGCCGCCGCCGTGTCGGCCTTCACCTCGTTCAGTCCCTTCGCGCTGCTGGCGCACGCCCGGTCGGCTTCCACCTTCGACCAGGTGACCGACACCATCGCCAACAGCATCAGCGAGACCTTCAACGAGGCCGTCGCCAACCACTTTCCCACGCGCACCGGCAAGCCGGCCCAGCCGGCCCAGCCGCCGGATGCGAAGCCGGTGCCGGCCAAGCCCTTTGCCGATGGCAGCGGCTACACGCTGTGCTTCGTGCCCGATGGCGCGAGTTGCCAGGCGCTGCTGGTCAATGCCATCCGCAGCACGCGCCATCGCCTGCTGATCCAGGCCTATTCGTTCACCAGCGCACCAATCGCCGAGGCCGTGGCGCAGGCGCACCGGCGCGGCGTGGACGTGCGCGTGATCCTGGACAAGAGCCAGCAGTCCGAACGCTATACCAGCGCCACCTACCTCAAGCACGCCGGCGTGCCGGTGGTGATCGACAACAAGCCCGCGATTGCGCACAACAAGGTGATGGTGTTCGACGACCAGGCGGTCTTCACCGGATCGTTCAACTTCACCAAGTCGGCGCAGGAGCGCAACGCCGAGAACGGCATGCTGATCCGCGGCGACGCCGCGGTGGTCAGGGCCTACACCGACAACTGGAACAAGCGCTACCAGCAGTCGCGCGCGTACTGACGGCAGCGGCGTCGGGGCGCCCTGCCCTGCATGAAGCGGCGCGCGGTGGCAAACTTGCGGGTTGACGCCGCGGCATGCCGCCGCGGAACCCGCCCGTTTCCTGTTCAGAGCCCTTCCGGAGAGCCTTTCCCCATGACAGCCATCCCCGACAGCCAGTGGATCCGCGTTGACACCGCCGCGGGCAGCTTCGATGCCTACCTGAGCCTGCCGCCGGCAGGCGTGCAGCCCGGCGCGCCGGGCATTGTGCTGCTGCAGGAGATCTTCGGCGTGAACGAGCATATCCGCGCCGTGGCGGACCAGTACGCCGCCGACGGCTATGCGGTGCTGGCGCCGGACGTGTTCTGGCGCCAGGCGCCGCGCGTGCAGCTGGGCTACGAAGCCGACGACATGGCGCGCGGCATGGCGCTGCGCAACGCGGTGGATGTGCCGGCCGCGCTGGACGATATCGCCGCCACGGTGCAGGTGCTGCGCCAGCACACCGGCGCCGGCAAGGTGGCGGCGGTAGGCTATTGCTTCGGCGGCCTGCTGTCGTACCTGAGCGCGGCGCGCGGACTGGTGGATGCCGCGGTGCCCTACTACGGCGGCGGCATCCAGAACCAGCTGCAGGAGGCGGCGAACATCCACGTGCCGGTGCAGTTCCACTACGGCGCGCTCGACGCGCATATCCCGCCAGAGGCCGTGCAAGGCGTGCGCGACGCCATGATCGGCAAACCCGGCAGCGAGATCTTCGTCTATGAGGGCGCGGACCACGGCTTCAACTGCTGGGCGCGCGGCTCCTACCACCAGCCCAGCGCCGCGCTGGCGCACGGGCGCGCGCTGGTGTTCCTGTCGGAAGCGCTATAGTCGCTCATCCCCGAGAGCCGCTGCCGCCTTGCCATGGCCGGGCGGCAGCCTTTATCCTCGGCGCTTGGCTTCAAGACTTGCTGGACCCCAAACCATAACAATGGAGACCACCATGCAGTCAGAGCAGCAGCGCGCCCTGCGCAACACTATCCCCGACGCCATTGCCCGCGCCGTGCGGCGCAGCCCGGGCAAGACCGCGATCCGCTTCGGTGAACGGGCCTGGACCTACCGCCAGCTGGATGAGGCCGCGGCCCACGTGGCCGGCGCCCTGGCACAGTGGGGCCTGCGCCCCGGTGACCGCGTGGCCGCCTTCGGCAAGAACTCCGACGCCTATGTGCTGCTGTGGCTGGCTTGCCTGCGCAGCGGCCTGATCCATGTGCCGGTCAATTTCTCGATGACGCGCGCGGAGGCCGAGTACATCGTCACGCAATCGGGCGCCAGCGCAGTCTTTGCCGATCCGGCGCTGGCCGACCGCGTCGACGGCCTGCCCTGCAAGGTCAGCGGCACGCTGCACGGCGGCAAGGCGCGCGATATCCTGGTGGCCGCGGCCAACGGCCCCGTTTCACCGGTGTCCGAAGCGCTGACCGACAGCACGCCCGCGCAAATCCTGTACACCTCGGGCACCACCTCCGCGCCCAAGGGCGCCGTGTTGACCCACCGCGCGCTGCTCGCCGAATACGTCAGCACCATCGCCGCCTGCGATATCCGCGCATCGGACTACTCGCTGGCCGCGCTGCCGCTGTACCACTCGGCGCAGATGCATGTCTTCCTGATGCCGCTGCTGCTGTGCGGCGGCACCACGCTGATCGCCGACAGCCCCGAGGCCGGCTATTGCCTGCGCACCATCCATGCCGAGGGCATCACCAGCTTCTTCGCGCCGCCCACGGTGTGGATTGCGCTGCTGCGCCATGCGGATTTCGATCCGGCGCGGCTGGGCTCACTGACCAAGGCCTATTACGGGGCCTCGATCATGCCGGTGCCGGTGCTGCTGGAACTGCAGCAGAAGCTGCCGGCGCTGCGTTTCTACAACTGCTATGGCCAGAGCGAGATCGGGCCGCTGGCCACGGTGCTGGGACCCGACGAGCATGCCGAGCGCCCGGCGTCCGCCGGCCGGCCGGTGCTGAACGTCGAGACCCGCATCGTCGACGAGACCATGCAGGACGTGCCGCCTGGCGAGCTGGGCGAGATCGTGCATCGCTCGCCGCAACTGCTGACGGAATACTGGGACAAGCCCGAGCAGACCACCGAAGCCTTCACCGGCGGCTGGTTCCATTCCGGCGACCTCGGCTATATGGATGCCGAGGGCTACCTGTATGTGGTGGACCGGATCAAGGACGTGATCAATTCAGGCGGCGTGCTGGTATCGAGCCGTGAGGTGGAAGAGTGCCTGTACACCCACGGCGCGGTGGCCGAGGCAGCGGTGTTCGCGCTGCCGCACCCGAAGTGGGTCGAGGCGGTGGCCGCCTGCGTGGTGCGCAAGCGCGGCCATGAAGACGCCGCCGAGGAAGAGCTGATCGCCCATGCCCGCCAGGCGCTGGCGCCGTTCAAGGTGCCCAAGCGCATCGTGTTCGTCGCGGACCTGCCGCGCAACACGGCGGGCAAGCTGCTCAAGCGCCAGCTGCGCGAGGATTACGCGCAGCTGTTCGGCACGCAGGCCTAGTACGGCACGGCTACGCCGTTCTCGACCTTGACGCGATCGCCGATGCGCATCTGGTAGGCGTTGGACTGCGTCAGCGTCAGGTAGGCGTTGTCGCTGGTGCGCACGCGCACGCGGTAGGCTGCGGCCGAGGATCCGGTGCGCTTTTCGACCTCGTTGCCGGCCACCGCGCCTGCAACGGCGCCGCCGATGGTGGCCACGGTATTGCCGCGGCCGCCGCCGACCTGGTGGCCCAGCAGCCCGCCCACGATGCCGCCGACCACGGCGCCCGCGCCGCTGGTCGAAGGCGGCTGGCCGGGCACCACCTCGATCGCCTCGACCCAGCCGTAGCGCACGCCGTAGGCCTGGTTGCCGTAGTTGTTGCCGTAGCTGCCATCCGGATATGACTGTTGCGGATACGGCTGCTGGGGATAGGAAGACTGCGGGTATTCCTGCTGGGGATAGCCTTGCTGCGGGTAAGCCTGTTGCGGATACCCTTGCTGGGGATACCCCTGCGGGTAGCCCGATGCCTGCGGGTAGCCCTGCTGCGCCGGGTAGCCGCTGATGGTGGTGCTGCCGCCATAGCCGCTGCTGCCGTAGCCGCTGCTGCCATAGCTACCACCGTAGCTGCCGCCGTACCCTCCGCCATAGCCGTTGTCATAGCCATACGGCGTGGCACACCCGGCCAGCGCACCGGCGCCAAGCACCGCAAGCACAACCGAACGAAGGGGGATGGACATGTCAGGACTCCTGCGCGCTGCGCGTGTTGGGGAATGCGCGCGAGTCTAGGGCCGCCGGCGGCCAGCGGGTGTCACCGGAGCTTGTGATTGGTAACCGCCTGTAACCGGCCGTGGCGCCGGCGTGCCGGGGCTCAACCGCGCTCGGCGCCGTCGTCGTTGAACTGGGTGATGCGGGCCACGCGGAAAGCGCCGCGCAGCGATTCCAGCTCGGTCCGGTGCAGCATCGCCAGGCGGTTCAGGTAGCGCTCGCCCTTGGCCAGCAGGTGCACCTGCACCACGCGGCGGTCCTCGGGGTTGAGCCGGCGCTTGACCAGCCCCGCCGCCTCGCAGCGGTTGACCAGCGCCACCACGCCGTGCTGCTTGGCCTGCAGCCGTTCTGCCAGTTCGCCGATCGAGGCCCAGTCCTTATCGGCACAGCCGCGGATATGCAGCAGCAGCAGGTATTGCTGCACGGTCAGCCCCTCCTCGCGCGCCGCGTCTTCGGAAAACCGCAGGAAGCGCCGCAACTGGTAGCGGAAATCCGAGAGCGCCTCGAAGTCGGCCTGGGTAAGCGGTGTGGATTTCCGGGACGGGGCGGACTTGCTGGGCATAAGGTGGCGAAAAAGCGCAAAGGAGGATGAAAGCGCAGGAACAACGCGCAAGACCACGGGCGCGCGGCCGGTCCCGCAACCGGGGCGCACGCAATTATAGGGGCCGCGCACCGCGCCGCCAGCACAAACCTGTCCGCCAGCTCACGTGCCCGGCGCACAGTTGCATCGTGCCGGCGTCCGGCTATGGCAGAATCTGTGCGGTTGCAGACACCTTCACCCGTCACCGGAAAACGCACCGATGTTCTCGGAAATCGCTCTCTTCCTGCTGGATACCGTCTTCACCCTGTTCGGCATGGCGCTGTTGCTGCGCGTGTGGATGCAGCTCACGCGGCTGCCTACGCGCAATGCGGTCTCCCAGGGGGTGTTCCAGATCACCGACTGGCTGGTGCGCCCGCTGCGCCGGGTCATCCCCGGGTTGGGCGGCATCGACTGGGCCACGGTGGTGGGCGCATGGCTGACCGCGGTGGTGTTCCTGGTGCTGGTCGCGCTGCTCAGCGGCATCGACTTGCTGGGCTTCCTGCCGGCCATGCTGCTGACCGCCCTGCTCTATGTGCTGAAATGGGCGATCAGCCTGGTGATGTGGGTCACGCTGCTGATGGCGATCCTGTCGTGGGTCAACCCGCATTCGCCTGTCACCCCGGCCATCGACCACCTGACCGCGCCGGTGCTGCGCCCGATCCAGCGCGTGGTGCCGCGCCTGGGCGGCTTCGATGTTTCGCCGCTGGTGCTGTTCGTGATCGCGCAGATCCTGCTGATGGTGATCGCGCGGCTGGGCGCCGGCATCTTCGGCATGCGCTACTGACCCACCGGTGGCTCGGCACATTGTCCAGAGCCTTGGACAGTGTGTCGAGAATTGACCCTTTTTCTGCCCAGTGTGAAGTCCTACATTACAGGCACCGCGGCGCTTCCGCCACGCACCCTGCCTTAGAAGGACCACACACCATGAAGACCATCGCCCAACGCCGCAGCCTGACGCTTTCCCTGCTGTGCGCCGTCAGCCTGTCGTTTGCCGCGGCCGCTGCCCACGCCTCCGAACCCGTTTCCGACATCGCCCGCCTGGACGGCAGCATCGCCCACGCCGGCAAGGCCGATCCGTTCCTGGACGGCGCCAGGATCGGCCGGGCCGATCCGTACACCGATGGCGCCAGGCTGGGCAAGGCCGACCCGTTCACTGACGGCGCCAAGACCACCGACCGCCGCGACGCGTTCACCGACGGCGCCTGAGCCCCTGCCCCTTCCCTTGCCACGGCCCAGCCGTGGCGGCCCGCCAGCGCCCTCAACCCGCCGGGCGGGCCTCTCCTTCAGCATGCCCGCTCGCGGCTGCTTCCGCCCCCAGCCCCCCGTCCAGGCCCGCCTTGGGCTCCAGCTCGGACACCATCATCGATTCGATCGCTTCCATGAAGGCCCGCACCTTGCGCGGCTGCAGCCGCCGGTCCGGCAGCAGCGCGAACACGCGCAGCGGCGGCAACGGATAGTCAGGCAACACGCGCACCAGCCGCCCTTGCGCGATCTCGGCCTCGCAATAAATGACCGACAGCCGGGCAATGCCCAGCCCCGCCAGCGCGCCCTGCAGGCGCAGTTCGGCGTTGTGGGTCTGCATGCGCGGACGGATCGGAACGGACACGGTCTGGCCGTCGCGGCTGAATTCCCAGACGGTGTCGCCGGGCGTGGTCAGCGTCGGCATATTGGCCAGGTCTTCCGGGCGCAACTGCGCCGGCAGGTTGGCGGCCAGCGCCGGCGCGGCAAAGAGGCCGCGTTCGACGTGGTAGATGCGGCGCGCCACCGTGCCCGAGTCGGGCAGGTCGGTATCGACGACGACGAAGGCCACGTCAAACCCGTCGCGGATCGGGTCGACCAGGCCCTGGGTGATTTCCACGGCTACATCCAGCGCCGGATGCGCGGCCAGCGTGCGGCAGATCACGCCGCCCAGCTGCTGGGCGCCGAACTCATAGGGTGTGGCGATGCGCAGCACGCCCTGCACGCGTTCCTCGCGCGCCAGTGTTTCCTGGCGGATCTCGCGCAGGCGCGCAAACAACGGGGCGACATCGCGGTAGACCGCCTTGCCAGCATCGGTGAGCCGCATGCGCCGCGTGGTGCGCTCCAGCAGCTTGGCGCCGATGGCGGTTTCCAGCCGCGCCACCGCGGCCGAGACGCGCGACTTGGGGCAGTCCAGCTGCTCCGCCGCGGCCGTGAACGTCCCCTGCTCGACCACGCAGCAGAACGCCTCCCAATCATTCCATTGGATTGTTTCGTTCACCGGACAATGTTTCCCTGACAAGCTGTAGTTCCCGACGGCAGGCCTACATTATGCTTGAGCGATGCAACAAACGCCTGTCCCGGCTGGACCGGACGCCTCAGCCCCCGCAGTTCCAGCAGCCCTAGCCCCCGCCCCCACGCCCCAGCGCCCACGCATGCAACTCGCCAGTCACCCGGAAATGGGTCACTGGCGTCTTTCATTGTTCGGCCTGACGCTCGGGCTGGTGACCGGCATCGACTTCTCTTCCACGCTGATGATGGGCGTGGCCAGCCAGCATATCCAGGGCGGCGTCGGTGCCGCGCCGGAAGATTATCTGTACGCGATCTCGGCCTACGCCGCCACCGCGGTGCTGATGAACATGGTGCTGGACCAGGTCGCGCGCCGCACCACGTACAAGCGCTTCACCATCGGGTCGCTGCTGGTATTTATCCTGGGCTCGCTGATCTGCGCCGAGATTGCCAGCCCCACCGGGCTGATCACCGGCAAGGCGGTGCAGGGGCTGGGCGCCGGCGGCCTGTTCGCGGCCTCGCGCATCCTGGTGCAGCTGGTGTCGACGCCGGCCGAGCGCGGCCCGCTGATGCTGCGCTTCGGCGGCGGCGCGTTCTCGATGCTGGCCATCACGCCCTGGCTGACCAGCATCTTCCTGGACGATATCGGCTGGCGCGCGGTGTTCCTGTTCCAGGCCGGCATTGCCCTGCCGGTGCTGCTGTCGGTGGCGCTCACCTACCCGACCCGCGCGCCGCGCGACCCGCATCCGCCGGTATCGACACTGGACTGGCCCGCCGCCATCGCCGCCGCGCTGGGCGCGCTGGTGTTCCTGCACACCCTGCAGGAGATGCGCTATACGCGCTTCTTCAGCTCGCTGGAAATGCCGCTGGCCGCGCTGTGCGGGCTGGCACTGTTCGCCTTCAGCGGCTGGCGGCTGTCTCGCCATCCCGACCCATGGATCGACTTCTCGCGCCTGGCCGGGCGCCAGTACCTGTACGGGCTGGGCTTCTACACGCTGTACTACCTGCTCTCGTCGGCCTGGTCGTTCCTGCTGCCTTCGCTCACGCAGACCGGCCTGGGGCTGACCTTCCGCACCACCTGCATGCTGTTGTCGACCAGCGGCACGGTGTCGGCCATCGGCGCCATCGCCATCACGCTGGGCATGGCGCTGGTGTTCCGCAAGCGGCGCGTGATCGCCATCGGCTTTGTCGTCTACGCCTGCGCGGCGATGCTGCTGTCGCACCAGCTGATGCCGGGCGCGCCGGACTACGCGCTGGTGCCGGTAGTGCTGCTTGAAGGGCTGACGCCGGTGCTGCTGATGGTGCAGGTGGCGTCGATGACCTACCTGGAGGTGCCGGTCGAGGACTTCTCGCACGCCTACCAGTTCAAGAACGTGTGCAAGCAGATCGCCTCGGCAATGGGCACGGGGCTGGCCAGTGTGTTCATGCAGGACGGCCTGGCGCAGCACCGCACCCACCTGGTGGAGCACATCACGCGCTACAACCCGGTGCTGCAGGCGCCGGATGCGCTCTCGGCAACGAGTCTGGCCAGGATCACGCTGGAAGTCGACCGGCAGGCCACGCTGCTGGCCGGCATGGACATGCTGCACGGCTTTGCCGTGTTGTGCGTGGTGGCGGCGGTGTTCGTGCTGGCGCAGCGCAGCTTCCGGTAAGGAGCCCCCTCGCCGGGCGCCAGGCCATGTCCGGGGCCGGTACTGGCGCAATCCCGGCATTTCCTCTACCCTTTCGGCCTTTCCGTGCCAATCCGGCGAACCGCGCCGGGCTACGTAAATGGCCAGCCCCACCGATTCCCGCCAGAACCCGCCGCAAGCACCGCAGACCGCCGACAGCGCCGCCGCCACGCCCGAAAAGCCGAGCGACAGCTATGTGCAGTCCTTTGCACGCGGGCTGTCGGTCATCCGGGCCTTCAACGCGCAGCACCCGGCCCAGACGCTGACCGAGATCGCCCAGGCCAGCGGCCTGACGCGCGCCGGCGCGCGCCGCATCCTGCTGACGCTGGTGGGGTTGGGCTACGTGCAGGCCGACGGCCGCCTGTTCCGGCTGACGCCCAAGATCCTGGACCTGGGCTTCGCCTACCTGACCTCGATGCCGTTCTGGAACCTGGCCGAGCCGATCATGGAGACGCTGTCGCAGCAGGTGCATGAAAGCTGCTCGATCTCGGTGCTCGACGGCACCGAGATCGTCTACGTGCTGCGCGTGCCGGCGCGCAAGATCATGACCATCAACCTGTCGATCGGCAGCCGCCTGCCGGCCTATTGCTCGTCGATGGGGCGGGTGCTGCTGGCCGGCCTGGCCGAGCCCGAGCTCGACAGCGTGCTGCGCGCCACCGAACTGCGCGCGCGCACCGGCCGCACCGTCACCGACGTGGATGCGCTCAAGGCCATCGTCGCCGACATCCGCAAGCGCGGCTGGGCGCTCAACGACCAGGAGCTGGAAGAAGGGCTGGTGTCGCTGGCCGCGCCGATCCGCAACCGCGCCGGCCACACCATCGCCGCCATCAATATCAGCGGCCAGGCCAACCGCACCAGCGCGCAGGAGATGCTGGAGCGTTTCCTGCCACCGCTGCTTGAAGCTTCCGAGAAGATTTCCGGGCTGGTCGGGCTGCGCACCTGAGCGCAGCCGCCGGGATCAGACTGCCGCGGGCAGCTCCACGCTGCCGAACTCGGCCGAGCGCGTGCCATCCAGCGGCCGGTTGCTGGCCCCGAAATACGCAAACGCCACTGACAGCTTGACCGCGTTGGACGCATTGCGGCCGGCCGCATGGAACAGCCGGCTGTCGAAGAACAGCACGTCGCCGCGATGCAGCGCCAGCGGCTGCGCGGCATCCAGCAGGGGCTGGCTGGCCGGGTGGGCTTCGATCAGGAATTCGGCCGGGTCCAGCTGGCCCGGCTCCAGCTTCGCCTGGTGCGAACCCGGGATGACGCGCAGCACGCCGTTGCGCTCGTCCTCGTCGCCCAGCGCCAGCCACACCGTCACCAGTTCCGGCCGGGCAAACGACCAGTAGCGCGTATCGCGGTGCCAGCCAGTCTGGCTGCCATAGTGCGGATGCTTGGTCATCACGCAGTTGTGGTGCGCCAGCGTGATGCGGGCGGGCTCGCCCAGCAGCGCCTGCACCACCGCCACCAGCTTCGGGTCGCTGGCCCAATGACGGAAGACCTCGTCGCGCCCATAGGCCTGGCGCAGCCGCCTGACCGTGCCGCCGCCGGCGGCATCGCGCGCGGCCGGCGCGCCCGGATAGCCCAGGTCGGCCTCGAACTCCACCGGCGGCACCGCCGCGGCCAGGTGCTCACGCGTCACCGCCTCAAGCGCCGCGCACGCCGGCTCATCGGCAAAGCCGCGCAGGATCACGAAACCGTTGGCGTGGAAGGCCTGCACCAGGCGCGGCAACGCGCCGGCATCGGCAGACAGGACGGAGGAAGGCAGGTCGGCGGAGGGGTCCAGCGAGGTCATTGCAGCAGGCGCGGCACAGGCCGCGGAAAGAGGAATGGGAAGGGCCGCGGTGGCCCGACAGGCTCATGATGCCAGAACCGGCGCGATCTGGCGCAGGCGCTGCACCATAACCATGCAGGCAGCGCCGGGGCATCCACTGTCTCCGTACGGAAACAGACGGTGCCGCGTGCCGCCCGCGCCGCTACAATGCGCTGGTCTTCACCCGATATTCCCTGCATCCACCCGCCCTTTTTCACCTTTTGCGCCGAGGTCCAACGTGACAGCTCGCCCACGCATCGTCGCTTCGCTGGCCGAGGCCCAGGCCCAGTTGGGCCGCATCGTTCTTGGCAAGCCGCAGCAGGTGCGGCTGGCGCTGGCCTGCATGCTGGCACGCGGCCACCTGCTGCTGGAAGACGTGCCCGGCGTCGGCAAGACCACGCTGGCCCATGCGCTGGCGCGCACGCTCGGGCTGCAATACCAGCGCGTGCAGTTCACCAGCGACCTGCTGCCGGCCGACCTGATCGGGGTTTCCGTCTTTGTCCGCGACGCTGGCGAGTTCCGCTTCCATCGCGGCCCGGTGTTCGCGCAGGTGGTGCTGGCCGACGAGATCAACCGCGCGCCGCCCAAGACCCAGAGCGCGCTGCTGGAGGCCATGGCCGAGGGGCAGGTGACCCATGACGGCACCACCCACGCGCTGCCATCGCCGTTTTTCGTGATCGCCACGCAGAATCCGCTGGAGCAGATCGGCACGCATGCCTTGCCCGAATCGCAGCTGGACCGCTTCACCATGCGGCTGTCGCTCGGCTACCCTGACCCCGCCTTCGAGCGCGTGCTGTACCTGGGCGGCGCCAGCGCGCCGGAGCTGCCTCCGGTGATGGATGGCAGCCAGGTGCTGGCGCTGCAGGAGGCTGCCGCACAGGTGTACGCCAGCCCGGCGCTGGTGGACTACGTGCTGGCGCTGGTGCAGGCCACGCGCAGCCACGGCGGCTTTGCCGCGGGGCTGTCGCCGCGCGCGGGGCTGGCGCTGCTGGCCTGCGCGCGCGCCTGGGCCCTGCTGGCGCAGCGCAACATGGTGCTGCCGGAAGATGTGCAGGCGGTCTTCACCGCGGTGGCCGCGCACCGGCTGCTGCCCGCCGGCGCGGGCGGCCACGCTGCCGTTGCCGGCGAACTGGCCGCGCTGCAGGCCGGCGTGGCCATTCCCTGAAGCCCATGGCGGCGCGCAAAAGCGTGCTCCGCGGCGCGCCGGTCATGGCTCAACGCCGCACGGCGGGCCGGCACCCGACCGGCGGAACCGGCGGCACGCTGCTGCTGGATCGCCGCCACCTCTATATCCTGCCCACCCGCGGCGGCCTCGGCTTTGCGGTCGTGCTGGCGGCAATGCTGCTGACTTCGCTGAACTACAACATCAGCCTGGGCTTTGCGCTGACCTTCCTGCTGGCCGGCATCGGCATGGCCTGCATGTGGCTGGCCTACCGCAACCTGCTCGACCTCGCCGTGGCCGCGGGCCCGGTGGCGCCGGCCCATGCCGGGCAGGATGCCGTGTTCCAGCTGCGCATCGACAACCGCGATGCCGACGCGCGCATCGGCATCGAGGCGCGCGTGCCGACTCTGCCGAACGTGGCAACCGCCATGCTGACGCTCGATGGCAGCGCCAGCGGCATGCTCGCCCTGCACGTGCCAACCGCGCGCCGGGGCCGGCTGGTGCTGCCGCGCGTGGCGATCGCCAGCCGCTTTCCGTTCGGGCTGTTCCGGGTCTGGAGCTATGCAGACCTAGACATGTCAACGCTGGTCTATCCCGCCCCGGAGCCCGATGCCCCGCCGCCGCCTGCCGCATATCGGCCCGACGATGGCGATGGCGTGCACACGGCCGCGAGCGCGGCAAGCAGCGACGACGGCATCGACCAGCTGCGGCGCTACCGCAGCGGCGACCCGCTGCACCGCATCGCCTGGAAGCACAGCGCGCGCACCGGCCGCTGGCTCAGCCGCGCCGGCGATCCGCCGCAGCAACCGGCCCGCTGGCTGGACTGGCACGCACTCCCGGCCGGCATGGAGGCGGAAGCGCGGCTGTCGCGCCTGTGCGCGTGGCTGCTGGCCGCCGGTGACGATGCCGAGATCGGCCTGCGCCTGCCCGGCGTTGAACTGCCGCCGGCGCGCGGCGCCAGCCACCGGCGCGCCTGCCTGGAAGCGCTGGCGTTATGGCCGCAACGGCCTGCGGCTTACCGCGCCGGAGACCGGGTGTGAAATCCGTCGCGCGGCCGCTGCGGCATGAAGACCATGGACTGCTGCTGGGCCAGCTGGCGCTGGTGCTGGCGCCGCAGGCGCGCACGCTGCCGGTGGCGGTCAGCCTGCTGCTGGTGCTGCTGCTGGGCTGGCGCTGGCTGCTGTGGCGGCGGCGGGCGCCGCTGCCCTCGCGCTGGATGCTCGGCATCACCGCGGTAATGGTGCTGCTGGTGGCCAGCGCGCTGGTGTGGCAGGACGGCGGCGGCATGGGGCGCGAGCTCGCCGTGGCGCTGCTGGGCGCCTTTGTCATCCTCAAGCTGCTGGAATGCCGCGCGCTGTCGGACGCGACGCTGGTCACGCAGCTGTCGTTCTACCTGCTGCTGACGCTGTACCTGTCCGACCAGCCGTTCTGGCTGGCACTGTACAGCCTGGCGATCGGTGCCTGGGTGCTGCGCAACTGGCTGCTGCTGCACCACCCCGAGGCGCGCAGCCGGCTGGCGATCTGGCCGCTGCTGGGACGCATGGCGCTGCTGGGCCTGCCCTGGGCGCTGGCGCTGTTCGTGCTGTTCCCGCGGCTGGAGCACCCGCTGTGGCAGCTGCCGCAATCGGCGCCGCGCGGCACCACAGGCATCAGCGACACCATGCGGCCGGGCAGCGTCGGGCAACTGATCCGTTCGCCGGAAGTCGCCCTGCGTGCTGAAGTCGCCGGCCCGCCGCTGCCCGCGGCGGCGCTCTACTGGCGTGCGCTGGTGCTATGGGAATACGACGGCACCACCTGGCACCCGTCGCGGCAGCGCCGGCTGCAACTGGCGCCCGCCCCCGCCGCCGGCAACACGGATGGCATCGACGTCAGCATCACGCTCGAGCCCAGCCAGCAGCGCTGGCTGTTCGCGCTGGACCGCGGCCAGGCGCTGTCCGCCGGCGTGGACGCCGCCGCCACGCCCGACGGCGAATTCATGGTGCGCCGGCCGGTGGACCAGCGCATCCGCTACCGCACGCATTCCACGCTGTCCCCCGCGCCCGAAGCGCTGACACCCGCCACGCGCCGGCTGGCCCTGAGCCTGCCCGACGGCAATCCGCGCGCCCGCGCGCTGGCCGCCCAATGGGCCGACCGCCATGCCGATCCCGCCGCGCGCGTGCAGGCCGCGCTGCGGCTGTTCGCGGCGGCGCCCTTCGCCTATACGCTGAGCCCGCCGCCGCTGGGCAGCGAACAGGTCGACAGCTTTGTGTTCGACACCCGGCGCGGCTTCTGCGAGCACTACGCCAGCAGTTTCGTTTTCCTGATGCGCGCCGCCGGCGTGCCCGCACGCGTGGTCACGGGGTACCAGGGTGGCGAGTACAACCCCATCGGCAACCACTACGTGGTGCGCCAGTCCGATGCGCATGCCTGGGCCGAGGTCTGGCTCGACGGCCGCGGCTGGGTGCGCGTGGACCCGACCGGCGCCGTCGCGCCGAGCCGCATCGAGCAGGGACTGGATGCGGTGGTGGGCAGCGAAGCCGCGGACTGGCGGCCATCGCAGCAACCGGCATGGCTGAAGGACCTGCGCTGGGCTTATGAAGGCGTCGTCTACACCTGGCAACGCTGGGTGCTGCAGTACGACCATGCGCAGCAGCAGCGGCTGCTGCTGGCACTCGGCGCCGGCGTGGGCGCCGGGCAGTTGCTGGCCGGCGTGCTGGGCGCACTGTGCCTGCTGGCGCTGGTGCCGCTATGGCGGCGCCGCGGGCCGGCAGACCCCGTCGATGCGGCCTATGCCCGCTTCTGCGCCCTGCTGGCCCGCCACGGCTGCGAGCGCGCCCAAGCCGAAGGACCGCAAGACTTCGCCGCGCGCGCCAGCGCTCGGCTGCCGCGCGCGGCCGACGCGATCGCTGCCGTCAGCGCCGCCTATGTCGGCTTGCGCTACGGCAACCTGCCGGCCGCGCGCCATGCGCAGGCGCTGGCAGCGATGCGGGCAGGCATCCGCCAGATCGCCGCGGCGTTGCGGCATTAAGCCCCCGCCAGCCAAGCCGGCCGGCACGCCCTGTCGGGATTAGCTTCGTTTGATATAATTACATCTGTAACTATATCGAATGTAACCGATTCGCCGCTCGCGTGGATCGCAACGCCTCCCGCCATGTCTTTCGAACAACGCATCGACCGCTTCTGCGCCAGCCATCCCGAGGCCCCGCGCGACCTGATCCTGGCCTCCAGGCTGCTGCTTCGCACCGCGCGCCTGCTGCGCGGCCATATCGACCAGGCGCTGGCCCCGTTCGAACTGGACATGAGCCAGTACCTGCTCCTGAGCATGCTTGCCGTCGACGAAAGCCAGCCCAGCATGCCGTCTGAGCTAGGCACCACGCTGGACGCCACGCGCACGCAGATGACGCGGCTGCTGGACGGCCTGGAAGCGCGCGGGCTGCTGCGCCGGCGGGCGTCGGCCAGCGACCGGCGCAGCCTGGAGCTGACCCTGACCCCGGCCGGCCGCCGGCTGCTGGAGCGCGCGGCGCCGGCGGTGCATGCCGCCTACGGCGAGGCCTGGGCGCCGCTCGGCGCAGGCGGCCTGGCCGGCGCCACGCGTGCACTGACCCAGTTGCACCAGACCCTGGAGGCGCTGCAGCCATGAATCCCGGCTCACCCTGGCAGCCGCTGCGGCGATTGCGCGTCAGCATGCGGTGGCTGCGCTGGCTAAGCCACCGGCAGCGCCAGACCCTGCTGATGATGCTGCTGGCACTGGCCACCGGCGTGGAGTTCCTCGAGAACATCATGTTCGTGTTTGCCTCCAGCCATATCGTCGGCGGCCTCGACGCCGACCCGCGCAGCTTCGCGCTGGTGCAGGCGGCCTACGCGGTGGGCAGCATGCTGATGATCCTGAAGCAGCAATGGCTGTCGCGCCGGTTCGGCTACCGCTACTACCTGACGGGGGCGCTGCTGCTGTTCATGGCGGGCACGGTCGTGGCCGCGACCAGCCATGCGCTGCTGCAGATGGTGGTGGCGCGCTTTTTCCAGGGCGTGGGCGGCGGTGCGCTGTTCACCAGTTGCCGCATCCTGGTCAACGTGTTGTTCGGCCCGACGTCGCGCCCGCGCGCCACCCGCATTTTCATGATCGGCATCTTCTCGGCGTCGGCGCTGGGCCCGGCTTTTGCCGCCGAGCTGATCGACCATGGCGTATGGCAGGACGTGTTCTACGGCGTGCTGCCGTTCGCCGCGCTGGCCACGCTGGGTGCCTGGCTGCTGCTGCCGGATGCAGAGCCGCGCGCCGATACCGGCGGCCCCGCGCTCGGGCCGCTGCTGCTGTTCGGCGCCGCCATCGTGACCTTGCAGGCGGCGCTGACCGAGGCGCGCTTCGACGTGTTCTCGCACCCGCTGCGGCTCGCGCTGGTGGCTGCCGCGGGCCTGGCGCTGCTGGCCGTGTTCCTGTGGCACCAGTGGCACCACAGCGAACCGGTGCTGCACCTGCGCGCACTGCGCCACCCGGTGTACCTGACCGGCCTGGCGATGTACTTCGTGTACTACGTGATCAGCAACCTGAGCGGCTACCTGTTCCCGATCTACGCCGAGCAGGCACTGAAGATCCCGCTGGCCACCACCGGCTGGCTCAACACCTTTGCCGCGCTGGTCAGCCTGGCCGGCATCTTCGTCTACCTGCAGGTGGCGCCGCGCCTGACGCGCAAGAAGCCGCTGATGGTCGCCGGCCTGGTGCTGATGGCCGCCACGGCATGGTGGTTCTCGCAGATGCCGCCCGACGCCGGCCCGCCGGCGCTGGCATGGGGGCTGGTCGGCAAGGGGCTGTTCGGCGTGCTGGTGATCATCCCCATTGCCGGGCTGACGTTCCGGGCGCTGGGTCCCGATGAATTCGCCCATGGCTACCGCAGCAAGAACCTGATGCGGCAGGTCGCCAGCTCCTTTGCCTCGGCGCTGGGTGCGGTGCTGCTGCAGAACCGCCAGTTCGCGGTGCACGACAGCCTGCTGCACGCGGTGGGCCAGCGCCCGGCCGAGACCGAACACTGGATGGCTGCCATGCAGGCGGCATTGGCCGCGCGCGGCTTCGATGCGGCGCAGGCCCACCTGGGCGCGCTCGCGCAACTGAGCGGACTGATCGAGCAGCAGGCCAGGCTGATTGCCTGCGAGGATATCTATCGGCTGATTGCCGTGCTGGCGCTGGGCGCGGCGGCGTACATGCTGCTGCAGCGGCGGCTGGCCTGAAGCCTGCGCGAGCGGCTATGCGCAAGCTGTGCGACGACTGGAACTACTGCGGGACAGACGCGGAATTTTGGGGAGAAGCGAAGGCACCGCGCACGAGGCGATGGCGCGGACGGGTCGCAGTGCCGGCGGATGCGGCAGCGGCAAAGTACCTGCTCAGAACAGCGACAGCTGGCGCATGCCGAAACCGATGGTCTCTTCCACGCGCGCACGGGCGTGGGCCAGCGAGCCTTCTGCGCCAGAGTAATTGCCGGCGGCCCAGTGGTAGACCACGGGGAGGTCGCCGCGCTCGGACAGGCGCACTTCGCCAAGCTTGTCACCGCGTTCGTTGCGGTAGAAGTGTGAGCGGTAGCCGCGCTCCCAGTGGGGGGCGACAACCTTCTTGCGCCGCCGGGGCTTCGGCGCGGAGCCGGCGGTGGACGTCGTGGACGTCAGTCGCCGCGCTCTATCGGTACCCGGCGTGATGGCGCGGGTGAAATCCAACTGCATAGACTTCCTCTTTGTCGATTCAGCAGAACCAGGGTCGGCGGGGGCTGCCGCCGCATGCTTCGTGCATCGCAGTCGAGATAATACCTGCTGGCGCGCTTTCTGTAAGCAGTTCGTTGCGCTGAATCCCGCCTCCGGCAAGGCTTAGCGGGCCGTATACCCCCTTCGTATACGTGTCGGTATACGTCGGGGTATACGGCCCGCGCGGGCAGCAAAGCCTTGCCAGTTAACGGCTTGCGGGCAGTCTGGCGTGCCCGCGGCAATTAGCCCAGGTCGAGCGGAATGAAGATGCGCGCATCGTCGCGCTGCACCAGCAGTGCCACCTGCTTGCCCGATTTCGATACCAGCGACTTGAGCTGCTCGGCCGAGCTGATGGGCGTGCCGTTGAGCGACAGGATCACGTCGCCCGGCTGGATGCCGACGCGCGCGGCGGGACCGGCCACGTCCTCCACCACCAGGCCGCCGTCGATGCCGCTGTCACGCTTCTCCGCCGGCGTGAGCGGGCGCACTGCCAGCCCCAGCCGGCCACCGGCCTCGCTGCCGCCGCCCTTCTGTGCGACGGCACGGTCCTTGGCCGTGCCCACCGTCACCGACAGCGTCATCGGCTGGCCCTTGCGGATGATCTTCAGCGAGGTCTGCGTGCCCGGCTTGATATCGGCCACATGCTCGGGCAAGTCGCCCGAATGGTCGATCACGTCATTGTCCAGCTGCATGATGACGTCGCCGGGCTTCAGGCCAGCGCGCGCGGCCGGGCTGTCGGGCTCGACCGAGTTGACCAGCGCACCGGTAGGCTTGGGCAGTCCGAACGATTGCGCCAGCGCCTGGTTCACCTCCTGTACGCTGATGCCGAGGCGCCCGCGCGTGACCTTGCCATGTGCCACCAGCTGCTGCTGCACCTTGGTGGCCACGTCGATCGGGATCGCGAACGACAGGCCCTGGTAGCCGCCGGTCTGGCTGTAGATCTGCGCGTTGATGCCGACCACCTCGCCGCGCTGGTTGAACAGCGGCCCGCCCGAGTTACCGGGATTGACGGCAACATCGGTCTGGATGAACGGCACATAGGTATCGTCCGGCAGCGATCGCGACTTGGCGCTGACGATGCCCGCGGTCACGGTGTTCTCGAAGCCGTAGGGAGAACCGATCGCGAGCACCGGCTCGCCCACGCGCACCCGCGAAGGATCGCCCAGGCGCACGGCCGGCAGGTTCCTGGCGTCGATGCGGATCACGGCCACGTCGGTCTGAGGATCGCTGCCGAGTACCTTGGCCTTGAACTCGCGGCGGTCGGTCAGCTTGACGGTGACCTCCTGTGCGCCGTCGACGACGTGCGCATTGGTCAGGATCAGCCCGTCCGGGCTCACGATAAAGCCCGAGCCCAGTCCGCGCACCAGTTGCTGCTGGCCGCCCTGCGGACCCTGGAACTGCGGCCCGAAACGCTTGAAGAACTGGAACAGCGGATCGTCCGGATCGATGCCCGGCGGCATCTGCGCCGCGGTGCGCTGGGCGCGCGCGGTGACGCTGATATTGACCACGGCGGGCCCGTACTGTGCCACGATGCCGGAGAAATCCGTCGGCGTGGCCACGGCGGCCGCCGGCTGCGCAGGCGCGGCGGCTGGCGCTGGTGCCGCGTACCCCGGCGTGATGACTTCCTTCTGCAGATAGGCATAGCCGCCGCCAAGGGCGGCAAGGGCCGCGATACCAACGGCCGTGCGAGCAATGGTCTGGCGCATCATGTGTGGTTCCTTTCCTTGAGCATCAGGCGTCGGCACTTTGCGACGCGACACGGTCATGCTAGCGACCCAGACTTAAAACAGACTTAAGGTTCAGCACTGGCCATGCATGGGCGTATCGAGCACATTTTGGGAAAATGTAAATTTATCTTGCGTACAATCTAATTGCGTCTAATATATCGCCATGGAACGCGACAATGACTCCTCCCCAGACTGGCTGTTGCTGGATCGCCAGCTGTGCTTTGCGCTGTATTCGAGCTCACTGGCCATGACCAAGTTGTACAAGCCACTCTTAAGTGAGCTTGGACTTACTTATCCGCAATATCTCGTGATGCTGGTGTTGTGGGAGACGGAAACGCTGACAGTCTCGGAACTCGGCGCCCGGCTGGCGCTGGACTCGGGGACGCTGACGCCGCTGTTGAAGCGGCTGGAGACGGCGCGGCTGGTCACTCGCACACGTGACGCAGCCGACGAACGGCGGGTGCTGGTCAGCCTGACTGACTCCGGCCGCGCGTTGCGCCAGCGTGCTGCTCGTATTCCTGAACAGATGTTGTGCGCCACGCAGTGCCCGGTAGAAGAGATCCAGGCCCTGACGCAGCGCCTGCATGCACTGCGGTCGACGCTTGAACAAGCGCGGACCGATTCCAGCCTGCCGGCCTGACGGCAAGCGTTGATACGCCCTCTCGGGCAACAAACCGGAGCCTTAGATGAAACTCGAAAAAGTCGTTTATACCGCCCATGCCACCGCCACTGGCGGCCGTGATGGCCGTGCCACCACGTCCGATGGCCAGCTCGACGCCAAACTGGCCGTGCCCAAGGAAATGGGTGGCGCCGGCAACGGCCTGAATCCGGAACAGCTCTTTGCTGCCGGCTATTCGGCCTGCTTCCTGGGCGCCATGCGCTACGTGGCCGGCCAGCAGAAGATCACCGTGCCCGCCGATGCCACGATCGAGGGCGCGGTCGGCATCGGCCCGATCCCGCAAGGCTTCGGCATCCAGGTCGAACTGAAGATCTCGCTGCCGGGCTTCGAGCGCGAGGCTGCCGAAAAGCTGGTCGAACAGGCGCACCAGGTGTGCCCCTACTCGAACGCAACGCGCGGCAATATCGACGTGACGCTGACTGTGGTCTGATCCTGCAGACATGGAAAAGGCCGGTATCGCGAAAGCGATACCGGCCTTTTTTATTTTGTCGCGCTGCCGGCTACTGATCCGGCTCGGCTGCCGGCAGTTGCGCGCAAAATGCGCGCTTCTGCGTCGAACTCAAGCGCTTGATCTCGATTTCCGCCCTCAACGCTTCGGATTTCGTCTCGAAGCGCAATTGGCCCAGGACGCGTATGGGCTTGCGCGATCGCGTATATTTGGCGCCTTTTCCGGACAGATGCTCGGCGAAGCGGCGGGCAACATCGGTCGTGATTCCGGTGTAGATGGAATCACCCGTGCATTCGAGCAGATAGAGATACCAGGCGCTGTCAGCCGACATGGAAGGGTAATGGGGGATTCAGCGCTAATGGTATTACGCCGGAGCGGCGGCGGCGAGCCATTGCATTTTCGCCGCGCCAAAGCAAAAACCCCCAGCCTTTTGGGGCTGGGGGTTCTGCGGTATAAGAGCCTGGCGATGACCTACTTTCACACGGGTATCC
>NZ_JBSVZB010000034.1:0-87846 GCF_054072015.1 Cupriavidus sp. CP313 | reverse complement strand
AGCTTGAACTGCTCGGTGTACTTTGCCATGTAAAAACCCCCAAAAGTTGTCTCCAACTTCTGGGGGTCAGTTCACAAGCGGGAGAGGGAGCACCCAATGGGTCATTTGGGGCCGGACTTCGGGACTAGCCTTCTTGCGATGCCAGGTCGGTTGTTTCGGGATACGGCTCTGCCGTATCCGCCGCCTGCACCGCATAACGCGCCTTGCCGTGCCGCTTGGCCTCGTACAGCGCCATGTCGGCGTGCATGAACAACTCGCTCGCGGTCATGGTGTGGCGCGCGTCATGGATGGCCGAGCCGACACTGGCCGAGGCCGCCAGCGTGTGACCGTCGATCACGAAGGGCATGCGCGCGGCCTGCACAATGGTGTTGGCGATGGACGCCATGGCCTGGCGGTCGGCAACGCCGTCCAGGATCACCGCAAACTCATCGCCGCCGATGCGCGCGACCGCGTCGCCCTTGCGCACGCAGGCGCGCAGCCGCTGCGCAAAGGCGACCAGCAACTGGTCGCCCACCGGATGGCCAAAGCTGTCGTTGACGCCCTTGAAGTCGTCCAGGTCCACCAGCAGCAGCGCCAGCGAGCGCCCGTCGGCGCTGGCGCGGGCCATGTATTCGGCCAGGCGCCGGTCGAAGCCCTTGCGGTTGAGCAGGCCGGTGAGGTAGTCGGAGATGGTCTGCGCTTCCAGGCTGCGCAGCTTTTCGCGCTCATGGGTGACGTTGCGCCCGAACATGTGCAGGCCAATGACGGTGTCCTGGGCATCGTTCCAGGCCGGCTGGTAGGTGATCTCCATGCATTCGGTGCCGTCGGCGCTTTCCCGCGCAAAGGTCACTGACCGCCCGGCCCGGGCTTGTTCCAGGTACGGCTGGCAGGCCAGGTATTCCTGCGTGCCCCACAGTTCGCGCAGCGACAGCCCCACGATCTGCTGCGCCGGCACGCCGTAGCGCTGCGCATAGGCCTGGTTGACGAAGACATAGCGCTGTTGCATGTCGATGAACGAGACAAAGTCCGGCACATGGTTGGCGATCGCCTCGATGCGCTTCTCGCTCTCGGCGGCGCGGTCCTTGGCCGCTTTCAGCGCGGCTTCGCGCTCCGACAACTGCGCCACCACCTCGGCGAAGGTCACGGCCAGTTCGCCGATCTCGTCGGCACGGCCGGCGGGCAGGTCCGCCACCGCGGCCGGGTTGGTGCCGATCTGGCGCACGGCGCGGTGCAGCCGCTGCAGCGGTTCAAGCAGCCGGCGCATGACCAGCCACATCATCGCGGCGGCAAGCAGCATGGTGAGGGCGCCGATGACCATGGTCCGTTGGCGCACCGCGACCAGCGGCGCGTAGGCTTCGGCTGCCGGCAGGACCGCCACCACTTCCCAGCCGTTGGATGCCAGCAGGTAGCGCGCCACGATCGGCTGCGTCGGTGTCAGGACTTCCAGGAAGGCGGGGGCGTGGTCGGCGCCGCAGGCTTCGCCGATCGCGCGTGCGGGGCTCAGCACGCGGGCAACGTCCGGATGCATCGCATAGCGGGGATTGGCGCCGGCGGAAACCAGGCAGAAGCTGCCGGTAGTGCCCACGCGGCTGTGCGCAAGTTCGCGCAGGAAGTTGCTGTTCGCGAGGTTCAGGACGCCCCCGACCACGCCGCGCAGCTCGCCACCCGGCCCGTGCAGCGGCACTGCCAGCACCACGCCGGGGGCATTGGTCTGCTTGCCCTGGATCAGGTCCGACACCGCAAACGCCTGGCCCTGCTGGATATCGCGGAAGTAGTCGCGATCGTCCACGCGCAGGCGCACGCCATCCGGCACGGCGGTGCTGAACACCAGGTGCCCGTCGGGCGCGGCCAGGAAGACGGCGTTGAAGGCCTCGGGCATTTCCACCAGGCCCTCCACGGCCCGGCGCAGCTCGGCCGGCTTTGCCGAAAGCATGGGGGAGAGCTGGCGTGCCACGCGCCGCAGGACGGCGGCCCGGCCCTGCAGTTTTTCATCGAGTTGCTCGGCCACCATCTTGACCAGCGTGTCCTGCTGCGTTTGCTGCAGGTTCTTCAGGCCGTCGTAGGCGTAGTACTGCGCGTAGAGCGCGCGCAGCACGATGATCAGCGTCACCACACCCGCCGTGGCGAACGCCATCCGGTACTTCAAAGAGTGCTGCATGATTGACTTATTTCTTGTGCGCACTGACCCGTATTCCCGTCCCGGCGCATCGTGTTGCCGACCCAAGATCCTGTCCGCGACGTGAAATCAAGATTAGCAGATGTCAAGATAAAATTCGCAACTGTTTGCAACCGCGCGCCCCAGGTGTACGCGCAACGTGCCTGCCGCGCTACAGGGAAGGGCGGGGCGGTGGCGAGATCGCCACGCACACTCATGCACGGATTCCGGCTTGGCATTAGCATGCGGAATGGCCCGCGATGTGGCGGGCCCGTCTCGCGGTTCCTGATTGCCGTTCCTGATTCCTTCCAGCCCAAACGCCAATGACTACACCGACTACGCTGCTCGACCTGGCCGGCGCCAGCCGCACCCCTTCCGCCTGGGATGCCGCCGTCCTGATCCTGATCGACCATCAACGCGAATACGTCGACGGCCGCCTGCCGCTGGTCGGCATGCCCGCGGCCGTGGCTGCCTGCGCGCAGTTGCTGGCGCTGGCGCGCAGCCACGGCACGCCGGTAATCCATGTCGCGCACCACGGCCGGCCGGGCAGCATGGCGTTCGATCCGACCGGGCCGTATGCCGCCTTTATCGAGGGGGTGGGGCCACAGGCCGGTGAGATTACCGTCACCAAGGGCCTGCCCAACAGCTTCGCCGGCACCACCCTGGCCGACGAACTGGCCAGGCTCGGCCGCAAGGAGCTGATCGTGGCCGGCTTCCAGACGCATATGTGCGTAAGCGCCACGGTGCGCTCGGCGCTCGACCACGGCTATCGCAGCACCGTGGTTGCCGCGGCCTGCGCCACGCGTGACCTGCCTGACCCGCTGGGCGGCCCCGCCGTACCTGCGGCAGATCTGCACCGCAGCACGCTGGCCGCGTTGAATGACCGCTTTGCCACGGTCGTCGCAGACGCAGGGGCCTGGCACGGCTAACCAGCGACGGGCCAGGTGCGCACGCGCAGCACCGTATCGTCGCGCGGGCGCAGCGTCAACTCCAGCGCGGTCGGCACGCCCCGCCGCGTGATCGGCGCGACAAAGCGTGCCGTGTCCGCTGCCGCAGCGAGCCGCGTGCCGCAGCGCATCGCCAGCCGCAGGATATGCAGCGGCACGAACCGGTCCGGCTCGTGCATGTCCGCCAGCGCGGCCAGCGTGAAATGCAGCGGCTGCCGGGCCAGTGCGATGAAGCGCCCGCGCAGCCGCGCCAGCGTTGTCGCGGGCGCTGCCAGTCCTTCGCCCTCGGCGCCGTTGCGCGTCATGCCGCGCACGTGCGGCTGCCACAGCGTGCCGGCAACCCAAAGCGGTGCGCGCCCCGCGCCATCTGCATCCACGCATGCATCGAGCGCCACGACCTCGCCCGTCAGGTCATAGGTGGAAGCCACCGAGGCAAAGCTGCGGTGGTAGCCGATGATGCAATCCATGTCTTCGTCATAGACCGGCCGTGCATCGCGCGGCACGCGCGCCGAGCGCATCTCGAACCAGCCGGCACAGACCGGGTTGCGGCCGGTCCAGGGCAGGGCGGGTCCTGTTTCGGTCGGGGTGGGGAGGCTGGCGGATGGCAAGTCGTGCTCCGGTGCAGGTCGGAGCAGTCAAGGTAGCCGGCGAGTGAGTGGCCGGAAATGAGATAAGCCTTGTCGCTGGCAACGGAAAGGTTGCGTCGCGACGTGGCTACGGCCTAGAAGCTCACGCCCAGCGAAAGGATCGCGACCTGGTCCGTCGAGCCCGGGTTGAACCAGTAGAAGCCCGCCGTGAACCTGCGCACCGTGACCTGGAAAAAGCCGCCTCGCTGGAGTTCGCGGTCTCCCCCGTAGATCCGGGTACGTTGCGCGACCAGGCCCAGCCTCAGCCATTCGACCGGGCGGAAGCCAAGTTCGCTCCAGGCATAGAGATAGCCCGGTTCCTCGCCGCGCGCGTCCAAGTATTCGGCTTCGATATAGTAGTCGAACTTGCTCACTGCCACGCTGGCCTCGATCCCGCCGATCAGGCCGTGGGTGGAGCCCCCCACGAAGCCAACGATGGGTGTGGCCTTGAACTGGATGGTTTCGCCGCCCGAGAAGGTCCAACCAATGAAGGCTGACTGCGAGTGGACCGCCTCGTAGTTGCTTCTTGCCTCGAGGTGAAGCTGCTTCCTTTCCGCGATGAAGATGCCGGAGAGGTAGTCGCCGCTCTCGCGCGGCATGTTCCAGTAGCCTGTTGCCGAGAAGGTCCAGGGCGAGCCGGCCGCCTGCCCGGCGGCATCCGGCGCGGGCTGGGGCGGCTCCTGTGCCTGGACCGCGCCCGCGCCAAGGGCGGCGGCAAGCAGCAGGATCGCGCCTCGCATCTCAGCCGCCCAGCGCGATGATGGCGATGGTCATGACGACGCCCAGCGCCGTCATGGCTGCGCCAGTGACCCAGCCGCCAAAGCCGGCATGGCGGCCCAGCGCCCACCCGGCGACGAACAGCATGGCCAGGGTTAGCCCGCGCGAGATCAGTAGCGCCAGTTTGACGTCGTCCAGCAGTACGAACGGCAGTGCGACCGGAAACGTGGCCAGCACAACGATAAAGAAGATGCGCACGGCACCCAGCAGGTCGGCCATGTTCAGGCGGGGGCGGGGCGGCAGCGCCGGCGCGGCGGTGAGCCGTGCCCGCATGGCTTCCAGTTCCTTGTCGGTGACCAGCGACTTCGTTGCGCGAGGCAGCGCATCGCGAATCAGGCTGATCGCAGTGGCCTGGTCGCCTGCATTCCTGACGGCAAGCGCCAGGGAGATCCGCTGGCCGCGGCTCGCCAGCGTACGGATCAGGAACATGACCGCATCCACCATGCCCCAGGCCAGGTTGCAGCCCAGCGCGGCATGCATCATGGTGCGGCTGGCATCCGGGCCACCCGTGCCGCTCGACACCGCGCCGACAAAAGTGAGCGCCATGAACAGGCCGAAGCACATCTCGGAGACGCGGTCCACCACGTCCAGCACCGGCTCCCGTGTCTGCGCATCCTCCGGCGGCACGGTCGCGCCGGCATGGATCGTCGTCCTGGGTGAATCGGGCATGGCGGACTCCCGAAAGCTGCGTCGATGATCGGATGGGCGAAAGGGGCTGGGCCCCGTGGGAGCGATGGCGACTGTGCCTGCCTGGCCCGTCGTCCTGTGGACAAGTATGCGTGCCAGGCGCAAATATGCCAGGCCAGCTTTCCTTGATTGGCTCGTGAACCACGGTTTTCCGGGGAGGGTAGAAAACCTGGGCAAACGCCGGGCAACAAAAAACCCAGAGAGCTTGCGCTGTCTGGGTTTCCTGGCAACTTAGGCAGTTGCTGGCCATTTGTCTGGTGGGTGGTACAGGGATTGAACCTGTGACCCCTGCCGTGTGAAGGCAGTGCTCTACCGCTGAGCTAACCACCCCTGTCTGCGTCGTCGTTGCCGTCGTGCAGCAGAGAAATGAGATTATGCAGACGCCTCTGTATCTTGTAAAGCCCTTTTTGAATCTTTTGTCAGGCAGCCAGGCTTCCGGGCGCTTCCGCCGGGGCCTCCTGCCACACGGTCTTGCCGCCGCTGGCCTTGTCCAAACCCTTGAGCAGGGCGAGGTGGGTCTGTTGTTCTTCATCGGTGGCGCGCAGCACCGGCAGGGCCAGGCGCGACAGGTCGGCGCTGGCGACGGCGCCGCCTGCGCCCGCCGTGCTGTCGTGCATGTCGATTACCAGCGAATCCTGGCCGCGCGTCATGGCCAGGTAGACCTCGGCCAGCAACTCGGCATCCAGCAGTGCGCCGTGCAGCGTGCGGTGGGCGTTGCTGATGCCCAGGCGGTCGCACAGGGCATCGAGCGAGTTGCGCTTGCCGGGGAACATCTGGCGGGCTTCGCGCAGGGTATCGATCACATTGCCGGCATGCTGGCGGAACGGCGGCAGGCCCAGCAGCTGGAATTCCATGTCGAGGAAGCCCAGGTCGAACGGCGCGTTGTGGATGATCAGCTCGGCGTCCTGAACGAAGTCGCGGATGTCGTTGGCGACTTCGGCAAAGCGGGGCTTGTCGGCCAGGAACTCGACCGTGATGCCGTGGACGGCGATCGCGCCCTCGTCGATATCGCGTTCCGGGTTGACGTAGAAGTGCAGGTGGCGCCCCGTCAGGCGGCGGTTCATCAGTTCGACGCAGCCGATTTCGATCAGGCGGTCGCCGGTGGCGGCACTCAGGCCGGTGGTTTCGGTGTCGAGAACGATTTGTCGCATGGCGGGCATTCTAGCGGAGCGGCGCGGGCGCTCCGCGGTTCTTGTTGTAGCGACGCGTCAGCGTCCGATCGATTCGACGCCGCGATTGGCGAGTGCATCGGCGCGCTCGTTGCCGGGGTGGCCGTTGTGGCCGCGCACCCAGTGCCAGGAAATCTGGTGCTGCTGCGCCAGCGTGTCCAGCTCCTGCCACAGGTCCACGTTCTTGACGGGCTTCTTGTCGGCGGTCTTCCAGCCGCGCGCCTTCCAGCCGGGCAACCATTCGCTGATGCCTTTCTGGACATATTGCGAGTCGGTGTAGACGCGCACCGTGCAGGGCCGCTTGAGTGCGCGCAGCGCTTCGATCACCGCGGTCATTTCCATGCGGTTGTTGGTGGTGTTGGGCTCGCCGCCGAACAGTTCTTTCTCGCTGGTGCCGGCGACGAGCACCGCGCCCCAGCCGCCGCGGCCGGGATTGCCCTTGCAGGCGCCGTCGGAGTAGATCGTGATTTCTTGCATGTGATTCCGTGGTGGCCATCCGCCGGGCGGGTGGCGCTTTGAGGGCGAATTGGGTGAGAGCGCGGGCGCGCGCCGGCGTCAGCGCTCTTCGCCAGGGGTCTTGCCGTGGGTGCCGGTAGGCGTGGCCACGGGCGATGACACCGGGGCCAGCGCCGGCTTGCTCTTCCAGGCCGGGCCGACCAGGCGGATGTTGCGCACGCGCTTGATCGCCGAGATCATATAGACCGCGCCGAAGATCGGCCACCAGCGGTCGCCGGCCTTTTCCATGAAGGCGGCGCGCTGCAGCCAGCGGTCGGTGCGGTAGGGCGGGCAGTAGCAGCCAAAGCGGCCGCGGATGATATCGAAGCCCAGCAGCTTGAGCCAGTCCTTGATGCGCACGAAGCCGATCTGCTGCGCGTCCGTCGGCAGGAAGGCCGTGGCGCCGAGCCGGTTCATGCCCTGGCGCGCGCCCCACAGGCTCATCGGGTTGAAGCAGGTGACCACCACGCGCCCCTCGGGCATCAGCACCCGCGAGACCTCGCGCAGCACTTCGTGCGGGTCTTCGGCGAATTCCAGGATATGGGGCAGGGTGACCAGGTCGATGCTCTGGGTGTCGAACGGCAGTTCGTCGAAGCGGCACAGCAGCTGGCGCGCGTCGGGATGTGCGGCACGCGGCCCGTGCGGCCCGCTGGACGGATCCAGCGCCAGCGCCGAGAACGGCATCCGGTTCTCGCGCAGGGTGTCGATAAAGGGCAGGCCCATCTGGACGGCGTGGTAGCCGAAGATGTCGGTCACGATCCGGTCGTACTGCTGCGCCTCCCAGCGCAGCATGTACTCGCCGGGCGGCGAGGCCAGCCAGTCTTCCCAGCTTACAATCGAATGATTGGGACGATTGGACATAGGAGCATGCGCATGTTGAAGGTTGAGCCGATCCCGGCGTTCCAGGATAACTATATCTGGGCCATCCACGACGGGCATAGCGCCGCCGTGGTCGATCCCGGCGAGGCCGCGCCGGTGGAGCGCTTCCTGGCGCAAAGCGGTCTGGCTCTGGGCGCTATTGTAATCACCCATCACCACGGCGATCACCAGGGCGGGGTGGCCGAGCTGCTGGCGGCGCACCCGCGCACGCCGTCGGGCGCGCCGATGCCGGTGCTGGGGCCGGCTGGCGAACGCATTGGCGGGCGCACCCAGGCCCTGCGCGAAGGCGATGTCGTGACCCTGGAGACGCCGGCGCTGACGCTGCGCGTGCTGGACGTGCCCGGGCACACCGCCGGCCATATCGCCTATGTGGGCGACCTGGCCGAAGCCGGCCCGGCGGTCTTTTGCGGCGATACCCTGTTCGCCAGTGGCTGCGGGCGTCTGTTCGAAGGCACGCCGGCGCAGATGCTGGACTCGCTCGACAAGCTGGCGGCGCTGCCGGGCGATACCCGCGTCTATTGCGCGCACGAATATACGCGCAGCAATGTGCGCTTTGCGCGCGCGGTGGAACCGGCCAATGCCGCGCTGGCGGCGTGGGAGCAGCGGGTTGACGCACTGCGCGCGGCGGACCAGCCGACGCTGCCGACCACCATCGCCCATGAGCGCGAGGTCAATCCCTTCCTGCGCTCGCGCGAGCCGGCGGTGCGGGCGGCGGTGGCGGCGCAGGGCGGGGCCGCCACCGGCGATGCGCAGGCGTTCGGTGCGCTGCGCGGCTGGAAGGACAATTACCGCTGAGCCACGCCTGGCGTGCCGGGCCTTGCGCCGCAAGGCTTTCCGGCTGCCCGCCGGATATTGGCTATATGGAAAATCTGATTGACGCGATACGCGGTTTTTTTTAGCATCACGCATCCTTTTGGCGTCACGATTCGAGAACTTAATGAAAATTGGTCGATTACTGGCGGTGGTCGCGTGCGCCGCGCTGCTTGCAGCGTGCGCCAGCACCCCCACGCCGCCTGATGGCGCCAACGGCGCCGCGACCGCCCAGACCGCCAAGCGCCAGGACCCGCTCAACTCGCTCAGCGACAAATCGGCGCTTGCTTCCGCTTCCGCGATCAATGTCGACCAGGGTGGCCTGGGCTGGCTGCGCGGCCCGTCCAATGACATCTGGGACCGCATCCGGCGCGGCTTTGCCATGCAGGACCTGGAGGGCACGCTGGTCGATGACCGCACCCAGTGGTATGCGCAGCGGCCGGAATACATGGAACGGATGGTCGGGCGCTCAAGCCGCTACCTGTATCACATCGTAGAGGAGCTGGAACGGCGCAAGATGCCGACCGAGCTGGCGTTGCTGCCGTTCGTCGAGAGCGCGTTCAACCCGCAGGCGCAGTCCACCGCCAAGGCGGCCGGCATGTGGCAGTTCATCCCAAGCACGGGCAAGTCGTACAACCTGAAGCAAAACATGTTCCGCGACGAGCGCCGCGACGTGCTGGCCTCGACCGACGCCGCGCTGGACTACCTGGCGCGGCTCTACGACATGTTCGGCGACTGGCACCTGGCGCTGGCGGCGTACAACTGGGGCGAGGGCGCGGTGTCGCGCGCGATCGCACGCAACCAGGCGCGCGGGCTGCCGACCGACTACGCCAGCCTGCCCATGCCCAACGAGACGCGCTACTACGTGCCGAAGCTGCAGGCGGTCAAGAACATCATCGCCAACCCGGCCGTGTACGGCGTCAAGCTGCCCGAGATCCCGGACCACCCGTACTTTGTCACGGTGACCACCTCGCGCGATATCGACGTGAACCTGGCGGCCAAGCTGGCGGACATGTCGGTGGAGGAGTTCAAGGCGCTCAACCCGTCGTTCAACCGGCCAGTGATCCTGGGCGCGTCCAACCCGCAGATCCTGCTGCCGTTCGATAACGCCGAGCGCTTCCAGTACAACCTGAACACCTACCGCGGCGGGTTGTCGAGCTGGTCGGCGGTGACGGTGGACAGCCGCGAGCGTGTCGAAGCGCTGGCGGCACGGCTGAACGTCGACGCCGATACGCTGCGCGAGATCAACAGCATCCCGAAGGGCATGCGCCTGAAGGCCGGCTCGACCGTGATGATTCCGCGCTCGGGCCGCCACGACCAGGATATCAGCGCGACCCTCGCCGACAGCGCCATGCTGGCGATGGAGCCTGACTTGCCGGATGCGCGCCGCGTGGTGGTGCGTGCCGGGCGGCGGGACACCGTGGCCACGGTGGCGCGGCGCTATGGCGTCTCGGCGGGGCAGGTGCAATCGTGGAACAAGCTCTCCGGCACCAAGCTGGTCGCCGGGCAGAGCCTGGTGCTGATGGTGCCGGTGCGCGGCGCAGGCGCGGTGCGGGCGGCGCGGGCCGAACAGGCTGACCGTGCCGAGCGCGCCGATCGTGCGGAGCGTTCCGAGCGCGCCGAGCGAAGCAGCAAGAGCGGCGTCGTGCGGGCCTCGGCCAAGGGCAAGGCGGAGCCGCGCAAGCGCGTCACCGTCGAAGCCTCGTCGAAGCGCTCGGCAGCCAAGGCGGCGCCGGCGCGCGTGGCGCGCGAGTCCAAGCCGGGGCCGACCGTCAAGGCGTCGGCCAAGGCCGACACCAAGGGGGCCAAGGCCCGCTGACGAATGCTGGCGCCGGCTGGTCCGGCGCATTGCGCAAGAAGGGGCGATGCCGTCGGCACGCCCCTTTTTTCATGTGCCGGGCCCCGGCGCCCGTACGCCCACTCCGAATCTGTGTCCACGCGCACCCGCGCCGGTGGCAAACTACGGTCATCATCACAATGACCGCAGACGCGGAGGAGACAGACATGACGGCAAGCCATGCCGTGCATGCCCGTTCGCTGGCCGACCCCGAGGGGTTCTGGGCCGAACAGGCGGCGCGCATCGACTGGGAAACCCCGTTCGGCCAGGTGCTCGACAACAGCCGCGCGCCCTTTACGCGCTGGTTCGTCGGCGGGCGCACCAACCTGTGCCACAACGCGGTCGACCGCCACCTGGCGGCCCGCGCCAGCCAGCCGGCGCTGCACTGGGTCTCGACCGAGACCGACGAGGCCCGCACCTTTACCTACGCTGAACTGCACGACGAGGTCAGCCGCACGGCCGCGACCCTGCAGGGCCTGGGCGTGCAGAAGGGTGACCGCGTGCTGATCTACATGCCGATGATCCCGGAGGCCGCCTTTGCCATGCTGGCCTGCGCGCGCATCGGCGCGATCCATTCGGTGGTGTTCGGCGGCTTTGCCTCGGTCAGCCTGGCCGCGCGCATCGAGGATGCCCGGCCGCGCGTGGTGGTCAGCGCCGACGCCGGCTCGCGCGCCGGCAAGGTGGTGCCGTACAAGCCGCTGCTGGACGAGGCCATCCGGCTCTCGTCGCACCAGCCCGAGAAGGTGCTGCTGGTGGACCGGCAGCTGGCGGAAATGCCCCGTACCGAGGGCCGCGATGAGGACTATGCCGCCTGGCGCGAGCGCGTGGCCGGCGTGCAGGTGCCGTGCGTGTGGCTGGAGTCGAGCGAGCCGTCGTACGTGCTCTACACCTCCGGCACCACCGGCAAGCCCAAGGGCGTGCAGCGCGATACCGGCGGCTACGCGGTGGCGCTGGCCACCTCGATGGAATACATCTTCTGCGGCAAGCCCGGCGACACCATGTTCACCGCGTCGGACATCGGCTGGGTGGTGGGGCACAGCTATATCGTCTACGGCCCGCTGCTGGCCGGCATGGCCACGCTGATGTATGAAGGCACGCCGATCCGCCCGGACGGCGGCATCCTGTGGCGGCTGGTGGAGCAATACAAGGTCAACCTGATGTTCAGCGCGCCGACCGCGATCCGCGTGCTGAAGAAGCAGGACCCGGCCTGGCTGACCCGCTACGACCTGTCCAGCCTGCGCCTGCTGTTCCTGGCCGGCGAGCCGCTGGACGAGCCCACCGCGCGCTGGATCCAGGACGGCCTGGGCAAGCCGGTGGTCGACAACTACTGGCAGACCGAATCCGGCTGGCCGATCCTCGCGATCCAGCGCGGCATCGAGGCGCTGCCGCCCAAGCTGGGCTCGCCCGGCGTGCCCGCCTATGGCTATGACCTGAAGATCGTCGACGAGAACACCGGCGCGGAATGCGCGCCGGGGCAGAAGGGCGTGGTCGCCATCGACGGCCCGCTGCCGCCGGGATGCATGAGCACGGTCTGGGGCGACGATGACCGCTTCGTGCGCACCTACTGGCAGGCGGTGCCGAACCGGCTGTGCTATTCCACCTTCGACTGGGGTGTGCGCGACGCCGACGGCTATGTCTTTATCCTGGGCCGCACCGACGACGTGATCAACGTGGCCGGCCACCGGCTGGGTACCCGCGAGATCGAGGAAAGCCTGTCGTCCAACGCCGCCGTGGCCGAGGTGGCGGTGGTGGGCGTGCAGGACGCGCTCAAGGGGCAGGTGGCGATGGCCTTCTGCATCGCCCGCGATCCGGCGCGCACGGCCACGGCCGAAGCGCGGCTGGCATTGGAAGGCGACCTGATGAAGACGGTGGAGCAGCAACTGGGTGCCGTGGCGCGGCCGGCGCGCGTATTCTTTGTCAATGCGTTGCCCAAGACCCGCTCCGGCAAGTTGCTGCGGCGCGCCATGCAGGCGGTGGCCGAAGGGCGCGACCCGGGCGACCTGACCACGATCGAGGACCCGGGTGCGCTGGAACAGTTGCAGGTGGCGCTGAAAGGCTAGATGGAGGGCTGAGGCGCGTGGCGATGCGGGTGCCTTGCGGGGCACTCCGCATTTCACCCTTGCTATCGGCTGTGATGCAGTCTAATATTTGAAGCATAAAATATTTAGACATCATCTAGATGGCGGTGTGGGCCCTGGGCAAAGTGCCCGGCGCAGCCGGCAGGAGGCGACAAATGCGAGTGCTTTGTATTGGTGGTGGCCCGGCAGGCCTGTACTTCGGACTGCTGATGAAGCTGCAGGATCCGGCCAACGAGGTCATCGTGGTCGAACGCAACCGGCCCTACGACACCTTCGGCTGGGGCGTGGTGTTCTCTGACGCCACCATGGACAACCTGAAGGAAGCCGACCCGGTCAGCGCCGCCGAGATCAACGCGGCCTTCAACCACTGGGACGATATCGACATCCATATCGGCGGGCGCACCGTCCGCTCCGGCGGCCACGGCTTTATCGGCATCGGCCGCAAGCGCCTGCTCAATATCCTGCAGGCGCGCTGCGAAGCGCTGGGCGTGAAGCTGGTGTTCGAAACCGATGTGTCCGACGACCAGGCGCTGGCGATGCAATACCAGGCCGACCTGGTGATCGCCTCGGACGGCCTGAACAGCCGCATCCGCACCCGCTACGCGCAGACCTTCCAGCCTGACATCGACACGCGCCAGTGCCGCTTTGTCTGGATGGGCACGCACAAGCTGTTCGACGCCTTCACCTTTGCCTTCGAGAAGACCGAGCACGGCTGGTTCCAGGCGCACGCCTACCGCTTTGACGACACCACCTCGACCTTTATCGTCGAGGCCCCGGAGTCCGTCTGGCGCGCCGCGGGCATCGAGCAGATGAGCCAGGAAGAGGGCGTGGCCTACTGCGAGCGCCTGTTCGCGCGCTACCTGGACGGCAACAAGCTGATCACCAATGCGGCGCACCTGCGCGGCTCGGCGATCTGGATCCGCTTCCCCCGCGTGATCTGCCACCAATGGGTGCATTGGAACACCTTGCCCGACGGCCGCCGCGTGCCGGTGGTGCTGATGGGCGATGCCGCGCACACCGCGCATTTCTCGATCGGTTCGGGCACCAAGCTGGCGTTGGAAGATGCCATTGACCTGGCCGAAGAAATCCGTGGCAGGGGTCATGACGGCCTGCCCGATGCACTGTCGCGCTACGAAGCCACGCGCGGCGTGGAAGTGCTGAAGATCCAGAACGCGGCGCGCAACTCGACCGAATGGTTCGAGAACGTCGAGCGCTACGCGGGCAGCCTGCCGCCGGAGCAGTTCGCCTATTCCCTGCTGACGCGCTCGCAGCGCATCTCGCATGAGAACCTGCGCGTGCGCGATGCGGACTATGTGGCGCAGTTCGAACACTGGCTGGCGCGGCAGGCCGGCGTGCCGGCCGAAAGTCTGAAGCTGCGCGAGCACCAGCCGCTGCCGCCGATGTTCACGCCGTTCCGCATGCGCGGCGTCACGCTGAAGAACCGCGTGGTGGTGTCGCCGATGGCGATGTACTCGTGCACCGACGGCGTGCCGGGCGACTTCCACCTGGTCCACCTGGGCTCGCGCGCGCTGGGCGGCGCCGGCATGGTGGTGGCGGAGATGACCTGCGTGTCGCCCGATGCGCGCATCACGCCGGGCTGCCCGGGTTTGTGGAACGACGCACAGCGCGACGCCTGGCGCCGCATCGTCGACTTCGTGCATGCCAACAGCGATGCGCGCATCGCCATGCAGATCGGCCACTCGGGCCGCAAGGGTTCGACGCAGCTCGGCTGGGAGGCGATGGACCATCCGTTGCCGGCGGATAACTGGCCGGTGATCTCGGCCTCGCCGCTGCCCTACCTGCCGGGCGAATCGCAGACGCCGCGCGAGATGACGCGCGCAGACATGGAGCGCGTGCGCGATGACTTCGTCGCCAGCGCGCGCCGCGCCGCAGAGGCCGGCTTCGACTGGCTGGAGCTGCACTGCGCGCACGGCTACCTGCTGTCGAGCTTTATCTCGCCGCTGACCAATACCCGGGAAGACGAATATGGCGGTTCGCTGGCTGCGCGGCTGCGCTACCCGCTGGAGGTCTTTGCCGCGGTACGCGCGGTGTGGCCGGAACACAAGCCGATGTCGGTGCGCATCTCGGCGCACGACTGGGTCGAGGGCGGCATCACGCCTGATGACGCGGTGGCGATCGCACGCGCCTTCAAGGCCGCCGGCGCCGACATGATCGACTGCTCGTCGGGCCAGGTCAGCCCGGACCAGGCTCCGGTCTACGGCCGCATGTACCAGACCCCGTTTGCCGACCGCATCCGCAACGAAGCCGGCATCGCCACCATTGCCGTGGGCGCGATCTTCGAGGCCGACCATGTCGATTCGATCATCGCCGCGGGCCGGGCCGACCTGTGCGCGATCGCGCGGCCGCACCTGGCCAACCCGGCCTGGACGCTGCAGGAAGCGGCGCGGATCGGTTATCGCGATATTGCCTGGCCCAAGCAGTACCAGGCCGCCAAGCGACAACTGGAAACCAACCTGGAACGCGCCGCGGCGCAGGAGAAGCAGGGATGACGCGCAGCACGGGTTCACTGTCAGGGCGCCACGCGCTGGTCACCGGCGGCGGGCGCGGCATCGGCGCGGCAATCGCGCGCCGGCTGCTGGCCGACGGCGCCAGCGTGACGCTGCTAGGCCGCGATGCCGGCGCGTTGCAGGCGACCGTGCAAGCGCTGCGTGAGCTTGCTCCCGCAGGCGCCGTGGTCTCTTTTGTCACGGCCGATATCGCCGATGCCGACAGCGTGGCGCGCGCCTTTGCCGCCGCCGCTGAGCAGGCCGGCCCGGTGTCGATGCTGGTCAACAACGCCGGCCAGGCGCACAGCGCACCGTTCCTGAAGACCGACGCCGCGCTGTGGCAGCGCATGCTGGATGTGAACCTGACCGGCACCTTCCTGTGCACGCAGGCGGCGCTGCCAGCGATGCTCGACGCGGGCTGGGGCCGCATCGTCAATGTGGCGAGCACGGCGGGGCTGGTCGGCTATGGCTATGTCAGCGCCTATTGCGCGGCCAAGCATGGGGTGATCGGCCTGACGCGCGCGCTGGCGCTGGAAACCGCGGCCAAGGGCGTGACCGTCAATGCGGTCTGCCCGGGCTATACGGAAACCGACATCGTGCGCGACGCCGTGGCCAATATCGTCGGCAAGACCGGCCGCACCGAGGAACAGGCGCGCGCCGAGCTGGCCGCACGCAATCCGCAACGGAGGCTGGTGCAGCCCGAGGAAGTGGCCGACGCGGTGGCCTGGCTGTGCCAGCCATCCGCGACCGCGATCACCGGCCAGGCGATCCCCGTCGCCGGCGGCGAAGTGATGGCGGGCTGAACCAGACCGACTGCAACAGACAACGAGAGAAACCCATGACAGAGATCGCACTCGACATGCGCCACCACAGGCGCAGCTTTGCCGGCTACCAGCCGGAGCACTTCCTGTGGTCGGTGTCCGGCGACGGCAAGGTCGGCACCGTGACGCTGAACCGGCCGGAGCGCAAGAACCCGCTGACTTTCGATTCCTATGCCGAGCTGCGCGACCTGTTCCGCGGCCTGTGCTATGCCAGCGACATCAAGGTGGTGGTGGTGACGGGCGCCGGCGGCAACTACTGCTCGGGCGGCGACGTGCACGAGATCATCGGGCCTCTCACGCGCATGACCATGCCGGAGCTGCTTGACTTCACGCGCATGACCGGCGACCTGGTCAAGGCGATGCGCGCCTGCCCGCAGCCGGTGGTCAGCGCGGTCGACGGCATCTGCGCCGGCGCCGGCGCGATGATGGCGCTGGCTTCCGACATGCGCCTGGGCACGGCGCAGGCCAAGACCGCGTTCCTGTTCACGCGCGTTGGCCTGGCCGGCGCCGACATGGGCGCGTGCACGCTGCTGCCGCGCGTGATCGGGCAGGGGCGTGCCAGCGAGCTGCTCTACACCGGCCGCTCGATGAGCGCGGAAGAGGGCCTGCAGTGGGGCTTCTTCAATGCGCTGCATCCGTCGGAAGCGGTGCTGGCCCAGGCGCAGGCGCTAGCCGCGCAACTGGCCGCCGGCCCGACCTTTGCCCACGGCGTGACCAAGAAGCTGCTGCACCAGGAATGGAACATGGGGCTGGACGAGGCCATCGAGGCCGAGGCTGAAGCCCAGGCCATCTGCATGCAGACGCGCGACTTCCGCCGCGCCTACGAGGCCTTCGTCGCCAAGACGAAGCCGGTGTTCGAAGGGGACTGAACCGCCATGTCCGACAAGACCTATCTCGACCTGCCGCTGTTCGACGACGCGCACCGCACACTGGAGCGCGAACTGGACGCCTGGTGCGCGCAACACCTCCATGTCGACCACAGCGATACCGACGCCGCCTGCCGCGCACTGGTGCGCCAGCTGGGCGAGGCCGGCTGGCTGCGCTACTGCGTGCCGGCCGCGCACGGCGGCGCGCTGCCGGCGCTGGATTCGCGCTCGCTGTGCCTGCTGCGCGAGACCCTGGCGCGCCATGACGGCCTGGCCGATTTTGCCTTTGCCATGCAGGGGCTGGGCTCGGGCGCGATCTCGCTGGCCGGCAGCGATGCGCTGCGCGCGCATTACCTGCCGCGCGTGGCCCGCGGCGAGGCGATTGCCGCGTTTGCGCTGTCCGAGCCGGAGGCCGGTTCCGATGTCGCCGCCATGCAATGCAGCGCACGGCTGTCGGACGACGGCAGCCACTATGTGATCGACGGCGCCAAGACCTGGATTTCCAACGGCGGCATTGCCGACTTCTACTGCGTGTTCGTGCGAACCGGCGAGGCGCCCGGCGCACGCGGCATCTCCGCCTTTGTGGTGGACGCCGATACGCCGGGCCTGACCATCGCCGAGCGCATCGACGTGATGGCGCCGCACCCGCTCGCCACGCTGCGTTTCGACAACTGCCGCGTGCCCGTGGGCAACCGGCTGGGCGAAGCGGGGCAGGGCTTCAAGGTGGCGATGATGACGCTGGACATCTTCCGTGCCTCGGTCGCGGCGGCGGCGCTGGGCTTTGGCCGCGCCGCGCTGGACGATGCACTGGCGCGCGCCTGCGCGCGCCCGATGTTCGGTGGCGTGCTGGCCGACCTGCAGCTGACGCAGGCCGCCATCGGCGATATGGCCACCGCGATCGATGCCGCGGCGCTGCTGACCTACCGCGCGGCATGGCTGCGCGATGTCAAGGGCCAGCGCACCACGCGCGAGGCGGCCATGGCCAAGATGGTGGCGACCGAGAACGCGCAGCAGGTGATCGACCGTGCGGTGCAGATGTTCGGTGGCCTTGGCGTCAAGGTCGGCACGCGGGTGGAAAGCCTGTACCGCGAGATCCGCTCGCTGCGCATCTATGAAGGCGCCACCGAAGTGCAGAAGCTGATCATCGCGCGCGAGACGCTGGCCGGGCGCAAAGCCTGACGCGCCCGCGAGCTACCCACGAACTGCCGTACCGATACAGAGCAGACAGGAGACAAGCCATGGCGACCACAGCCCACCTCGACACCTTCGCGCGCGACCGCCTGCCGCCGCCCGATATGTGGCCGGTGTTCCGCTTCAATGCCGATACCGACTACCCGGAGCGGATGAATGCCGCGGTGGAGCTGGTAGACCGCCACGTGCGCGAAGGCCGCGGCGAGCGCATCGCCATCCGCCATCGCCGCGACGGACAGGTCGAGACGGTCACGTATGCGCAGCTGGCGGCGCTGGTGAACCGCATCGCCCATGTGCTGGTCGAGGACATGCAACTGGTGCCCGGCAGCCGCGTGCTGCTGCGCGGGCCCAACAACCTGATGATGGCCGCCAGCTGGCTGGCCACGCTCAAGGCGGGCCTGGTCGCTGTGCCGACCATGCCGCTGCTGCGCGCCAAGGAACTGAAGCAGATCATTGACAAGGCCCAGGTTGGCGCCGCGCTGTGCGATGCGCGGCTGCGCGAGGAACTCGACGCCAACCAGCAGGCGGGCGGCGAATTCCACTGCCCGAGCCTGGCGCGCGCACTGTATTTCAACGGTGAAGGCGAGGGTTCGCTGGAGGCGGCGATGGCGGGCAAGCCGGATGCCTTCGAGGCCTGCGACACCGCCAGCGACGATGTCTGCCTGATCGCCTTTACCAGCGGCACCACCGGCCAGCCCAAGGGCACCATGCACTTCCATCGCGACGTGCTGGCGATGTGCGACCTGTTCCCGCGCCACGTGCTGCGCCCGCAGGCCGACGACGTGTTCTGCGGCACGCCGCCGATCGCGTTCACCTTCGGGCTGGGCGGCATGCTGTGTTTCCCGCTGCGCATCGGCGCCAGCGCCGTGCTGGCCGAGAAGCTGACGCCAGAGACGCTGCTCGGGCTGATCCAGGATTTCCGCGCCACCATTGTGTTTACCGCCCCGACCTTCTACCGGCAGATGGCAACGCTGGCGCCGCGCTATGACCTGACCAGCCTGAAGCAGAGCGTGTCGGCCGGCGAAGCCCTGCCGGACGCCACGCGCCAGAGCTGGAAGGCGGCCACCGGCATCGAGATGACCGACGGCATCGGCGGCACGGAGATGATGCATATCTTTATCTCCAGCGCCGGCGCCGAGGTCAAGCCGGGCGCGATCGGGCGGGTGGTGCCGGGCTATGTCGCGCAGATCGTCGACGAGAACATGCAGCCCTTGCCGCCGGGACAGGTCGGCAAGCTGGCGGTGCAGGGGCCGACCGGCTGCCGCTACCTGGACGATCCGCGCCAGTCCAACTATGTGAAGGCGGGCTGGAACCTGCCGGGCGATACCTTTTTCGTCGACGAGGACGGCTACTACTTCTACCAGGCGCGCTCGGACGACATGATCATCTCGGCCGGCTACAACATCGCCGGGCCGGAGGTGGAGAGCGCGCTGATGCAGCACGAGGCGGTGGCCGAATGCGGCGTGGTCGGCGCGCCAGACGACGGGCGCGGCCAGGTGGTGATGGCATATGTGGTGCTGCGCGAGGGCGTGGCAGCGGACGACGCCACCCGCACCGCGCTGCAGGATTACGTCAAGCGCCAGATCGCGCCCTACAAGTACCCGCGCCGCATCGTGTTCGTGCCGGCGCTGCCGCGCACCGAGACCGGCAAGCTGCAGCGCTTCCGGCTGCGCCAGATGGCGGAGCAGGGCAATGGCGGCACTGGCGGTAACAACAACGGCGCGGGGAAGCCATGAGCCACGTCTTCCGCAACACCGTGCTGGTGCGCTTCAAGCACTGCGACGCTGCGGGCATCGTGTTCTACCCGCGCTATTTCGAGATGCTCAACGACCTGATCGAAGACTGGTTCGGCGAGGCGCTGGGCTGGCCCTTCGATGCCATGCATGGCGAGGGCCGCGCCGGCGTGCCGACCGCCGAGCTGGAGTGCCGCTTCCTGGCGCCCAGCCGGCTGGGCGAGGTGCTGACGCGCGAGCTGCGCGTGCTGAAGCTGGGCCAGTCCAGCTTTACCCTCGCGATCCGCTTCGCCGGCCCGCATGACGATACCCGCATGGAAGTGACGCAGCGGCTGGTCTGCGTCGATACCGGCTCGATTGCTCCGCAGCCGTTGCCAGATGCCGTGCGCGAGGCCATGTCGGCCTACCTGGTCGATACGGCCTGAATCCAGGAATTCCATCCACTTATCCAGATATCAACAGGAAGAAGCACCATGAAGATCCTGCAGCCGCCCGACTGGGCGCCCCCGCGTGGCTACGCCAACGGCACCATGACCGAAATGCAGGTCGGCAGCCGCCTCCTTTTCGTCAGCGGCCAGATCGGCTGGACCGGCAAATGTGAATTCGAGACCGACGACTTCGGCCTCCAGGTGGCGCAGGCGCTGCGCAACGTGGTTGCCGTGCTGGCGGCCGGCGACGCGCTGCCTGAGCATATCGTGCGCATGACCTGGTATGTGAAGGACAAGGCGGAATATGTCGGCGCCTACGGGGCGATCGGCCAGCATTACCGGGCCATCATCGGCCGCCACTTCCCGGCGATGACGGCGGTCGAGGTCGCGGACCTGGTGGAGCCGCGCGCCAAGTTGGAAATCGAGGTCACGGCGGTCGTACCGCCGCAGGCGTAACGTAGCAGGCACAGGGCAGGAAGGTGGCCGGCGGCGTGGTGACGCCGCCGCCTGCCGCGTGCAAGTCCTTGAAAACTTGAGAAATTGGGTGGCGCGGGATATAATTCGAAAGTTTCGCTTTCAGAACCCTTCACCCTAGCGCCTACCGCTTTCCACCTTCCGCCGCCCCCAGCCGCGCCGCCTTTGCTGTCCGCATTCAATGTGATGCAAGGTGCATGTCGCAAACCGGATCCGACCGCATCGGCGCAATGCCGCTGCCGCCGTCACGGATCCAGCCTGGGAGGCACGAGGCGTCGATTGGTCGGTCACGGGGTGAGTCCAGCAGGAGCCTACCCGTGTTACCGTCTTTTCCGTCCGCCATTCTCGCGCTAGCAGACGGCACGGTCTTTCGTGGCTATTCCATTGGCGCTTCCGGCCATACCATCGGTGAAGTGGTGTTCAACACTGCCATCACCGGTTACCAGGAAATCCTCACCGACCCGAGTTACTCCCGGCAGATCGTCACGCTGACGTATCCGCATATTGGTAACTACGGGGTCAATCCCGAGGATGTCGAAGCCACGAAAGTCCATGCCGCCGGCCTGATCATCAAGGATCTGCCGATCCTGGCCTCGAACTTCCGCAAGGAGCACACCCTTGCCCACTACCTGAAGCAGGAAAAGGTGGTGGCCATCGCCGGCATCGATACGCGCAAGCTGACGCGTATCCTGCGCGAAAAGGGTGCCCAGAACGGCTGCATCCTGGCCGGCGAAGACAATGTCCAGAAGGCCATCGACCTGGCCCGCTCGTTCCCCGGCCTGGCCGGCATGGACCTGGCCAAGGTGGTCTCGGTCAAGGAACCGTATGAGTGGACCCAGACCGAATGGAAGCTGGGCGAAGGCTACGGCAAGCAGGACAAGCCGCAGTTCCACGTGGTCGCCTTTGACTACGGCGTCAAGTACAACATCCTGCGCATGCTGGCCGAGCGCGGCTGCAAGGTGACGGTGCTGCCTGCCCAGGCAAGCGCCGCCGACGCGCTGGCGCTGAATCCGGACGGCGTGTTCCTGTCCAACGGCCCCGGCGACCCCGAGCCGTGCGACTACGCCATCGCCGCCACGCGCGAGTTCATCGAGCGCGGCATCCCGACCTTCGGCATCTGCCTGGGCCACCAGATCATGGCCCTGGCCGTCGGCGCCAAGACCCTGAAGATGAAGTTCGGCCACCACGGCGCCAACCACCCGGTCAAGGACCTGGACGATGGCCGCGTGGTGATCACGTCGCAGAACCATGGCTTCGCGGTGGACGCGGACACGCTGCCGTCGAACGTGCGCGTCACGCACAAGTCGCTGTTCGACGGTTCGCTGCAGGGTTTCGCGCTGACCGACAAGCCGGCCTTCTGCTTCCAGGGTCACCCGGAAGCCTCGCCCGGCCCGAACGACGTGGCTTACTTGTTCGACCGCTTTATCCAGCTGATGACCGACGCGCGCAAGTAAGCGCAGCCGGGAACAGTGCAGACACAGGGACATCCCATGAACGCCTTCATGCATACCGCTTTCGGCATCACCGATTTCTGGACCTATGTGCTGGGCACGATCTTTATCGTGCTGCTGCCGGGGCCGAACTCGATGTACGTGCTGTCGGTGGCGGCGCAGCGCGGCGTGCGCGCCGGCTACAAGGGCGCGTGCGGGGTGTTCCTGGGCGACTTCGTGCTGATGGTGCTGTCGGCGGCGGGCGTGGCCTCGCTGCTCAAGGCCAGCCCGGCGCTGTTCTACGTGGTGAAGTACATCGGCGCGGCCTACCTGGCGTGGATTGGTTTCAACATGCTGCGCGGCGCGCTGCGCAACTGGGCGGCGCGCGGCGAAGCTGCGGCGGCCACGGCGAGCGCGCCCATGCCGGACCAGTCCGACCCGTTCCACAAGGCGCTGCTGATCAGCCTGCTGAACCCGAAGGCGATCCTGTTCTTCATCTCGTTCTTCATCCAGTTCGTCGACCCGGCCTTTGCTTACCCGGTACTGTCGTTCGCCGCGCTGGGTGTGGTCTGCCAGTTCTTCAGTTTTGCCTACCTGACCACGATCATCTTCGTGGGTGCGAAGCTGGCCGAAGCGTTCCGGCGCCGCCGCAGGCTGTCGGCCGGCATGGCCAGCGGGGTAGGCGCGATGTTCATCGGCTTCGGCGCCAAGCTGGCGACAGCCACGATGAACTGAGCAAGACGATATTTTTGAATCCTGACGGATTCCCTGATTACCGGCGCGGTCCGCAGGCAAGGCGGGCCGGCCCATAAAGAGAGCGTGCAATGCCAAAACGCACAGACATCAAGAGCATCCTGATCATCGGCGCGGGCCCCATCATCATCGGCCAGGCGTGCGAGTTCGATTACTCCGGCGCCCAGGCCTGCAAGGCGCTGCGCGAGGAAGGCTTCAAGGTCATCCTGGTCAACTCGAACCCGGCGACCATCATGACCGATCCCAATACGGCCGATGTGACCTACATCGAGCCGATCACCTGGGAAGTGGTCGAGCGCATCATCGAGAAGGAACGCCCTGATGCGATCCTGCCGACCATGGGCGGCCAGACCGCGCTGAACTGCGCACTGGACCTGCATCGCCACGGCGTGCTGGACAAGTACAAGGTGGAACTGATCGGCGCGTCGCCCGAAGCCATCGACAAGGCCGAGGACCGCCAGAAGTTCAAGGACGCCATGACCAAGATCGGTCTGGGTTCGGCCAAGTCGGGCATCGCCCACTCGATGGACGAAGCCATGGCCGTGCAGTCGCGCATTGCCCAGGAAACCGGCTCCGGCGGCTACCCAATCGTGATCCGCCCGTCGTTCACGCTGGGCGGCAGCGGCGGCGGCATCGCCTACAACCGCGAAGAGTTCGAAGAGATCTGCAAGCGCGGCCTGGACCTGTCGCCGACGCGCGAGCTGCTGATCGAAGAATCGCTGCTGGGCTGGAAAGAGTATGAGATGGAAGTGGTCCGCGACAAGAAGGACAACTGCATCATCATCTGCTCGATCGAGAACCTGGACCCGATGGGCATTCACACCGGCGACTCGATCACCGTGGCCCCGGCCCAGACCCTGACCGACAAGGAATACCAGATCCTGCGCAACGCCTCGCTGGCCGTGCTGCGCGAGATCGGCGTCGACACCGGCGGCTCCAACGTGCAGTTCTCGATCAACCCGAAGGACGGTCGCATGATCGTCATCGAGATGAACCCGCGCGTGTCGCGTTCGTCGGCGCTGGCCTCCAAGGCCACCGGCTTCCCGATCGCCAAGGTCGCGGCCAAGCTGGCCGTGGGCTACACGCTGGACGAGCTGAAGAACGAGATCACCGGCGGCGCGACCCCGGCTTCGTTCGAGCCATCGATCGACTACGTGGTCACCAAGGTGCCGCGCTTCGCGTTTGAGAAATTCCCGCAGGCCGACAGCCACCTGACCACCCAGATGAAGTCGGTGGGCGAGGTGATGGCCATGGGCCGCACCTTCCAGGAATCGTTCCAGAAGGCCCTGCGCGGCCTGGAAGTGGGCGTGGACGGCCTGGACGAAAAGTCGTCGGACCGTGATGAGGTCGTCGAGGAAATCGGCGAAGCCGGCCCCGACCGCATCTGGTACGTCGGCGACGCGTTCCGCCTGGGCATGTCGCTGGAAGAGGTCTATGCCGAGACCGACATCGACCCCTGGTTCCTGGCCCAGATCGAAGACATCGTCAAGACCGAAGGGCTGGTCAAGTCGCGCACGCTGGACAGCCTGTCGACCGCCGAGCTGCGCTTCCTGAAGCAGAAGGGCTTCTCCGACCGCCGCCTGGCCAGGCTGCTGAAGACCGACGCCAAGGCCGTGCGCGAAGCGCGCATCGCCCAGAACGTGCGCCCGGTCTACAAGCGCGTGGACACCTGCGCGGCCGAGTTCGCCACCAACACCGCCTACATGTACTCGACCTACGAGGCCGAGCATGGCGAGTGCGAGGCGCAGCCGACCGACAAGAAGAAGATCATGGTCCTGGGCGGCGGCCCGAACCGGATCGGCCAGGGCATCGAGTTCGACTACTGCTGCGTGCACGCCGCGCTGGCACTGCGCGAAGACGGGTACGAGACCATCATGGTCAACTGCAACCCGGAAACCGTGTCGACCGACTATGACACCTCGGACCGCCTGTACTTCGAGCCGCTGACGCTGGAAGACGTGCTGGAGATCGTCGCGATCGAGAAGCCGGTCGGCGTGATCGTGCAGTACGGCGGCCAGACCCCGCTGAAGCTGGCGCTGGACCTGGAAGCCAACGGCGTGCCCATCATCGGCACCAGCCCCGACATGATCGACGCGGCCGAAGACCGCGAGCGCTTCCAGAAGCTGCTGCAGGAGCTGGGCCTGCGCCAGCCGCCCAACCGCACCGCGCGTGCCGAGGACGAAGCGCTGCGCCTGGCCGAAGAGATCGGCTACCCGCTGGTGGTGCGCCCGTCGTACGTGCTGGGCGGCCGCGCCATGGAAATCGTGCATGAGCCGCGCGACCTCGAGCGCTATATGCGCGAGGCCGTCAAGGTCTCGAACGACTCCCCGGTGCTGCTGGACCGCTTCCTGAACGACGCCATCGAGTGCGACGTCGACGCCCTGTGCGACGGCAAGCGCGTGTTCATCGGCGGCGTGATGGAGCACATCGAGCAGGCTGGCGTGCACTCGGGCGACTCCGCCTGCTCGTTGCCGCCGTACTCGCTGTCGGCCGAGACCGTGGCCGAACTGAAGCGCCAGACTGCCGCGATGGCCCGCGCGCTGAACGTGGTCGGCCTGATGAACGTGCAGTTCGCGATCCAGCAGAACAACGGCGTCGACACCGTCTACGTGCTGGAAGTGAACCCGCGCGCCTCGCGTACCGTGCCGTACGTGTCCAAGGCCACCGGCTTGCAGCTGGCCAAGATCGCCGCGCGCTGCATGGCTGGCCAGTCGCTGGACGAGCAGGGCATCGGCGAAGAGGTCATCCCGCCGTACTTCAGCGTCAAGGAAGCGGTGTTCCCGTTCAACAAGTTCCCCGGCGTCGATCCGGTCCTCGGACCTGAAATGCGCTCGACCGGCGAAGTGATGGGCGTGGGCAAGACCTTCGGCGAGGCGCTGTTCAAGAGCCAGCTGGCCGCGGGCTCGCGCCTGCCGGAAAAGGGCACCGTGCTGATCACCGTGAAGGACAGCGACAAGCCGCGCGCCGTTGGCGTGGCCCGCATGCTGCACGACATGGGCTACCCGATCGTTGCCACCCGCGGCACCGCCTCGGCCATCGAGGCCGCCGGTATCCCGGTCAAGACGGTCAACAAGGTCAAGGACGGCCGTCCGCATATCGTGGACATGATCAAGAACGGCGAACTGGCGCTGGTGTTCACCACCGTGGACGAAACCCGCACCGCGATTGCCGATTCGCGCTCGATCCGTACCTCGGCGCTGGCCCACCGCATTCCTTACTACACCACCATCGCCGGCGCCCGCGCCGCGGTGGAGGGCCTGAAGCACATGCAGAGCCTGGAGGTCTACGACCTGCAGAGCCTGCACGCCTCGCTGGCCTGAAGCCCCGTACGTAAGGCAAGCGGCACATCGCCACTGACCGGGCGCGTTGCGCCCGGTCAAGGCCAGGAAGCCCGCCGGAGTTGCTGCCGGCGGGCTTCCTGGCCTAAACTACGTCAAATTCGTCGATCGATGCGGCGTGCCCGCATTCGGTCCTGTCTGAAAGCCGCGGTTGAGCGGAAGTGCCCTGGCAGCATTTGCCAGGGATGGCTCCAGCTCCGCTGCGGCTCATTTTTTTGTTGAACGAAGACATGAGCACCATTCCGATTACCAAGCGTGGCGCAGAGCTCCTGAAGGAGGAGCTGCAGCGCCTGAAGGCTGTCGAGCGTCCGGCGGTGATCAATGCGATCTCGGAAGCCCGCGCACAGGGCGACCTGTCTGAAAACGCCGAATACGACGCCGCCAAGGAAAAACAGGGCTTTATCGAAGGCCGCATCCTGGAAGTGGAGGCCAAGCTGTCGGCCGCGCAGATCATCGACCCGACCCAGCTGGATACCGACGGCCGCATCGTCTTTGGCGCGACCGTGGACCTGGAAGACCTGGAGTCCGGCAGTCCCGTCAGCTACCAGATCGTGGGCGATGACGAGGCCGACATCGACGTCGGCAAGATCTCGGTCAGCTCGCCGATCGCGCGCGCGCTGATCGGCAAGTTCGAAGGCGACGTCGCAATCGTGCTGGCCCCTGGCGGCGAGCGCGAGTACGAAGTCATTACCGTACGCTATATCTGACGCCGGCCCGGCCGGCAGGCTTGCACCTGGCCCGGCCCCCGGAAAGACCGGCACGTGTTCTCCAATTCCTATAACAATCTGCCGCCGCTGCCGCACCGCATCTTCCTGCTGCTGACGGTGGTGTGGGCGGGCAGCCTCTGGACCGTCGGCTACATGGTGGCGCCGACGTTGTTTTCGGTGCTGCCCAGCCGCGAGATGGCGGGCATGATCGCCGGGCACCTGTTCCATACTGAAGCTATCGTCGGGGTCACCATCGGCGTGCTGCAGCTGGTGCTGTGCAACGTGATGATCCGGCGCGGCGCCCACCGCTATCGCGGCCTGCGCTGGCTGGTGCTGGGCATGCTGTGCTGCGTGCTGGCGGGCTACTTCGGCACCCAGCCGTTCATGGCGGGCATGAAGGAAAAGGCGCTGGCGCTGGGCGTCGGCGTTTCGGAATCGCCTTACAAGGCGCAGTTCGGCATGCTGCACGGCGTGTCGAGCGCCTTCTACCTGCTGCAAAGCCTGCTGGCGCTGGTGCTGGTGTGGCGCGCTTCGGCGCCACGTTCGGCCGGGGAGTGAGACCGGCCGCCGGCACGGCCACAGGCGTGGCGTGCCGGCATCGGGGGCGCCTGGCGGCGACCCCGTCATGCTTCAGCTGACAGTGCTTAGCCCAGCGCCTTCTTCTTCTGGCTGGTCGGGCGTGCGCGCGAACGCTTCACATTGCCGCCGGCGGTGACGCGCTCGTTGCCAAGCACCGTGACTTCCTTGCGGGTCGGACGGCGGTTCGGCGCAGCGCTGGGCTTCTTGACCGTCACCGTGCGCGGGGCCGCGCCGCCACGGCGGGCGGGGGTGTGGCGGCCCAGGTCTTCGGCCTGGTTTTCCTTCAGGCGCGCTTCGCCCGGACGCCAGACCACCAGCAGCTTGCCGATATGCTGGATCGGCGCGGCGCTGAGCTGGTCGCAGATTTCCTCGTAGATGGCGATGCGCGCGTCGCGATCGTCGCCGAACACGCGGATCTTGATCAGGTCGTGGGCGGCCAGGCTGCGGTCGATCTCGGCCAGTACGGCACGGGTCAGGCCTTCGGCGCCGACCATCACGACCGGGTTCAGGGCATGGGCACGGGAGCGCAGGTCAGAGCGCTGGGCAGGGACTAGTTGTAGAGCGGGCATAGGTTGGCGCTGATTATTAGGCGCTTGAAATAGTGATAGAGCGCTGGGCGCTGGAAATCGGGCGCTGCAGCCCGCGCCGGTCGTGACACGGCGGGTCGGGCAAGGACAGGCTGCCGACGGCCGCCCGGAGGCGGCAAGCCGGCAGCTGATAAGGCGAGCCGGCGGTCGGGATGCGGATTGGCGCGTATTATCCGTCAATCCGGCACTGTCGGGCAGCAAAATCATCAAAACAGTAGGAAAACCTTCGCGGGCGGCATTGACCGGCGGGCGGGGGCAGGGAACAGGCTGGTAACTGGCATGGCAAAAAACAAGTTCAATCATTCGTGGCTGCACGACCACATCAACGATCCGTACGTGAAAATGGCCCAGCGCGAGGGCTATCGCGCCCGCGCGGCCTACAAGCTCAAGGAGATCGACGAGCAGGACAAGCTGATCCGCCCAGGGCAGGTGATCGTCGACCTGGGCGCGGCGCCGGGCAGCTGGAGCCAGTACGCCCGCAACAAGCTGGCGGACTCGCCCCGCGCCAAGGACGGCAGGATCGATGGCGCCGTGGTCGCGATCGACCTGCTGCCGATGGAACCCGTCGCCGACGTCACTTTCATCCAGGGTGACTTCCGCGAGGAATCGGTCTTCCGCGAACTGGAAAGTGTGGTGCTGGACGCCTCCGGCGGTAACAAGATTGACCTTGTTTTGTCCGATATGGCCCCCAATTTGTCCGGTGTAGCCTTCGCCGATGCAGCACGGATCGAGTACCTGTGCGACCTGGCGCTGGAATTTGCGCAGGCCCACCTCAAGCCTGAGGGGGCATTGCTGGTAAAGTGCTTCCACGGGAGCGGCTACAGCCAGATTGTGGAAAAGTTCAAGCGGCATTTCAAAGTGGTTGCGAAACGCAAGCCCAAGGCGTCTCGCGACAAGTCTTCCGAAACCTTCATCCTTGGGCGCTACCTCAAGGCAGTGGATTGACCGGTCTCGATACAAGCCAGGGCGAAAAAAGAAGCGTGGAAAGTGCCCCACCCGGTGCTATCGGCATCATAGTTTCTCTGTTTCCCCCCGAGGGCGGGCGCTGCATTACAATGCAGCTATCCGTTGGCAAGGCAATTGCAAAGGAGTTCGGCCTTGAATAACAACCTGTTTCAAAAGGCGGCAATCTGGCTCGTGATCGCGCTGGTGCTGTTTACCGTCTTCAAGCAGTTCGACAAGCCCCGTGCGCAGGACAGCGTCACCTATTCGCAGTTCATGGATGACGCCAAGAACGGCAAGGTGTCGCGTGTCGACGTGCAGGGCCGCAACCTGGTGGTCTCGCCCAAGGAAGGCGCCAAGTACACCATCATCTCGCCGGGCGACATCTGGATGGTCGGCGACCTGATGAAGTACGGCGTCCAGGTGACCGGCAAGGCGGACGACGAACCCAACGTGCTGGTCCAGGCCCTGTATTACCTCGGGCCGACCCTGCTGATCATTGTGTTCTGGTTCTACATGATGCGTCAGATGCAGGGTGGCGGCAAAGGCGGCGCTTTCTCATTCGGCAAGTCGCGTGCGCGCCTGATCGACGAGAACCAGAACGCCGTCACGTTCCAGGACGTGGCCGGCTGCGACGAGTCCAAGGAAGAAGTGGTCGAGCTGGTCGACTTCCTGAAAGACCCGCAGAAATTCCAGAAGCTGGGCGGCCGCATCCCGCGCGGCGTGCTGCTGGTTGGCCCTCCGGGTACCGGCAAGACGCTGCTGGCGCGTGCCATCGCCGGCGAAGCCAAGGTGCCGTTTTTCAGCATCTCGGGTTCTGACTTCGTGGAAATGTTCGTCGGCGTGGGCGCGGCCCGCGTGCGCGACATGTTCGAGAACGCCAAGAAGCAGGCCCCTTGCATCGTGTTCATCGATGAAATCGACGCGGTCGGCCGCCATCGTGGCGCCGGCATGGGCGGCGGCAACGACGAGCGCGAGCAGACCCTGAACCAGATGCTGGTCGAGATGGATGGCTTCGAGGCCAACTCGGGCGTGATTGTGATTGCCGCGACCAACCGTGCCGACGTGCTGGACAAGGCGCTGCTGCGTCCGGGCCGTTTCGACCGCCAGGTCTACGTGGGCCTGCCGGACATCCGCGGCCGCGAGCAGATCCTGAAGGTCCATATGCGCAAGGTGCCGATCGGCAACGATGTCGACGCCTCGATCATCGCGCGCGGCACCCCGGGCTTCTCGGGCGCGGACCTGGCCAACCTGGTCAACGAAGCTGCACTGTTTGCCGCCCGCCGGAGCAAGCGCGTGGTCGACATGCAGGACTTCGAGGATGCCAAGGACAAGATCTACATGGGTCCGGAGCGCAAGTCGACGGTCATGCGCGAAGAAGAGCGCCGGGCCACGGCTTACCACGAGTCCGGCCATGCGGTGGTGGCCAAGCTGCTGCCCAAGGCCGACCCGGTGCACAAGGTCACCATCATGCCGCGCGGCTGGGCGCTGGGCGTGACCTGGCAGCTGCCGGAGCATGACAAGTATTCGAAGTACAAGGACAGCATGCTGGAAGAGGTCGCCATTCTCTTCGGCGGCCGCGCGGCGGAAGAGGTCTTCCTCAACGCCATGAGCACCGGCGCTTCCAACGACTTCGAGCGCGCCACCAAGATCGCCCGCGATATGGTGACCCGCTTCGGCATGAGCGATTCGCTCGGCGCCATGGTCTACGTGGATACCGAGCAGGATGGCATGTTCGGCAAGCTGTCGTCGAAGACCGTGTCGGAAGCCACGCAGCAGAAGGTCGACGCCGAGATCCGCCGCATCATCGACGAGCAATATGCGTTGGCCAAGCGCCTGCTCGAAGAGAACCGCGATAAGGTCGAAGCCATGACCAACGCGCTGATGGAATGGGAAACCATTGATGCCGACCAGGTCAACGACATCATGGCCGGCAAGCCGCCGCGTCCGCCGCGCAGTGCGTCGGGCCAGAACGGCGGCGGCAGCACGCCTCCGGGCGGCTCGCCGGTGGCGCCGACCAACGCGCCCGCCACGGCCTGATCCTGGCTCGTCCACTGACGACGCCGTAGTGATGGCTGTGTAGTGCCTGTCCCTGAAGCCGGTGCCTGGTGCACCGGCTTTTCCTTTTGCGCGGCATCCGTCGCGTCCGGATGGATTCAAGCATTCCTACCTTGCAGCAGACTTCTCAGACCCGGTATTTCCAGTGCGGCCGTTTTCGCTTTGCCCTGGACCAGCGCCCGCTGGTGATGGGCATCCTCAACGTCACGCCCGATTCCTTCTCCGATGGCGGCCAGCACGCCAGCCGGGACGCGGCGCTGCGCCATGCCGGGCAGATGATCACCGAGGGCGTGGACATCATCGACATCGGCGGGGAATCCAGCCGGCCCGGTTCGGCGGCGCTGCCGCTGGAAGACGAACTGGCGCGCGTGATCCCGGTGGTGGAAGCGCTGCGCGACTGCGGCAAGCCGCTGTCGGTCGATACCTACAAGCCCGAGGTCATGCGCGCCGCACTTGCGGCCGGAGCCGATCTCATCAACGATATCTGGGGTTTCCGCATGCCGGGCGCGGTCGAGGCCGTGGCGGCAGGGCAGGCGGGCCTGTGCGTGATGCATATGCAGCGCGATCCGCAGACCATGCAGGAAGACCCGCACTACGATGACGTGGTCGCCGAGGTGGCCGGGTTCCTTGCCGAGCGCATTGCCGTGCTGCGCGCTGCCGGTATCGACGATGCGCGCATATCCCTCGATCCGGGGTTTGGCTTCGGCAAGACACCCGATCATAATCTGCGCCTGCTCGGCCAACTGCCGCGGCTGGCGCTGGAGGGCCTGCCGGTGCTGGCGGGCATTTCGCGCAAGTCCACGCTGGGCGCGGTCCTCGGTGGCCGGCCGCCGCAGCAGCGTGTTGCGGCCAGCATTGCCGCCGCGGTGTGTGCGCTGGAGCGCGGAGCATTTATCGTGCGCGTGCATGATGTGGAACAGACGGTGGATGCCGTGAAGACCTGGTGGGCGGTGCGCAACGAGTCCGTTGGCGCGGCCTGAACCAGCCGCGGCCACTGCAGACAGAACAACGATCAGAGTACAGAAAGGGAATCAGCGCATGACACGCAAGTATTTCGGGACAGATGGCGTGCGGGGCAGGGTCGGCGAGGCGCCGATCACGCCGGACTTCGTGATGCGCCTGGGCCATGCGGCCGGCAAGGTGCTGGCCCACGGCGCCAAGACCGGGCAAGGCAAGCCGACCGTGCTGATCGGCAAGGACACGCGCATTTCCGGCTATATGCTGGAAGCGGCGCTGGAAGCCGGCTTTACCTCGGCCGGCGTGCACGTGCTGCTGACCGGCCCGCTGCCGACGCCGGGCATCGCCTACCTGACGCGGGCGCTGCGGCTGTCCGCCGGCGTGGTGATCTCGGCCAGCCACAATCCCTACTACGACAACGGCATCAAGTTCTTTTCGGCCGACGGCGACAAGCTGCCCGATGAGGTCGAGGCGGAGATCGAGGCTGCCATTGAAGAGCCGATGGTGTGCGCGCCATCCGATGACCTGGGCCGCGCACGCCGCATCAACGACGCCCCCGGCCGCTATATCGAGTTCTGCAAGAGCACCTTTCCGCACGAGCAGGACCTGTACGGCCTGAAGCTGGTGGTCGACTGCGCCCATGGCGCGGCCTACCACATCGCGCCGCACGTGTTCCATGAGCTGGGCGCCGACGTGGTTTCGATCGGCAACCAGCCGGACGGCCGCAATATCAACGACGGCTACGGCGCCACCGCGCCGGGCAAGCTGATTGAGGCAGTCAAGGCCCATGGCGCCGACCTGGGCCTGGCCTTTGACGGCGACGCCGACCGCTTGCAGGTAGTGGATGCCGACGGCCGTCTCTACAACGGCGACGAACTGCTGTATCTGATCGTGCGCGACCGCCAGGCCGCCGGCCAGGTGGTGCCGGGTGCCGTGGGCACGCTGATGACCAATATGGCGGTGGAGCTGGCGCTCAAGCGCCAGGGCGTGGAATTCGTGCGCGCCAAGGTGGGCGACCGCTATGTGCTGGAAGAGTTGAACAAGCGCAGCTGGACCCTGGGCGGCGAGGGCTCCGGCCACCTGCTGTGCCTGGACCGCCACAGCACCGGCGACGGGATCGTGTCGGCGCTGCAGGTGCTGGCCGCGCTGCGCCGCAGCGGCAAGACGTTGGCGCAGTTGCTCGAGGGCGTAAGGCTGTTCCCGCAGACGCTGATCAATGTGCGCGTGCAGAAGGGCTTCGACTGGCAGTCGCATGCCGGCCTGCAGGCCGCGCGCGCGGCGGTCGAGCCTGAGCTGGAGGGCCGCGGCCGGGTGCTGATCCGTGCCTCCGGCACCGAACCTGTAGTGCGCGTGATGGTCGAGGCCGAGCAGGCCGAAATGGCCGAGCGCGCGGCCAGGCGGCTGGCGGATGCTTTGGGCGCCTGATACGCCGCACCCTGACCAGGAACGCCGGGTTAGTCCCGGCGTTTTTTTTACACGATAACGCAATTAACCGCCGTCATATTGCGCCGGCATGACAGCCGGATGGCAGCGGCGATCCCTTGCTGGAGGCCGGTTCCAAGAAGATTTAAAGATGTCACGGAATTGTCATATAGGGAGCATAGAGTTCGTCTTGTCAAAAATTTGTCATTCCCAACCAATGTTCTCTGGAGGACATATGAAGCTGGTCAAGACTGCCGTGGCAGGCATCGTTTCGATGGTGGTGGCGGGTACTGCGTTCGCGGCGGAAATTACCGGTGCAGGCGCTTCTTTCCCGGCGCCCGTGTATTCCAAGTGGGCCGACGCATACCAAAAAGCAACGGGTAACAAGGTCAACTATCAATCCATCGGCTCGTCGGGCGGGATCAAGCAGATCGGCGCCAAGACGGTCGATTTCGGTGCTTCGGACGCGCCGCTGAAGGACGAGGACCTGGCCAAGCAGGGCCTGGTCCAGTTCCCGACCGTGATCGGCGGCGTGGTGCCGGTGATCAACCTGCAGGGCGTGAAGCCGGGCGAACTGACCATCACGGGCGAAGTGCTGGCCAACATCTACCTGGGCAAGATCAAGAAGTGGGATGACCCCGCGATCAAGGCGCTGAATCCGCAGGCCAAGCTGCCGAGCCAGGACATCCTGCCGGTGCGCCGCGCCGACGGTTCGGGCACGACCTTCATCTTCACCAACTACCTGTCCAAGGTCAGCCCGGACTGGAAGAGCGCGGTGGGCGAAGGCACCACGGTCAACTGGCCGGGCGGCGGCACCGGCGGCAAGGGCAACGAGGGCGTGGCCGCCTTCGTGCAGCGCCTGAACGGCGCGATCGGCTATGTCGAGTACGCCTATGCCAAGCAGAACAAGATGACCCACCTGAACATGAAGAACGCGTCGGGTGCCGTGGTCAAGCCGGGTGACGACGCCTTCAAGGCCGCCGCCGCCGGTGCGGACTGGAGCAAGACCTACTACCAGATCCTGACCAACCAGGCGGGCAAGGAAGCCTGGCCGATCGCCGGCGCCACCTTCATCCTGGTCCACAAGAACCAGGAAAAGGCCGCGCAGGGTGCCGAAGTGCTGAAGTTCTTCGACTGGGCCTACAAGAGCGGCGCCAACATGGCCGCCGACCTGGACTACGTGCCGCTGCCGGAAAACGTTGTGAACCAGATCCGTTCGACCTGGAAGACCAGCGTCAAGGACGCCTCGGGCAAGGCGCTGTACTGATCCTGACGGCATCGCCGGCCCCGCGTGAGTGCGGGGCCGGTGGCCGGGCTGCCCGAAACTGGTCCGGACACCGGGCTCCCGCCCAGGCGGGAGCGGCGATCCACCCTGAATTCCCGACATGGCGACTACCCCCTCCGAGATCCGCAACGTCCAGCCCCCGAGCCGCATGGGCGACATCCTGTTCGGCGGCCTGACGCGGGGCGCCGCGATCGTGACGCTGCTGCTGCTGGGCGGCATCATCGTCTCGCTCGCAATCAGTGCCTGGCCGTCGATCCAGACTTTCGGCGCGCGCTTCCTGTGGACCGCGGAGTGGGATCCTCCCGCCGATGTCTATGGCGCGCTGGTGCCCATCTACGGCACCATCGTGACCTCGCTGATCGCGCTGATCATCGCGGTGCCGGTGAGCTTCGGCATCGCGCTGTTCCTGACCGAGCTGTCGCCGGCCTGGCTGCGCCGCCCGCTGGGCACCGCCATCGAACTGCTGGCCGCAGTGCCGTCGATTGTCTACGGCATGTGGGGCCTGCTCGTGTTCGCGCCGATCTTCGGCGAGTATTTCCAGAAGCCCCTGGCCGCCACGGTGGGCCAGCTGCCGGTGATCGGCAAGCTGTTCCAGGGCGCGCCGCTGGGCATCGGCCTGCTGTGCGCGGGCGTGATCCTGGCGATCATGATCATCCCGTACATCGCTTCGGTGATGCGCGACGTGTTTGAAGTCACCCCGGTGCTGCTCAAGGAATCCGCCTACGGCGTGGGCTGCACCACCTGGGAAGTGATGTGGAACGTGGTGTTGCCCTACACCCGCGCCGGTGTTATCGGCGGCGTGATGCTCGGACTGGGCCGCGCGCTGGGCGAGACCATGGCCGTCACCTTCGTGATCGGCAACACCAACCTGCTGGACAGCGCCTCGCTGTTCTCGCCGGGCAACAGCATCACCTCGGCGCTGGCCAACGAGTTCGCCGAAGCCGGCGCCGGCCTGCACACCGCCGCGCTGATGGAACTGGGCCTGATCCTGTTCTTCATTACCTTTGTGGTGCTGGCGCTGTCCAAGCTGCTGCTGCTGCGACTGGCAAAGAATGAGGGAACCAAATGAGCGCGAGTCAAGCCGTGTCTACCGTATCGATCCCGGCGGTCCGCCCCGACGCGGATGCCATCCGCACCCGGCTGCAGGCGCGCCGCCGGCGCACCAACCTGTACGCACTGACCGCCTCGCTGGCGGCGATGGGCTTCGGCCTGTTCTGGCTGGCGTGGATCCTGTGGACCACCATCACGCTGGGCGTGGGCGGCCTGTCGCTGGACCTGTTCACGCAGATGACGCCGGCGCCCAACACCGCTGGCGGCGGCCTGGCCAACGCCATCTTCGGCAGCTTCGTGATGGTCGGCATGGCCACGCTGTTTGGCACTCCGCTGGGCATCCTGGCCGGCATCTACCTGGCCGAGTACGGCAAGAGCTCGCCGCTGGCCAGCTTTATCCGCTTTATCAACGACATCCTGCTGTCGGCGCCGTCGATCGTGATCGGCCTCTTTGTCTACGCGCTGGTGGTGACCCGCATGGGCCACTTCTCGGGCTGGGCCGGGATCTGCGCGCTGGCGCTGCTGCAGGTGCCGATCGTGGTGCGCACCACCGAGAACATGCTGAACCTGGTGCCCAACGCGCTGCGCGAGGCTGCCTTCGCACTCGGCACGCCCAAGTGGAAGATGGTGCTGTCGATCACGGTGAAGTCATCCTACGCCGGGATTGTGACCGGGGTGTTGCTGGCGGTGGCCCGTATCGCCGGCGAGACCGCGCCGCTGCTGTTCACCGCGCTGTCCAACCAGTTCTGGACCAGCGACCTGAACAAGCCGATGGCCAACCTGCCAGTGACGATCTTCCGCTTTGCCATGAGCCCGTTCACCGAATGGCAGCAACTGGCCTGGGCGGGTGTGTTCCTGATTACGCTCGGTGTGCTGGCCCTGAATATCCTGGCGCGCATCCTGTTCAAGAAATAAGCGGCGCGGCCGGTAATCCGTCCCGCCCCAAAGACTGCAAGCGAGAAACGCAATGACCTCCACCGTCATCGACATTCCCGATTCGGTACGCGCCAAGATCGACGTGCGCAACCTGAACTTCTACTACAGCCAGTTCCATGCGCTGAAAGACATCAACATGTCGATCCCGGAACGCAAGGTCACGGCCTTTATCGGGCCGTCGGGCTGCGGCAAGTCGACGCTGCTGCGCACCTTCAACAAGATGTATGCGCTGTATCCCGAACAGCGCGCCGAGGGTGAGATCAACATGGACGGCGACAACCTGCTGACCGCCCGCCAGGACATCGCGCTCCTGCGCGCCAAGGTCGGCATGGTGTTCCAGAAGCCGACGCCGTTCCCGATGTCGATCTACGACAACATCGCCTTCGGCGTGCGCCTGTTCGAGAAGCTGTCGCGCTCGGAGATGGACGACCGCGTGGAATGGGCGCTGACCAAGGCGGCGCTGTGGAACGAGGCCAAGGACAAGCTGCACCAGTCCGGCTACGGCCTGTCCGGCGGCCAGCAGCAGCGCCTGTGCATCGCACGCGGCATTGCCATCCGCCCGGAAGTGTTGCTGCTGGACGAGCCGTGCTCGGCGCTGGACCCGATCTCCACCGGCCGCATCGAAGAGCTGATCGCGGAACTGAAGGACGAGTACACGGTCGTGATCGTCACTCACAACATGCAGCAGGCGGCGCGCTGCTCGGACTACACCGCCTACATGTACCTGGGCGAGCTGATCGAGTTCGGCGAGACCGAGAAGATCTTCATCAAGCCGCACCGCAAGGAAACGGAAGACTACATTACCGGCCGCTTCGGTTGATTCGGCCGATCGTCACCGCAAGGCGTAGCATACAAAGAGCGGCCAGGAGAATCCCATGCCAGACAAGCACCTGTCGACCCAGTTCGACGCCGACCTCAACGCGATCAACACCAAGCTGCTGCAGATGGGCGGCCTGGTCGAGTCGCAGATCGAGCTCGCCATGCGCGCGCTGGCCGACTTCGACGGCGAGACCGCCGACCAGGTCATCGCCCGGGAGATCCAGCTCAACGCGCTGGAAGTCGAGATCGATGCCGACTGCGGCAACATCATCGCCCGGCGCCAGCCGACCGCGCGCGACCTGCGCCTGGTGATGGCCATCTCCAAGACCATCACCAACCTGGAGCGCGCCGGCGACGAAGCCGAGAAGATCGCCAAGCGCACCAAGCACATCATGGAAGACGCGTCAGCGCACAGCATCAACTACGCCGAGGTCAAGCTCTCGGGCGAGATGGCGATCTCGCTGCTGCGCCAGGCGCTGGATGCCTTCGCGCGCCTGGACACCGTGGCGGCGGCGCGCATCGTCAAGGACGACAAGGCCATTGACGAGGAATTCCGCGGCTTCGTGCGCAAGCTGATCACGTACATGATGGAAGACCCGCGTACGATCTCGGTCGCGCTGGATTTCCTGTTTATCGCCAAGGCGGTGGAGCGCATCGGCGATCACGCCAAGAACATCGCGGAATTTATCATTTACATTGTCAAGGGGACGGACGTCCGCCATGTCTCGCGCGAGGACATGGAGCGCGAAGCGCTGAGCTGAACTCAGCCGCCCACGGAGAACAATACACATGCCAAGCAGTATTCTCGTTGTCGAAGACGAACCGGCGATCGCCGAGCTGATCGCCGTGAACCTGCAGCACGCGGGGCACTATCCGATCCGGGCCTACAACGCCGAGCAGGCGCTGTCGCTGATGAGCGACGTGCTGCCCGACCTGGTGCTGCTCGACTGGATGCTCCCGGGCAAGTCGGGCGCAAACTTCGCCAAGGAGTTGCGAGCCAACGACCGCACCCGCCAGATCCCCATCATCATGCTGACCGCCCGCGGCGAGGAGCAGGACAAGGTGATGGGGCTTGAGGCCGGCGCCGACGACTACGTCACCAAGCCGTTCTCGCCCAAGGAACTGCTGGCGCGGATCAAGGCCGTGCTGCGCCGCCGTGCGCCGCAGCTGACCGACGACGTGGTGGCCATCAACGGCCTGCGCCTGGACCCGGCCACGCACCGCGTCACCGGCCAGGACGACAGCGGTGCGATCAAGCTGGACCTGGGTCCGACCGAGTTCCGCCTGCTGCACTTCCTGATGACGCATCCGGAACGCGTGCACAGCCGCTCGCAACTGCTCGACCAGGTCTGGGGCGACCATGTCTTTGTCGAGGAACGCACCGTCGACGTCCATATCAAGCGCCTGCGCGCCGCGCTCACCCCCGGCGGCTACAGCAATATGATCGAAACCGTGCGCGGCAGCGGCTACCGCCTGGCGCGCACGCCCGGCGCCTGACGCGCCGGACATGGCAGGGCGGCTTGACGTGCCGCCCTGCCAGCATGGCCCACGCTGCTGGCAGGGCGCGGCGAATTCGTGGCACACTCCGTCGCAACCCTGCAGCCTTCCCTGGCTGCGAGCCTGAACCCTGCGCATGAATGTCATCTGGGCCCGTTCCGTGGCCATCCTGATCAGCCTGCTGGTGCTGTCCGCCGGTGTTTACCTGGCCGTGGGCCCGGTGCCGGCGCTGGCGCTGGCATGCGTATCGCTGCTCGGGCTGCTGTTCTACTACCTGTACCAGATCAACCGCCTGTGGAAGGTGCTGGATGCGCCGGTCTACGGCGAGATCCCCAGTGCACTCGGACTTTGGGGCGAGGTGTATTACCGGCTGCACCGGCTGGTCAAGCGCTGGCGCACCCAGGTGCTGCAGGTCGAGCAGCAGCACACGCGCTTTATCCAGGCCATCCAGGCTTCGCCCAACGGCGTGCTGATGCTGGACGACGCCGACCAGATCGAGTGGTGCAACGACGTGGCCGAGCAGCATTTCGGCCTGAACGCGCGGCGCGACGTGCGCCAGCGCATTACCCACCTGATCCGCCGCCCCGAGTTCGTCCACTACCTGACCCGGCAGCGCTTCGATGACCCGCTGGTGATGCGCGACATGGGCGAACACAAGCACAGCGTGATCGCGGTGCAGATCCTGCCCTATGGCGACAACCGCAAGCTGGTGATCACGCAGGACATCACCAAGCTCGAAAACACCGAGGCGATGCGGCGCGACTTCGTTGCCAACGTGTCGCACGAACTGAAGACGCCGCTGACGGTGCTGACCGGCTTCCTGGAGACCGTGCGCGACCTGCCGGTATCGGAGGACGACCGGCGCCGCTACATCGACATGATGCTGTCGCAGTCGGTGCGCATGCAGAGCATCGTCGAAGACCTGCTGGCGCTGGCCAAGCTGGAAAGCGATGCGCAGCCGCCCGGCAATGACATCGTGCCGATGCGTGCCATGGTGGCGCACCTGACCCACGACGCCGAGGCGCTGTCGCAGGGACGGCACCAGGTCTCGGCCGATATCGACCCGACCGTGGGGGTGCGCGGCGCGGACACCGAACTGCTGTCGGCGCTGGGCAACCTGGTGTCGAATGCGGTGCGCTACACGCCGGATGGCGGGCGCATCACCATGCGCCTGGCCTGGGAAGACGGCCATGCCGTGTTCTCGGTGGCCGATACCGGCCTGGGCATTGCGCCCGAGCATATTCCCCGGCTGACCGAGCGCTTCTACCGCGTGGACCGCAGCCGCTCGCGCGACACCGGCGGCACCGGGCTGGGGCTGGCCATTGTCAAGCACGTGCTGTCACGCCACCATGCGGACCTGCGCGTGACCAGCGAGGAGGGCCGGGGCAGCGTGTTCCGCGTGATCTTTCCGCTTGAGCGCAGCCTGCGTTCGGCCGGGGAGGGCGCGGACACGCCGGCGCCAGGCGCCGGTCCGACCGCGCCGCCGCAGTCGCCGGACACCTCGCGGCGCGCCGCCTGACCCGTAAAGGAAAACCCCGCCGCGGCGGGGTTTTGCATGCCATGCCTCAGGGAAGCATGCGTAGAAGTCTGCGCGACAGCAGTGTCCGCATGTCGCGGCGCGTGTCGCAAACGATGTGGATGTAGATAACTTCGTCCCTGAGTTCGTAGATGATGCGGTTCATGCCTGAGATAACCTGGCGGTACTGCTGCAGCCCCAAGTCCGCAAGCTCTTCCGGGATGGACCCGCTTCGTGGCAGGGTTTGAATGCTGCGAACCGAGTCCCTGATCGCCCGGAGGGTTTCCTGCCAGGTCGGCATGCCAAAGCGCTTCATGACGTAGCGGCGAAGGTCTTTCAGATCTTCTTCGGCTCCTGCCAGGAACACGGCCCTCACGCGCGGTCTTCCTTGTCCAGGTCGGCAAAGACATCATCGGCATCGCGGAAGCGGCTCTGCTCGATGTCACGGCTGCCCATCGCGAGCAGCTTCAGGAGTGCCAGGGTTTCTTCCTGCTGTTCGTATGCACGAACATCCATGACCACCAGCTTCGCCTCGCCGTTCTGGGTAATCAGCATGGGCTCGCCAGACTCGGAGATGTCTTTGACGATCTCCGCTGCGTGGCTCTTCAGATAGCTGATGGGTTTGACCTGGGTCGAGAGCTTCACGGCGGGACTCCTGTGCAATGCATAAGAGGACTAAATATAGTCCAAATATGGTCTTCTCGGCAAATCAAGCTCGCCAGGAGACTATAGAGCCGCTCAGGGCATCCCCCCAAACATCACCAGCATGTCGTTCTGGCTCACATGCGGACGCTTCGAGCGCGTCTGCTTGCGCGCATAGTTGCCGTCCGGCTGCATGATCCACGCCGAGGCGTTGTCGCGCAGGTGCACCTGCAGGCTTTCCTTGATGACGCGTGCCTTCAGCGCCTTGTCCAGTACCGGGAAGGCGACTTCCACGCGGCGGAACAGGTTGCGGTCCATCCAGTCGGCGCTGGACAGGTACAGCACCTCTTCGCCGCCGGCGTGGAAGTAGTAGACCCGGTGGTGTTCCAGGAAGCGGCCGATGATCGAGCGCACCGAGATGTTCTCGGACATGCCCGGCACGCCCGGCATCAGCGCGCACACGCCGCGCACGATCAGGTCGATCTTCACTCCCGCGCGCGAGGCCTTGTACAGTTCGTCGATGATCGACGCTTCCAGCAGCGCGTTCATCTTGGCGATGATGCGCGCGGGCTTGCCGGCGCGCGCGTTGCGGGCCTCGGCGCGGATATGGTCGACCAGGTTGCTCTGCATGGTGAAGGGTGACTGCCACAGGTGGTTCAGCCGGATGGTGCCGGCGGTGCCGGTCAGCAGCTGGAACACGTGGTGCACGTCTTCGCAGATCTCTTCGTTGGCCGTCAGCAGGCCGAAGTCGGTGTAGAGGCGGGCGGTGCGCGGATGGTAGTTGCCGGTGCCGAGGTGGGCGTAGCGCCGCAGCTTGACCTGCTTGGCCTTGGGGCCGCTGGGCTCGCGCCGCACGATCAGCAGCATCTTGGCGTGGCACTTGTGGCCGACCACGCCGTAGATCACGTGTGCGCCCGCGGATTCCAGGCGCTCGGCCCAGTTGATGTTGGTTTCCTCGTCAAAGCGCGCCAGCAGCTCCACCACCACCGTCACTTCCTTGCCGTTGCGCGCGGCGGTCATCAGCGCTTCCATGACCAGCGACTCATTGCCGGTGCGATAGACCGTCTGCTTGATCGCGACCACGTTGGGGTCGGCCGCGGCCAGCTGCAGCAGGTCGAGTACGGAACTGAAGCTCTCGTACGGGTGGTGCAGCAGCACGTCCTGCTGGCGCATCACGTCGAACATCGACGCGCCGGCGGAGAAGACCTTGACTGGGGCGGGCACATACGGCGGGAACTTCAGCGCGGGCCGGTCCACCATGTCGGGGATCTGCATCAGCCGCACCAGGTTCACCGGACCGGAAACGCGATACAGGTCCTGCTCGGCGAGGCCCGATTCCAGCAGCAGCCGGCGCGCCAGCGGTGCCGGCGTGTCCGACGAGATTTCCAGGCGCACCGTGTCGCCGAAATGGCGCGTGGGCAGCTCGCCCTGCAGCGCCTCGCGCAGGTCGGTGATCTCGTCTTCCGAGACGAACAGGTCGGAGTTGCGCGTGACGCGGAACTGGTAGCAGCCGTGCACCGCAATCGCAGGGAACAGCTCATGCACGAAGCCCTGCATGAAGGAAGACAGCATCACGAAGCCGTACGGGTAGCCCGACAGCTTCTCCGGCATCTTCACCACGCGCGGCAGCGCGCGCGGCGCCTGCACGATGGCCAGGTCGGCATCGCGGCCGAAGGCGTCCTTGCCGGACAATTCCACCACGAAGTTCAGGCTCTTGTTGAGCACGCGGGGAAAGGGGTGGGCGGGATCCAGTGCAATCGGGGTCAGCACCGGCCCCAGCTCGCGCTGGAAGAATTCGCGCGCCCATTCGCGCTGGGCGTCGGTCCAGGTGGTGGTCAGGTGGAAAAAGACACCCTCTTTTTCAAGTAGTGGAAAAATGGTGTTCTGCAGCATGTCATACTGCGAAGCCACAAGCCGTTGCGTGCGTTCGGTGACAAGCTGGTAGGTCTGCTGGAATGACAGGCCGTCCGGCGTCAGTCCCGAAGCGTTGTCACGCATCTGTTCCTTCAGGCCCGCCATGCGGATTTCAAAGAACTCGTCCAGGTTGCTGGATACGATGCAGATGAATTTCAGCCGCTCCAGCAGCGGGATTTTCGGGTCCGCGGCTTGCGCCAGCACGCGGGCATTGAATTCCAGGATGCCCAGTTCGCGGTTGAGCAGCGTACTGGACGGAGTCGTCGACATGAGCATGACCTTCTTTTGGTAATGTGGCGACTTTTTCATAAAATCGTGTCACTTTTGTGACAGTTTGATTTTGTCATGATGCAGACATGACAAGGACATATTTTTTCCGGGCGCGAACGCCGGCAGGCCCAGGCACCAGAGTGCACCTGCCGCGCCACGCAACGCCAAAGCGAACCAGCCCTCCTAGCACACGATGAACAACACCCCACGCCTGCTGGCTGCCGTCGACATGGGTTCGAACAGCTTCCGCCTGATGATTGGGCGGGTGGACGAGACCCCCACCGCCAACGGCCCGGCCAGCCAGATCTTCCAGGTCGACGCGCTGCGCGAGCCGGTCCGCCTGGCCGCCGGCCTGACTCCCGACAAATACCTGGACCAGCCCGCGCGGCGCCGCGGCATCGATGCGCTGCGGCGCTTCGGCGACCGGCTGCGCGAGTTCGCGCCCAACCAGGTGCGCGCCGTCGCCACCAATACACTGCGCGTGGCCAAGAACGCGTCCGAGTTCCTGATCGAGGCCGAAAGCGCGCTGGGCTTCCCGATCGAAGTGATCGCCGGGCGCGAGGAAGCGCGGCTGATCTACCTCGGGGCCTCGCACGACGCCCCGGCCTGCCAGGGCAACCGCCTGGTGGTCGATATCGGCGGCGGCTCGACCGAGTTCATCATCGGCAACGGCTACCAGTCCAAGCTGATGGAGAGCCTGTATATCGGCTGCGTATCGCACAGCCGCCAGTTCTTCCCCAGCGGCAACGTCGATGAATACGCGATGAAGCAGGCCGAGCTGGCCGCGCGCCGCGAGATCCAGGTGCTGGTGCGCCAGTACCGTGCCGCGGGCTGGGAGCAGGCGGTCGGCTCGTCGGGCACGGCGCGCGCGCTGGCCGAACTGATCGAACTCAATGGCATGAACGACAGCACCGCCGAGCACGGTATCACGCGCGAAGGGCTGGAGCGCCTCAAGCGCGCGCTGATCAAGGCCGAGAACACCAACCGCGTCAAGCTGACCGGCCTCAAGGCAGACCGCATCCCGGTGCTGCCGGGCGGCTTGTCGATCATGCTGGGCGTGTTTGCCGAGCTCGATATCGAGCGCATGGATGTCACCGACGGCGCGCTGCGGCTGGGCGTGCTGTACGACCTGCTCGGACGCAGCCACCATGAGGACATGCGCACCGTCACGGTGGACCAGTTCATGCGCCGCTACGGCGTGGACCGGGCCCAGTCCAGCCGCGTGCGCCGCGCCGCGCAGACGCTGTTGTCACAGTTCCCGGAGCCGGCCAACGAACGGCGCGAGGACAACCTGGCGCTGCTGGGCTGGGCCGCCAGCCTGCATGAGATCGGCATGACGATCTCGCACAGCGGCTACCACAAGCATTCGGCCTATATCGCCACCCATGCCGACATGCCGGGCTTTTCCAAGACCGACCAGGCGCGGCTGGCAACGCTGTTGCTGGGCCATGCGGGCAAGCTCGGCAAGCTGTCGGGCAGCGGCAGGTTCGTCGACTGGCGCATGCTGTTCAGCCTGCGCCTGGCCTTTGTGCTGTGCCGCCGCCGCTCGGACGTGGCCTTGCCCGATATCCGCGTGAGCCAGCTGGCCGAAGTGCTGGACGAAGGCTTCACCGTTCGCTTGCCGCAGGCGTGGATCGAGGCCAATCCGCTGATCGAATACAGCCTGGCGCAGGAGGCTGATGAATGGCAGCGGATTGGCAAGCGCTACAAGGTCATCTACGACTGAGCGCAGGGGGGAAGGGCGGCCGCCAGGGCGGCGGTCGCTGACAGGCGCCTGGCGCCGCTCAGGCGCCGTTGTTCAGGCCGAGGAAGTGGCGGGCGTAGCGCGGGTTCATGTCGTTCACGCGCAGCAGCGTCAGGAAGTCCGCCACGTTGAAGTCCGGATCCCAGGCCGGCTGGCCGCAGATCTTCGCGCCCAGGCGCAGGTAGCCCTTGATCAGCGCGGGCGGCTCGACGTCCAGCTGCTGGTTCAGGTCCTCGACCGGCAGCGGCACGCGCGGGAAGGCGTGGTATTCGATCGGCGCCAGCGAGCGCTCGCTGAACAGCCGGTGCAGGCTGGCCGCGTAGTGGCCGCCGTCGTTCATCGGCACGCTGGCGCAGCCCAGCATGGATTCGATGCCCCAGCGCTGCAGGTACTCGCCCAGGCCGCCCCACAGCGCCATGATGACGCTGCCCGAACGGTAGTCGCGGTGCACACAGGAGCGGCCCAGTTCCAGCATCTTGGGGCGCAGGTGGGCCAGGCGCACCAGGTCGAATTCCGATTCCGCGTACAGGCAGCCCAGGCGCTTGGCCTGGTGCGGCGGCAGCACGCGGTAGGTGCCCACCACGCGCAGCGTGGCCATGTCGCGCACGATCAGGTGGTCGCAGTAGGCATCGAACATGTCGATGTCCAGCTCCGGCACCGAAGAGGTCAGGCGCGCGCCCATTTCCTCGGCAAAGACCTTGTAGCGCAGGCGCTGGGCTTCGACTACTTCGTCCTGGTGGCGCGCCCACGCCACGCTGAGAACAGGCGATTCATGTGCCGGTGTATCTGATTGGCGATGAAGACGGCTCCGCGCCGTCTGGCCACCAAGGCCATTGGGCAGAGAGTCGAAAAGCGGCTGGGTGGGCGTCGGCAGATCTCGCATCAGTATGTCCTTTTGGTGACGAAACTGTTGCGATGCAATGTAGTGAGGGCGGGTGACAGTGCCGTGACCCGGGGATGACGGTTCCGTGACGTCCCCTGCCAACGCCGCCGGTTGGGCGATTTCGGGCGACGGGTCAGGGTGTGAGTTGCGATCCTCGCCAGCAATGTGGCGATCGGCCGGGCCATTCATGGGGAATCTCCGTGACACCTGCTATTGGCACCGAAAGAGGCGCCAAGGCCACTCTAGTAACGGGAGATTCCGCCCGCCATCAGCTATTTCTGATTTTGACGGGACAGGATGGGCCAGGTGCCGTCAGGCGGCACCTGGCATGCCGGAGGCAGGGCTCAGAGGAATTCGGGGTTGATGACGGCGCGCAGCACGGTCTGCGCCTCGCTTTCGCGGGTGCGGCCGGTCAGCCACCAGATGCCGCTCTTGCGCACGCTCCAGTTCATCTCCGAGCCGGCCAGCAGCAGGCTGGCGACGCGGCCGATCCAGGGCTGGTGCCCGACCACCACCACGTGCTCGGGGCGTTCCGGCCACTCGACGGCGGCAAGCACCGCGCTGACGTCGGCGCCGGGCGCAAGGGCGTCAACGACCTCCGCCTCGGCAGTCAGCGCGGCCGCCGTTTCACGGGTGCGCAGCGCGGGGCTGCACAGCACGCGGGTGTCGGCCGGCAGATGCGCGCGCAGCCATTTGGCGGATACCTCCGCCTGCTTGCGGCCGCGGCGTGTCAGCGGGCGCTGCAGGTCGGCATGGCGGCTCAGGCTGAGCGCGTCGGGGAGGTCTTCGGCTTCGGCGTGGCGCCACAGGATCAGGTTCATGTCGGGCAGGGCAATGAGCGTGCTTCGAGTATGGTGAAGCGGCCTGACCGGTGCAAGCGCCAACTGGCCCGCGCCGGTGGCGCAGGCCAGGCTGCACGCGGCGCGTAAACGGAAGCGGGCTGCCTGTCGGGCAGCCCGCAAGTGTGTCCGGGCGCGGTGTCAGCGGCGTGACAGCGCGTCGGCGCACAACGGCCGCGGCGCGGGCGACAGCCGCGAATGCGGTATCGCCGGGGCCGTGCAGAAACTCAGGACTTGTGGCGGAAGTTGATGCGTCCCTTGGTCAGGTCATAGGGCGACATTTCCAGGGTGACACGGTCGCCGGCCAGGATGCGGATGCGGTGCTTCTGCATCTTGCCCGAAGCGTATGCCCAGATTTCGACGCCGTTTTCCAGCGTGACACGATAGCGGTTGTCAGGCAGGGCTTCCGACACCACGCCGCCAAATTCAATGAGTTCTTCCTTAGCCAATCTGTCTTCCTTTTCGACAGCCCATGAAGGCTGCATGGTTGCGATTTCAAAAATCCTGTTCGGCTCGCCCGGCGCGGCGCGGAACCGCGGCACGTTTCGCCGGTTGCGGCGAAGCGAGCCTTGGGTTGTTCGGGGCAAGCTCACGCGGACTACGGCGCGCGGCGCCTGATGCTCGGTCCTGTCAGCGGTATCGCCCAACGGGCGCGGATGGCTTGGGCGACGGCCTGGCCGCTGACGGCCGGGGAGGCCGTGTGCTTTGCGGAGCAGGCGGGCAGGTTGTACCCGGTGGTTCGCCAGTTTGGTGTCGTCGCGGAAGGCCCGCGCCGGCGGCTGCTGTTCGCTCGCGAGAGCGCGCTGGTGAGAACGCCCGGTTACAGGGATGCACGGACACCCCGGGGGCTACTTTGACATTGTATCACGTACGCAGTTGCAGCATGGCCGGCACGTTGTGGCGGATGGCGGGCCGCGACGGTTGCAACGCGCCGGGCAAGTCGGCAATTGACATGCCTTAAAAGGCGCTTATTGTGGTCTGGCCGGCTTGGTATTTGCCCCATATGAGCTAGAACTAACTCGTACGGCCTTGCCGGGCCGGATCTCGCAAGGAGACTGCCATGGAACTACATCTGGAATCGCACCGCTACGTTCGCTGCCGGCCGGACTGGCGGGCCGCCGTGGTAGCGGGGCTGATTGCCGGCGCGGTCTACATGGTGCTGGAACTGCTGACGGCGCGCTTTCTGCTGTACCAGGGCGCCTGGGGCACTGTGAAGATGGTCGCGGCCATCATCCTTGGGCGTGAAGCCTTGTCTGCCGATGCCTTCAACTGGACAGTCGTGCTTTCGGCGGGGACGGTGCACTTCGCGCTGTCGATCATCCTGGCGGCGGTGCTGGCGATAATCCTGTCGTCATTCCGCTTCGATTCCAGCCTGTGGCTGGCCTCGGTGGTCGGGATCGTGTTTGGCGTGGTGGTCTACCTGGTCAATTTCTATCTGCTGGGGACCTACTTCAACTGGTTCGACGAGGCCCGCGGCTGGGAGAGCCTGTTCGCCCACGCGCTCTTCGGGCTGGTGGCGGCCGACGTCTACTGCAATCTCGAGCGACGCCGTGGCGAGGCGGAACAGCAGCCTGCCTGAACCAGGAGGTGGAGATGAGGGAGGACCGGTAGCAGCCGGCATCCTCCCGGCCGGCGCTTTCAGCTAGCCCATCTGGTTGATATGACCTCTAACGCGCTCGCACTAACCTAGGATCAGAGCGGCCGCCGCCAACCATGCCCGCGGACGGCTACACCGGAGTACCGAGCTCATGCGGGTCGCAATCGTCAGTACCGAAACCACTGGGCTCACGCCAGCGGACGAGCCCGTCAGCATCGGCCTGCTGCTTGTCGAAGTGGCGCCGCGGGCTGGCACGCTGTTGCGGGAGATCACTGACTATTACGGTTCGCAGGAGCCCACCGTGCCGATCAGCGAAGCTGCCACCGGCACGCACGGGTTGACCGCGGAGATGCTGCGCGGGCGGCGCTTTGACGTCGATGCCATCCGCGCCATCGTTGACGACGCGGATGTGCTGGTCGCCCACGGCGCCGAATTCAACGCGCGGATGCTGGGCAAAGTGCTTCCCGACATCCAGCAGAAGCGCTGGCGCTGCTCGGTGCGCCAGGTCCACTGGTCCCAGTACTTCCACGCCCCTAACCACAAGCTCGATACGCTGTGCGAGCACCTGCGCATCTTCCGGCCCCGCCCGCAGGTTGCGCTGGATGATTGTCTGGCGCTGTCCAAGCTGCTGTTCCAGCACATGGGTGCAGCCGACCAAGCCACGCCCATGGGCTTCCTGCTGGCCGAGTCGGACTTCGTGCCGCGTGTTGCGATCAGCCTGCCTGCGCCACCCGCGCCGCCGCCGTCACCTGCGATCCCGGCCGACGCCGGCCAGTCATGGATGCCAAAGGTTGAGACCAGCCATGCTGGCCCAGGCCGGGGGCTGGTCATCGTCGCAGTGATGCTGATGCTGTTCGCGGGGGCGCTGATCTGGCCGGACTTGCTGCGGTGGTGAGAACAGATATCGCCTGTCCGGCTATTGGACGCCGGTTGGCAGAAAAGAAAAACGGCCTGGATCTTTCGATCCAAGCCGTTGTTTCCATTACATATTTCTGGTCGGAGCGATAGGATTCGAACCTACGACCCTCTGATCCCAAATCAGATGCGCTACCAGGCTGCGCTACGCTCCGAAGCCGGCGATTGTAGCCGGGCTCAGGGCTTGCGGTCAATCTAATGTGATGATGCCCGCTCTGGCGCACTCGGCCTTGCCGGCCTGCTCCCCCTTCTGGCGGGGGCGCTTTGGCTTGACTTGGGTTTGCGCGCTGGGATAATCCGCACACTGCACCAGTCCGACCGGCGTGCTTTTGGGAACGCCCGGTTTGCCTATTTCCTTCCGGGCTGACCTGATCACCACAACAAGAACGGCGCTCCCGCCCGCGGCGGGCGCCTCGGCGTGCTTGCGTCTGCCGGCTGGCGGCGCCATGCGTCCTGAAACCGGGTATGCGGCATTGATAACAACGGTCCGACACAGGGCCGGTAAAGAGCAGGTAACGGCGGCGCCATGCGGAGCACCGCTTGTCGCCTTGGACGGGAATGAAGATGTTTCAGTCGCACATAGTTGTGCTCATCGCAGGGTTGTTTGCCCTGCAGATGGCTGTGGTTTGCGTGGTGTTGCGCCGCTCGGCGGGCATGGATCGCAGCGGCCTGACGTCGTGGGCGCTGGGGAGCGTACTGGCCGCAATGGCCGCGGCCCTGGCGGCGGTGCAGGAACTGCGCCCGCTGTGGCTGGTGCTGGAATCGAGCGACCTGGCGCTGCTGGCGGCGCTCTCGGTCATGGCCGTGGGCGCGCGGCATTTCGCGGGCCGGCCTGGCCGCGCCGCGCCGTTGCTGGCGCTGAACCTGGCAGCCGCAGCGGTGGTGGCCTGGCACGACCTGGCGCCGCAGTATCTTGCCGTGCCGGCGCTGATGCCGGAGATGGCACCGCTGCTGACGATGTGCCATATCGCACTGCTGCTGGACCTGGCCCGCAGCGCCGTGCCGTCGGTGCCGGCCACGCGCGGCACCGGCCGGCTGGCGGCGTTGTCGCTGGTATTGATCGTCATCGCCGCGGCAGCCATCAACGCATGGACCGTGGCGCTGCCGCTGGCGGCTGTCGTGCAGGGCGGCGCCTGGCCGCGGCCGATGCCGTGGGACGGCGAGCTCGCCATGCTCAACGTGTTTGCACTGGTGGGCGTGTCGGTCAGTTTTGCGCTGATGGCGCACGACCGGCTGCGCCGCATGCTGGAGCGGCGCGCGCGCCATGACGACCTGACCGATGTGCTGCTGCGCGGCGCCTTCTGGGAGGAGCTGGAGGCCGCCTGCCTGCGCGCCGAGCGGCAGCGCAAGCCCCTGACGGTGGCCTTTATCGACCTCGATCACTTCAAGGCGATCAACGATGTCTACGGCCACCTGGCGGGCGACAGCGTGCTGCGGCATTTCGCCGGGCAGCTGCGCAAGACTTTCAGCCAGCTCGAGGTGGCGGGGCGCCTGGGCGGCGAGGAATTTGCCATCCTGATGCCGGATACGGCGCTGGAGCAGGGCCGGCTGGCCTGCCTGCAGCTAGCCACGGCGGTGCGCGCCACGCCGTGCCCGTCCGAGCCCGACCCGATCGCCTATACGGTCAGCATCGGCCTGGCGGCGCGGCAGCCGGGCGAAGGCGCCGATGCGCTGATGCGCCGCGCCGACCGTGCGTTGTACGACGCCAAGCTGAAAGGGCGCAACTGCGTGTCCCTGCATCCGGCAGGCACCGAGGCGGGCACCGATGGCGGCGCTGTCAATGGCCACTACATCACGCGCGCACAGCCGCGTGCCGCGTCCTGACCTGCGCCGCTTGTCACTGCGCTGCGGTGCTGCGGTAGAATGCACGCCTTCGCGTCCTTAGCTCAGTTGGATAGAGCACTCGCCTTCTAAGCGAGCGGTCAGAGGTTCGAGTCCTCTAGGACGCGCCATTGCTTGCTGGGCGATGTCCCTCCCGTCCGCTCACCTGAGCGGCCGCACGACTTGCTTTTGGCGCGCGTCGGTATGGCAAGTACATCGGGAATCTCAGGCGTCACACCCCAGTCGGGTGGATCGAATTTGCGCCCCGGATGGCGTTCAGGCTCACGCCGTCGCGCGCCCGCGCGGTCCGGTTTCACGCAGGAATAGCGCAAGGACGATTGCAAGCACGATGCCGCCGAGCAGCCATATGCTTGCTGCGCGGAACACCGCCAGGTCCATTGCGCCGCCATTTGCGATGTGGGCGAGCACCTTGCCATATGCGGGCGTGAGCAAAGCGCTGAATGTGAACACGAGGAAGTTGATCGCTCCGGTGGCGCTGCCTTTCACGTCGTCTGAATTGACTTCCTTGATTACCGTATAGGGCAACATGGCCGCGCCCGAGCCAATGCCAAGCAGCAGGCCGAGCACATAAGGCGGCATCACGCCGGGCGGCAGATAGAAGATGCCGGCACCGGACACAAGCATCAGCAGCGCGCCGGCGATCAGCACCGGCTTGCGCCGGCCCAGATGGTCGGAAACGTACCCGAGCAGCGGGCAGCCGATCACCCAGCCGAGCGGCACCATGCTCGCGCGGTTGACGGCCTCGGCATAGCTGACGTGGAGACCGTTGTGCAGGTACGCTATCCCCCAGATCATGTCGCCGATCGTGGTCGGCAAGAACAGCAGGCCGGCGCAGAAACCGCAAAGATACGACTGCGGGTTGGACAGCACCTCTTTGTACGGCGCGAACATCTTCAGCCACGAGCCCTGGCTTGCGGGGCTGTCGTCATGGCCTGCCGGCGTCGCGATAAACACCAGTACGGCAATCACAAAGATTGCGAGGCCAGACAGCCACCAGAACTGCTGCCACGTGATGAGGCCGTGAATCAGCCGGCCGACGGCGAACTGGCCAGCGAACCCGCCCAGCATGCCGAAGCATTGCGTGAAGCCGACCGCTGTCGCGAGAAAGCGTGGGGGAAAGCCATGGGTGGCGAGATACACGGCCCCGATAAATGCGCACGCCGAGCCCGCGCCTTGCAACAGGCGGCCGATCTCCGCCGTCACCACGGTGCCCAGGCCGAACAGTGCCGCCCCGACGGCGACGAGAACGATGCCGGCTGGAATGACAGCCTTGCCGCCGAACCGGTCGAGCGCCGCGCCGACGACGATCGAAAACACTGAATAGCTGTAGTAGTACAGGCCGACGAGCGCGCTCACACCCACCACATCGCGGGCGAATGCCGCGCTCAGCTCGGGCATCATTACGCCCGGCGCGGAACGCAGCGCATACTGCATGAAGTAGAACACCACGCAAAATATCCACGCGATCACAAAACCCATGTGTAGGGTCTCGCGTTCTGATGGCGGATTTGCAGTAGTGCTCGCGACATTGCTGGACATGATTCGATCTCCCTTAGATGACGTTGGCCCGTACGCACTTGCGTAAAAGCACTACCGGAACAGATTGACCTTTGCCAGATCGATAAGCTGCTGTCCCCGGCCGTCCATCACCGCACGGAGCATGAACAAGCCAAACTTGTACGCCTGGTCGGCGGTGGTCGTTGGAGGCATCACGAGCTCCTGGCGCGCGCTCACTACGTCGACCAGGGCGGGACCCGGGTGTGCAAATGCTTCACGCAGCGCGCCTTCCAGGTCTGCGGGACGTTCCACGCGCACGCCCTTGATGCCCATTGCGTTGGCCATCGTGGCGAAGTTCGGATTCTTCAAGTCACATCCGACATCAAGGAAGCCACTGGCCTTCATCTCCATTTCCACGAAGCCTAGTGTCCCGTTGTTGAGCACGATGACCTTGACCGGCAACCCTGTTTGAGCGAGCGTCACAAACTCACCCATCATCATGGTGAATCCGCCGTCACCGGACATCGAAATCACTTGTCGGTCCCTGAAGGCGGCCTGAGCGCCAATGGAATGCAACAGCGAGTTGGCCATCGATCCGTGATTGAACGATCCAATCAGACGCCGCTTGCCATTCATCTTCAGGTATCTGGCCGCCCATGCGACGGGCGTGCCGACATCGCAGGAAACGATGGCGTCGTCATCAGCCAGCTCGCTGACGAGCCGGGTCACGTATTGCGGATGGATGGTGTTTCCGCCTGCATCGGGTTCCGCCAGCGCGTCCAGTTGACTCCGCGCCTTGCGATAGTCGTCGAGCGCCCGGTTGAGGAAGCTGCTGTCGGCCTTCTCCGAGATTAGCGGAAGCAGTTCGCCGAGCGTATCCTTGACTGTTCCCAGCACCCCGAGGTCCAGCGGACACCGGTTGCCGAGCGCCTCCGCCTTGATATCGACTTGCGCGATGGTGACCCCTTCGGGATAGAACTGGCGATAGGGGAAATCGGTACCCAGCATCAGCAGCATGTCGCAGCTCTTCATCGCGGAATAGCCGGAAGAGAATCCGATAAGTCCCGTCATTCCCACGTCATAGGGGTTGTCGTACTCGATGTACTCCTTGCCTCGCAGCGCGTGCACGATGGGGGCCTGCAGCTTGCGGGCGAGTTCGATGACTTCCGCGTGCGAATCCTTGCAGCCGGCCCCACAGAGCAATGTCACTCGCGACGACCGGTTCAATAGATTTGCGAGTTTGGCGATTTCGCTGTTGGAAGGGCGAATCGACGGGGCCGCAGGCGCGCTCCAGTTCGGCACGGATTTTGTGAGCGGGTTGAGTGCTACATTTCCCGGGATGACCACCACCGCGACGCCTTTGCGGCCGATTGCCGCCCGCATGGCACGGCCGAGAATCTGTGGCAACTGGTCCGGACTCGATACGAGTTCGACATAGTGACTACACTCCTTGAACAGCACCTCGGGATGGGTAGCCTGGAAATAGTCGATGCCGATTTCCGTACTTGGAATATGCGCAGCGATAGCAAGAACGGGAACACCGTTCCGATGGCAGTCAAACAAACCATTGATGAGGTGCAGATTCCCGGGGCCGCAGCTTCCACAGCATACGGCGAGCTCCCCCGTGAGATGAGCCTCGGCGCCAGCAGCGAAAGCGGCGCTTTCCTCATGCCGCATGTGAACCCATTCAATTGAGCCATCGCGACGCAGGGAATCCGTGAATCCGTTCAATGAGTCACCCACCACGCCATACACACGCTTCACTCCTGCCTGCACAAGTGCATCAACCATGTAGTCGGCAGCTATCGTCGTCATTTCGCATCTCCATTCAAATTGAGCAATTTCTGCAGGTCCGTCGCTTCCGCAAAGAGACATGGCAGACGCAACCTGCGTGAGCGCATCGCCCTTTGACATGGGACGGTGCAAACCTGTCCGGGCGATCACCAATCGCGCAGCGCTGGTGTTCGTGGTCCTTCGAGGGAAAGTTAAAAAAAGCGGAGCTTTTTTGTGCGGATGAGGCCTCTGTTCAAACTGGGCTTCAGCATCATTTTGCTGGCTTGATGATAGGCAGCCAGAATCAGTTTCGCCTATTACATGAATCTGGGATCCGGCGATTCCCGGGGCTGAACGGGGAACGAAAACGGCCGCCATCGGGTTTCATCACGGCCGGGACCCGCGAGCGCGAGGTAGATGTAAATGCTCTACAACATTGATGTAATTGGGATCGGGAGGCTTGCCTTCTAGAATCCCTAGTTGCGGAACTCCCTCGCTGCGCAGAACCTTCTCGCATCCTGCGGCTATGAAACGCGGCTCTTCATTGTTGCGGCCGCTGTCGCTGGCTGCGGATATGTCCGACTTCTTATGTGTCATCACAGATCTCGGCATGAGGCCGATCGATGGTCTGGAGATGCCTTTCTGCTGGTGGCTTGAGAGGACATAAGTGGTACCTCGTCATTCAAAGTCTTGATGGAGATGAAGCCTTGAAGCCATATTTCGTATCCCTGGGCGCCGGGGTTCTCGTCGGCATCATTTATGCGGTAATCCACGTGCGTTCGCCGGCGCCGCCGGCTATTGCACCGGCGGGTCTGCTTGTAATGTTGCTTGGGGAGCAGATCGTCGCCCCTGTCCATCGCATGCTTGCTGGCGCACCGGTGATGCTTGCAAAAAAGGACAAAGCTCCTTCCGCGCGAGATTGAACATATGTCGACCGGCAATCCTGGCGCACCGCCTTCGGTAGTCGATTCCGCTTCCTCAAGGTTCCTGCTGTCGTTCGTGGCGGGCTATGTCGATGTGGTGGGTTTCACGGCATTGTTCGGCCTGTTTACCGCGCACGTCACCGGGAACTTCGTCATGATTGGCATCGAACTATCGTCGCCGACGGTGCCCGTCCTGCTCGCGAAAATCCTGGCTCTCCCGACTTTCGTGCTCGCCGCCGTGGGCACGAGAATTTCGGAATCCAGACTGCTTCGCAAAAACAGGCAACCCGTTCCCGCCTTGCTGTTTGTCGAGTGCATGCTGCTGGCGATCTTCATGGGTCTCTGCTATCTGTCGCTCCCAATCAGGAATGCCGATGCTCCTCTCGCGGTTCTGGCGGGTCTGAGCGCGGTCGCTGCAATGGGGGTTCAGAATGTCCTCGCCAGGACCGCGCTCGCCGAATTTGGTACCACGACCGTCATGACAGGAAATACCACGCAGCTAGTCATCGATCTGGTCGATCTGCAAGGTGCTTCGCAGGATCAACGGTCTGTGCTGAAGAAGAGGATCTGGAAGACTGTTCCCGCTATCGTCGGATTCGTCATCGGCGCAGGATTGGGCTGTGCTGCCTACAAGCTGATTTCCTTCTGGTGTGTCCTGCTACCCATTGGAGCGATCGCATTCGTCAGCGCCAGCATCGTGCGGGCAAGGCAGGTCAGCTTGAGTCCAAAGCATGAACCGGTGCCGGGTGATGGGCTGAGCAAGTAGCCGGGCAACATGAATATGTAATACCCGGTACGGGTAAGGTCCCGTTACGATGATTGCAAGCATGGTGCGAACGTCCGGTCGAATGATTTTCGTCGGATTCTCGCTTTCATATCGTCATTTTCTGCCTCCGTCGCGTTGACCTCTGCTCAGGCGTTGGGGGACGCCTGTCGCTCAATCTGAAATTAATGGTGACGTCGTCATGGCTTTTAGCGAGAGAGAAGGGCGTCGATGCGGCGGCATCGCTCACAGACCAAGGCTTGCGAGCGTGGTGTGGACGCTTGGCCTGCTGCATGGCTGCAGCCGGTCGCCGTCAACAAACGTGCTTGGTGCGTACTATCCCGACTGGCTCTTCTGCATTGTCGGTGCCGTTGTTGCCGCGGTTCTGATTCGACTGCTGTTGCTGCGCGCCGGGCTCAACGACTGGCTCTACCCACCCGCCATTGCTTACCCGGCGCTGTTGGCGCTGCTGGCGTTCGCGGGGTGGCTGTTGTTTTTCTGACGTCTATCTGGAGCGGAAGCACATGGAAGACAGCGCGCACAGCCAAAGGAGGAAGTTATTGACCATTCTCCTTCTGGTGACGGCTATCGGATTAGGGATCGTTGTGGTCTGGCGCGTGGATACGGAGCCTCGGACCGATGATGCATTCGTGTACGCCGACACGATCAATGTGGTTCCCGAGGTGTCGGGTCGGATCGTGAACCTCGCAGTTCGAGACAACCAGCGTGTGAAGAAAGGGGATCTCCTGTTCGAACTGGACCGGCGTCCCTTCCAGGATATGTTGGACAAGGCCCGTGCTTCCCTGGCCCAATTGGACGAACAGATCATGCTGGCGCAGCGTTCAGTCAACGCACAGGTACTGAATGCGTCTGCAGCGCGGGCCAGCGTCGATCGGGCCCGTTCTGCAGCGAAGCAAGCGGCAGACACACTGCGTCGGATGGAGCCGCTTGTCGAGAAGGGCTATGTCTCGGCCGATGATCTGGACAAGGCGCGAACATCGGCGCGAAGCACCGCAGCGGAACTCGAGGCGGCGGAGCTGAAGGCGCGTGAGGCCACGGCTGCGGTTAGCGGCGTGGACGCATTGCAGGCGCAGCGCTTGGTCGTGCAGGCGGAGATTGCATCCGCGGAGCTGAATCTCGAATTCGCCACGGTGAGGGCACCATTCGACGGTGTGGTGGTCTCGCTTCGAACCACGCGCGGTCAGTTTGCGTCGGCTTCCTCGCCCGTATTCACGCTGATCGACACGACACGATGGTATGTCATAGCGAATCTGCGCGAGACAGAGCTGGCCAATATCAGGCCCGGCACGCGCGCCACGGTGTACCTCATGAGCAAGACTGCAGCGCATTTCGAGGGGGAAGTCGATTCCGTTGGATATGGCGTGGCCCCCGACGATGGCGGGAGCCTGGCGCAAGGGTTGCCGAAAATCCAACGCAGCCTGAACTGGGTTCATGTGTCACAACGGTTTCCGGTGAAGATTCGGATCAAAACCCCGAATCCGGATCTCTTTCGGGTCGGAACTTCCGCGGTGGCCACATTCCACCCTGACGGGAGTCGCCGGCGAACTGCGGAGTGAGAATACACAGGCGTGCTGAGACATGAATCGCTTCCTGCAATTTCTCCGTGACGAGCTTACCCCGTTCCCCGGCCGGATGAACGTCACGCTACGCTGCGTAGCCAGCGCCGTCATCGTGATCGTCATTTCCATGACGCTGCAGGTGCCGTTTCTCGCGCTGTCGCTTCTCGTGACGTTCTTTGCAACCCAGTCGAATGTCGTCCTCACCAGGATAACGGGAATCCTGTTCTTTGCCGGAGCCACGCTTGCATTGAGCAGCTCGATTCTTCTGCTCAAATTCACCTTCGACTATCCGTTGCTACGAATCGTATTTGCCAGCCTGATATTCTTCTGCTGTGTCTATGCAATGCGGGTCTTCCAGCTTGGCATTGTCTTCTTCATTGGCGCCATCGTGATCATCTACGTCCAGTCGTTTGTCGACGTAACGTCGAATGCGGAAGCGCTGATCCGGGCAGTCCTTTGGGTTTGGGTATCGGTGTGCTACCCGATAGCCTTCACGCTCGTCATCAACACATTGCTTTTGCCGGCTGAACCTCGGCAGCAATTGCGTCAGATGCTGGTTTCGAAGCTCATGGTAGTGCAGGCGAGGCTGGGTGCATTGCTTGGCAGCGCATCTGCGCCCGGAGCCATTACCGCGCGGGACGTGGAGGGCACAACGACGGCTCTTCAGAAGCTGCTGAGATTTACAGCAATGCGCGGCAGGCGCGATGACATTGCCGAAGCGCGCGATCTTGCGACTGTCACGACGGTTTCGAACCTCTATGTCGCTGCGTCGGACTTGCGGCAGACTTCCTTCGTCCCGGAGATGCTCCAGGATAGGGTCAGGTCCTTGCACAAGGCGTGCGGAGCATTGGCCGGGGCGATCGGTAGGGACGAACCCTTTTCCATTGCAGAAGAGCGAAGGAACCCCGCCGTTGGCTCGACATCTGCCGCTGGAGCTCCCTGGGCCCTGGTGGCGATGAATCGCGCTTTCCTGGAACTCGACGCCTTCACGGTGGCACAGGGCGACGCCATGCACAAGCCGCCGAGACAGCCTTTACTCGCACCGGACGCCTTTAGTAACCCGGTGTACGCAGAGTTTGCAATCAAGACCTTGCTGGCTGTGCTGGTGTGCTATCTCTTCTACAATTCCGCCGACTGGCAGGGCGCGCATACCGTGATGCTGACGTGTCTGATTGTGGCCCAGCCCAGTCTCGGTGCATCAAGCCGACGGTCATTGCTGCGTTTCTGGGGAGCCGCTATTGGCAGTTTGCTGGCGCTGTTCGAGCTAGTATTCATTCTCCCGAGAATTGACGGCATTGCGGCGCTGATCGTGAACGTTCTGCCGGTATTGTTTATCGGAGCGTGGGTGGCAGCTGGCTCGGAGCGCATCAGCTACGCGGGCGCGCAGATGCTGTTCACATTCTCGCTGGCGTTCCTGGAGCAATTCGCCCCCACGTTCGAGCTGACAGAGATTCGGGACCGCATGGTTGGCATCTTCCTTGGCATCGTAGTCGCCACCTTTGTGCAGATGAGCCTGTGGCCGGAAGGTGAGGCAGCGTTGCTCAGGCGCCGGCTCTCGGCCAGTCTCGTTTCAACGGCCAGGCTCCTACTGAGTCTCGGGCATCCGGCAGTCGCCGAAGGGAGCCCGGATATTGGAAAGCAGCGAATGGCGGCATGGGCTGCGCTCGATGACTGCGAGGGTATGTTGTTGCGGGTCGCGCTTGAGCCAACCTGGCGCGAAGGCGAAGAAGAGCGCGTCACGTTGCGCGCAAATTCCGTGCTTGTTGCCGCGCGAGAGCTGCTGCTTGCCGCGGACGCCCTGCGAAGCACCTTTGATGTCGCCGGCGGCAGGATGCCTGCGCTTCTCGGCGATGCCGCACGCGACTTCGCGTCGAGCGCCGGCTCGGCAATCATGGAGTATGCAACGGGGCTGAAAGAATCGACGCCCTGCGCAAGGCCGCCCAGGCTGACGGTCCCCAAGGCATACATGGCCGGGAGCGGACTGGATGAGGGCGCTGAGGGCAGCGTCGCGGAGTTGAGTGCCGAAGTCAGTCGCGTACTGCAAGCGGTGTCGGGCTTACCAGAGTGGGTTGGGGAGGCCGGCTCTCGTGCGCCGGGACTTCCAGCCAGCGTGCGAGCACAATGATGGAATCCATGTCGCCGGCCGCGCGGGGCAGTCTCTCTCGTCATTTGCGTTGTCTTGCCATGGCCAGCGTTACGGTATTGGCCGGCTGCGCATTGATTCATCACGACAGCGCTCCAGTTCAGCAGGTGGATGCAGCGCAGGTCGAGGTCCCGCAGCAACTGGACTTGACCGCAGGCGATTGGCCGTCCGAGAAGTGGTGGTTGCAATATGATGACCAGCAACTGACTGCCTTCATCGACCGCGCACTATCGGCCTCTCCGACGATGGCGCTAGCACATCAGCGTCTGGCACAGACTCAAGCGCGGGCGGACCTGGTGGCAGCAGCATCCGGACCGCAGGTCAGCGCCATCGGGTCCATCGACCGTGAGCGCGTGTCATCCCACGGTTTCCTGAGCGCGTATTCAGGATTTGCACCGGCTATCGGAGCGAACGGCCCCTGGTATACGACTGGGCTTATCGGATTAGCGGGTGCGTGGGACCTGGACATCTGGGGGCGGCATCGTGCGGAGATTGCCGCGGCCATTGGCGTTGAGAACGCACAGAAAGCAGAGGCAGCACAGGTTGCGCTCGAACTGTCGACGGGTGTCGCGAAACTCTACTATTCCGTGCAGACCGCGCTCTCTGCCATCGATCTGCTGAAACGGGAGCGCGACGCCATCGCCATCGAGCTCGATGCCCACCGTTCGATGATTGCGCGCGGGCTTGAACCCGAGACTACCGCCAAACAAGCGGAGGCCAAGCTGCTCTCTGTCGAGCAGAAGCTCTCGCAGGTATCTGATGAGGTGACAAACGGACAGGAGGCAATGCGTGCCTTGATTGGCGCGGATTCACGCGAACCCGTGGACATTGCGCCCAGAACGCTCCCGGTTGTGGCAACGGGGGTGCCGTCAAGTCTCGGCTTTCAGCTCCTTGCACGCCGCCCCGACCTGCAGGCGCTGCATTGGTATGTCGTCTCATCCTTGAAACAGGTGGAGGCGGCAAAAGCGGCGTTTTATCCGAGCTTTGACATCAAAGCCTTCTTCGGATTCAACGCGCTCGACCTTTCCCAACTCTTTCTGCATGCAAGCCAGCAGATCAACATTGCACCCGGCCTTTACCTCCCGGTGTTCGATAGCGGTCGCCTCAACGCCAATCTGAGGGGAGAGCGAGCGGCGAGCAATGCCGTCATTCTGCAATATAACCAGGCCGTCTTGAATGCGGTTCGCGATGTGGCGCAAACAGGAAGCGCACTCAAAGACCTGGGTGAGCGCACCGCCATGCAGCAGAGGAAACTCGAGGCGGTGCAGTTCACGCTGGACAGCGCGTCCGCTCAATACGCACGGGGGCTGGCCAACAGGCTGCAAGTGGAGCAGGCACGCGAGACAGCGATACAGGAACAGTTGGCGATGCTTCAACTGACAACCCAGAGTCTCCAGCAATCCATCGTGCTGACAAGAACACTGGGCGGGGGCTACCAGGCGGCGGGCGACATGCGTTGAGGTGGCAGGGGGCGAACGCTGGTCCACATGGCTTCATATTGCATCCGAAGGGTCGGTCGGAAGGCGCGCTCGCTGTCCATCGCAGATCCAGTAGCAAAAGACATCACATAAGTAAAAGATTATGCTCACCACAAAAATGTTTAATTGTCATTAATGCATTGCCGGGCTTACGCTTCAGTCAAATTCACCTGATTGCCCGGAGATTCAAAGATGGGCCAGCCAACCTCAGACCAAGGTCGCACTGCCAAGGCGTTCCTGGCACGAACCTATCCAGATGCCGGCACGGAACCGCCTCTCGGTGCCCATCTCATCACTCCGCGCCACGGCTACAGCCACCATGGCATCTATGTAGGTGACGGTAAAGTTGTGCATTACGCCGGACTTGCCAGGTCGCTGCGTCGCGGCCCGGTCGAGGAAGTCAGCATCACGTGTTTCGCCGCCGGATACGAAGTCTTGATCGAACCAGGTGCTGATCCGGTCTACGCCAGGCACGAGGCTGTGCGGCGTGCACGCTCGCGGTTAGGCGAGAATCGATACAGGCTGCTGACCAATAACTGCGAGCACTTCTGCGCCTGGTGCCTGTATGGGGTAAGCCGTAGCGAGCAGGTGCTTGCATGCCTCATCGACCCGCGCGCGGCCCTGCGGACCGCGTTATGCCTGTTCACTGCATTCCTGGGGGCGGCATGGCCCGGACCTTGCTTGAGCTGACGATCGATTCTTGCTGGTAGTTGTGGGGCTGTCCCTGGCGCGCCGCGCCTTGAACGGCATGTCAATGCAAGGCGACAGGAAATTCCCGTCGCCTCAACCGTTTGCGTCGCCACAGCGGGAAGTCAAGCACGCTGAGGTAAAGATGGAGAAGGGACTATGGAGTCGGTCAACGAATTTGTGTGCGTAGTAGATGACGATGCAAGCATCCGGGAAGCGCTGGCAAGCCTGCTGCGCGCCCATGGAAAAAGTGTGCGGTCGTTCAACTCGGGGCATGAGTTTCTGGAAGAAGCTCAATGGGACACAGTGGCGTGCCTGATTCTCGATATGCGCATGCCGGGCATGAGTGGCCTGGAAGTCCAGGAGCAGGTTATTAGCAATTCTCATGCTTCCATCGTTTTCATCACGGGCAGGAACGATGTGCCTGCCACGGTACTGGCAATGAAGAGCGGGGCTGTCGATTTTCTGACGAAACCCGTCTGTGAGGATGCGCTGCTCCGCGCCGTCGACGCCGCAATTGCCAGGACGCGCGCACAGCGCAGGGATGCAGCGGAAGCGTCAGCGCTACGGGCGCTTTACGAAACCCTGACGCCAAGAGAGCAAGAACTTCTGCCGTTGCTTGTCGGGGGCATGCTGAACAAGCAGGCAGCTGACGTACTTGGGATCACTGAGTACACGGTGCAGGTGCATCGTGGTCACATCATGAAGAAGATGCAAGCGGGCTCATTTGCCTCACTCGTCAGGCAAGCAGGCCGGTTGGAGCTTGAGGTGCACCTGCCCACCAGGGGCCACCAACACTAACCTAACGCCTTGTCCGATGTACCACTGCGAGTGGTCGGGGTGCATCCCATTACCGACCATTCGCCAGGACTTTGGCATGCGCGCCGCAAGTCAGCGTACCGCTGCCGCGGCGAAGACCTAGCCACGATCACACGCGTTGCGAATGATGGCTCCCACGACTGGGGCCATGCCTGTCTTCTTGCGGCGGCGCGCCCATAGCCTGGGCATCCCCCGCGTTCCCCAGACTACATGACTTCTGGCTCGATGCGGATGCGGCCGCCATCCACGACGCCTTCAAGGCAGATATCCGCCCCGGGCATCGCCAGGCCTGCAAACGGTAGCCCGTCGCGCCGGTTGGTGTGGCGGCTTCATGCGCCGGTGTATCGCGGCATCGGCGGGGCTGTCCCCACGCATCCCGGCAGGGCATGGGATAGCGCTTCCGGGCAGCGCTGCCTAAACCAAGGTATGACTTGGAGCTATCTGATGAGCCAGCAAAAGCCAACGCATGCATGAAGGCGCGCGCGCACCGTCGCACCTAAGCTTCGAACTAGGGAAATCGAGCCCGCTCGACGATCCCGAAAGCAAGGCATGCATCGCAGCCGGGCCGTGCAGTTCCACGGAGCAAGGCGCGATCCGCAACGCCATGTTCTGCCTGCCGGAGATCTGTGCCGGCGCCATCTGTCACCGACCCGAGAAAATCATGACCATACGCATCCAACGCCGTCTTGCCATCGCCGGCCTCATCGGCGCGAGCATCCTTGCCACCGGCCTGGCCAACGCTGCCGACCCGCATACCAGCCCCGACAGCGCAGACCGGTACGGCTACAACTCCAACGTCAACAGCAAGCGCGACGCCTTCACCGATGGTTCGCGCAGCGGTCAGGTTGACCGCAAGTTCGACCCCTTTACCGAGGGCGCACGCCTGGAACGGACGTCCCGCCCGTTCGACGGCACGGTGCAAGGCTGATGCCAGGGCTGCCCGTCACTGCGTGGGCAGCCCCTGGCGATTCCGCCAACGGAGGTCCGTGATGAACAACGTTGCCCTGATGCTTGAACCCGCGCGCGCAGGCGAGGCGGCGGAGACGAGCTTTGCCTCCGGCGTTCCCGGCGATGCAAAGCCGCCGTGCCCCGGTAGCCGCAGGCACGTCCTGTGGACAGCAGCGTGGCTTGGCATGTGTGGGGCCAGTTGCGCGATGGCCGCGGTGGTCGCGTTGTGGGCGCCGCTTTGACAGCGCGCCGGTGCCAGCGACAGGCGCGCTGGCTGGAACCCGCCCTTCAGGAGAGCGAGCCGGAGACCACGCCAAGCGCTTCGGCCTTGAGCACGAAGTCCGCCAGCGACCTGGATCCCATCTTCCTCATGGCCTGGCCGCGGTGGAGCTTTACTGTAATCTCGCTCAGGTTCATCTCCGCGGCTATCTGCTTGTTCATCAGGCCCCGTACTACCAGGGCCATGACTTCACGCTCGCGCGGCGTCAGGGATTGATAGCGGCGGCGCAGGTCGGCGCCGGATTGCTCGGAAATCCTGCGCGCCTCGTCGCGCGCCAGCGCGCTGCTGACCGCATCCAGCATGTCCTGGTCGCGGAAGGGCTTGGCCAGGAAATCGGTGGCACCCGCCTTCATGGCCTTCGCGGTCATGGCGACATCGCCGTGAGCGGTCATGAAGACGATGGGGATAGGCATGCCGCCCGCGGCAATCTGCTCCTGGACCGCCAGGCCGCTCTGGCCCTTCAGGCGCACGTCCAGCACCAGGCAGCTCGGCGCGTCGGCCTGCTTGTGCGCGAGGAATTCCTGCGCCGAGGCGAAGGCCTCGACGTGCAGGCCCACGGAACGCAGCAGCATGCTGAGCGCCACCCGCATGGAATCGTCGTCGTCCACCACGTAGACAACGGGAGTGCCACCTGGCTCATTGCTCATGGTCCGTCCTCATGCTGAATCGGCAGCACCACTTGCAGCGACGCGCCACCATCGTCCGGGGATTCCGCCCAGATCCGGCCCCCGTGCGCTTCGACGATCGAATGGCAGATGGACAGGCCCATGCCCAGGCCATCCGCCTTGGTGGTGAAGAATGGATTGAACAGGTGCTCGGCATCCCCGGCGAGAAAGCCGTTGCCTGAATCCCGGACCGTCAGCTTCACCTGCTCCGGTTCGACCCGGCAGGTGCTGATCCACAGGCGGCGCCGGCGGCTGGTCACGCCATCCATCGCCTGCACGGCGTTCACCACCAGATTGACCAGCACCTGTTGCAGCTGCACGCGGTCGCCGCGGATCAGCGAAGCCGGTTCATCCAGCTGCAGCATGGCTTCGATGCCATGGTCCTGCAGCTCGCGGCGCAGCAGTTCCACCGATTCTCGCGCCAGCGCGTTCAGATCGACTTCGGCATAGCTGGGATCGCGCTTCTGCGCCATCGCGCGGATCTGGCGGATGATCTCGCTGGAGCGCTTGGCGTCGGAGATCATCTGCCGGATCGATCGCGTCGCTTCGTCGATGTCAGGCTGCGGGCGGTGCAGCCATCGCAGCGCGGCGTCCGCGCAGGTGACGATGGCTGCGATCGGCTGGGCGACCTCGTGGGCAATCGAGGCAGCGAGTTCGCCCAGCGTAGTGATGCGCGTGACATGGGCCAGTTCGGTCAGCGAGCGCTGCAGCGCCTGTTGCGTCAGCGTGGCCTCCGTCACGTCCATCAGGGCTCCGACATACTCGAGGTGGCCTGCGGAAGCGGTGTTCAGCCTGGTCACCAGGTGCACATGCTTGACCGAGCCGTCCGGCATCAGCAAGCGGTGCATGACGTCGATGTGCGGCGCACCCGCCCGGATCTGGGCGCGGGCTTCCTGTACCAGCGCCAGGTCGTCCGGGTGTATCCGCTTCAACATGTGATCGGAGGTGGGCTGTACGCTCGTGTCGTAGCCCAGGATGCGGTAGGCCTCGTCCGACCAGGTCATTTCCTGTTCCGGCAGCCTCAGCGCCACGCTGCCGGTCTTGCTGAGCCGCTGCGCCTCGGCGAGGAAGGCCTCGCTGCGTGCCAGCGCGGCTTCGGCCTGGTGGCGTTCGGTAATGTCGTTGCTCGTGGCGAGGATGGCGGCCGGCTTGCCGGACTGGTCTCGCCACAGCGCCCACCGGCTGGAAATGGTGAGCGGCTTGCCGTCGCGGCGCATGGGCTGCAACTCGCCGTCCCAGCGCCCGGTCCGCAGCAGTTCGGCTCGGATATGTTCCACAGGGACGGGAAAGCGGGTCTGCGTCAGCCCATGGACCGACTGGCCCATGGCCTCTTCCGCAGTCCAGCCGTAGACCTCCTCGGCGCCGCGGTTCCAGAAAGTGACGCTGTCCTCCATGTCGTACACGACGATAGCGTCATGCGTCAGGTTCAGCATCTGGATCTGGTCGCGCAGGCGCGCCGTGCTGGCCAGATTGCGCATCGCCAGCAGCGACGTAATCGTGATCGCCAGCAGGCTGAATGCGCAGCGCGCCAGCGAGCCGGCACTGTCGTTAACGTCCACAGAAAGCGCGAACCCGACCAGCGTCAGGACAACACAGGCCACACCCGCGGCAAGGGTTCTCCGCCGCGATCCGCCCTGCGCGACCAGAAGTACCACTACCACGTAGAGCACGGCAATGGCGATATCCAGCGGCGTCAGTGCATCGATCAGGAAGACGGCCAGCGCGAGCACGAGCGCGACCAGCGACTGCGCTCGCGTGCCGGGGCGCGCCGGGCCGATGGCGGGGAATGACTCGGTCATGCCGGGCCTCTCGGGGCTGGCGGCCCAGCCGAAAACAGACCGGAAGGAAAAACGACGCGCTCTGTTCATGGGGGCTCGATATGGTTTCCTAGCGCTGGCGGCATGCCAATGCGCGAAACCCATGCCGGCCGGCATGGGTTGCAATCTGTCGCTTCGTCTTGCATGCCGATGCCAGGCACCGGCGCGCGCGGACCAGTGTGCGTTGCGCGGGTCCGATTGCCCCCACCGCGTCTCCTCCCGCGTGCAACGGCTACGGCTCGCGGGCCGACTCGCGCGTTATCTGTTCCAGGCATTCGCATATCGCGGCGCCATCGACGGGCTTGCACAGGAAAGACCTTGCTCCGCACTCCAGCGCCTGCTTGCGGATGGCGTCGGTACAGAAGGCCGTGATGAAGATCACCGGTACGAGCACGCTGGCCTGAACGAGCGCCCTTTGCATTTCAAGGCCGGTCATGCCCGGCATCTGGATATCGGAGATCACGCACGCCACCTCGGCGGCACTGCCCGAATCCAGGAAATCACGCGCCGAGGAAAACGGGCGGGCTTCCCAGCCGAGCGAGCGGACCAGGCTCGATGTCGCCACGCGGACCGATTCGTCGTCATCGACGATCGCTACTATCTGATTGTTGTACAAGCGACTACCTCTGCCAAGCTGAGCATCGGATCCGCGCACCGACCGTGGGCGGCATCCATACCCTTTGCCGGCATCTTATGCGCCTTGTTTGCCGGGTGGAACTACATGAAGGTGTAGGTATTGGCGCCCCGTCCGCCGCGCATCGCCCCGTGTCTGGTAGACGGTACTTCATCTGCGCCGCTCCGCATGCCATGGACTGCAACAGGCGCGACATTCCAAATTCGACGCTGACGCAAGCCTTCCGGGTCGCGAACCGCCGTGCACAGCGGCTGCTGATTCAGCGACGCCAAATCGAGCCCGATGAGACGGTCTGGGTTCGCCGGCTGGTCCAAACGGACCCGCATAGTCCATGCCGCCACTCCAGCTTTATGTAATAGCGAATCGTCGTCGCTGTACCTACCATCCGGACACCTTGGGCACCGCTGCCATTCTGGAAAAGCGCACCGCTCACTTTCACGGGCGCTGAGCCCGTACACCGTGGACGATCAACAGGAAACAACGATGGCAAGCAACAATATCTTTTCTGGCCTGAAGGTGGTGGATCTCGCCAGCTTTATCGCAGGTCCCAGTGCCGCGGTCATCCTTTCGGACTTCGGTGCCGATGTCATCAAGGTGGAGCCTCCGGCGGGAGACCTTTGGCGACATGGGCATGAGCTGCCGCCGCAGCCACGGGCGAAGGATCCCTATGCCTGGCACCTGGCCAACCGCAACAAGCGCGGCATCACGCTCAATCTGAAATCTTCGAGTGCCCGGCCGGTCCTGCAGCGCCTGATCGAGTGGGCTGACGTGTTCATTGTCAACACGCCGCACCCCGCACGCAAACGGTTGAAGCTCGAATATGACGACGTGGTGCAATACAACCCCCGCCTGATCTATGCGGATGTGACGGGTTTCGGCGAGAAGGGACCAGACGCCGACCTGCCGGGCTTCGATATCACTTCCTACTGGGCACGCAGCGGATTGCTGTCCATGACGCGCGATGCCGGCGCCCCGCCAACCTGGCCGGTGGCCGGTAGCGGAGACAATGCGACCGCAGTGGGCCTGTATTCCGCGATTGTCACCGCGCTCTATCGTCGGGAGCGCACGGGTGAAGGTTCGTACGTCACGACATCACTGCTTGCGGAGGGCGTCTGGGCCGCGAGCGTTTCGATCCAGGCCGCACTGTGCGAGGCGACGTTCTACGGGCTGCACGATCGCAAGCATCCCGCCAATGCGGCCCTGAACGTGTACCGCGCTGCCGATGACATCTGGTTCGTTCTCATGGTTATGCCGGACAAGTTCCAGGTGGTTGCGGAGGCTCTGGACCGCAAGGATCTTTTGACGGATCCGAGGTTCTCCGATCCTGCGAAGTTGATCACAAACATGCCGCAGCTGACGGAGATTCTCGATGGCATGTTCGCAGCGCAGCCCATGACGCATTGGCAGCAGATCTTCGAAAGCGTCAGCGTCACGTTCGGCGTCGTGCGCGGTCCGCAAGACGTCATCAACGACCCGCAGTTGCGGCTCAATGACATTGTCGTTCCACTGGAAGGCGCCCCCGGCAAGCTGACTTCCACCATCAGCAGTCCAATACAAGTGCATGGCATCAGCAAGGTGTCGGCCAGGCGAGCCCCGTCCCTGGGAGAACACAACGAGGATGTTCTGAAGGAGCTCGGCTTCAACGCGAGCGATATCGATGCATTGCTGTTGAGCGATGCCCTTGGCAAGATGAAAAAGGAGCAGTGATGAATCAATCATTGGAGCGTTTGTTCGTGCTCGACTTGAGCGACGGCCGGATTTTCTCCATGAATCCGGATGGCTCTGACCTGAATACCCTGGTCACGGGATGCCGCCACCCAGACGGCATCGCGTTGGACCTGGAGAAGGGGCATATCTATTGGACGGATATGGGTGTTCCCGATCGCAACGATGGGATGATCGAACGCGCCAATCTGGACGGTAGTAACCGCACCACGATCATTCCCGAGGGCGCCACCTACACGCCGAAGCAGATCCATCTCGATCGCAAGAATCGCAAGCTCTATTGGTCGGATCGCGAAGGCATGCGGGTCATGCGCTCGAATCTCGACGGCTCGCACATCGAAACACTCGTTGAAGCCGGCCGCGGCGATGGTGACCGCAGCGATGCGTCGAACTGGTGTGTGGGGATTACGGTTGACGTTGAGCGCGGGCACATCTACTGGACGCAAAAAGGCCCGGACAACGGCGAACGGGGTCGCATCTTCCGCGCGAATCTCGAGATTCCCTCGGGCGAGGACGCCGCCAATCGTCAAGACATCACCGTGCTGTTTGACGGACTGCCGGAGCCGATCGATCTGGAACTCGACCTGAAGAGTCGCCATCTGTATTGGACCGATCGCGGCGATCCCCCGCGCGGCAACACTGTGAGCCGTACATCCATTGACGGCAAGCCGACCCAGGAAATCGTGCTGCACGATCTGATGGAGGGCATCGGCCTTGCGCTGGATGTTCCGGGCAATCGCATGTTCGTGACCGACCTGGGCGGCTCGGTCTACTCCGCTGAACTCAATGGTTCGATGAAGCGGGTACTGGCAGCCATGCAGGGAAATCTCACGGGCGTGGCCTACGCGGCATTCACGCCGAAGGACAAATGATGACGAACTTTGACAAACCTATTCACCGCATCGCCATTGTCGGCACCGGAGTCATCGGTGCCAGCTGGGCGGCACAGTACCTGGCCAGTGGCTTCGACGTGATCGCGACCGATCCGGCGCCGAATGCGGAAGCCAACTTGCGCAAGTACGTCGACGACGCCTGGACGGTGCTTACGCGCATCGGGCTGTCTCCCGGCGCTTCGCGTGACCGTCTGGCGTTTACGCCCGATATGAAGCAAGCGCTGGAGAAGGCCGACTTCGTGCAGGAGAACGGTCCGGAACGGCTGGACTTCAAGATCAAGCTCTACGCTGAGATGGACGCCGTGACGCCGCCCGATTCGGTGATCGCATCGAGTTCCTCGTCGCTGACAATGAGTGCGGTTCAGTCAAAGTGTGAGCATCCGGAACGGTGCGTCATCGGACATCCGTTCAATCCCCCGCACGTTGTCCCGCTCGTTGAAGTGGTGGGCGGCGCAAAGACATCGCCGGCGGCCATCGAAAGGGCGATGACGTTCTATAAGTCCATCGGTAAGCGGGCGATTCTCTTGCGCAAGGAGGTCCCCGGGCACGTCGCGAACCGGCTCCAGTCGGCGCTGTATCGCGAAGTGTTGTATCTCGTCGAGCAAGGGGTTCTCAGTGTGGCCGACGCGGATGACGCGGTGAGCTGGGGGCCAGGGCTTCGCTGGGGCGTGATGGGACCCAGCCTGCAGTTCCACCTCGCAGGTGGCGCCGGTGGCATTCAACATTTCATTGACCATCTGATGCCCCCGGTGCTCGAAGCCTTGTGGAAGGAGCTCGGGACGCCGAGGCTCACCCCCGAGTTCAAACAAAGCCTGGCCGACGAAGTCCTGCAAGAGGCCGCCGGGCGTTCGGTCGCCCAGCTGTCGGAGGCGGAGAACGAGATGCTCGTCGGTCTGCTTCGCTTGCGATCCGGGCGCAGCTGAGTGTGGCTCGCTTGCGTGTGCGTCCCCATTAGCCACGAGTGATTCTAAACACGATAGAGATTGGAGCATTGCAATGAGCTACAACGCACCTGTGAAAGACATGCTGTTCACCATGTCGGAGCTCGCCGGACTCGAGCGCGTAACCGGCTTGCCCGGATTCGAGGATGCCACGCTGGATACTGCGCAGGCCGTCATCGAGGAATGCGCGAAACTGTGCGGCGAAGTGCTTGCGCCGCTGAACGCGGTAGGCGACACGCATCCGAGCACCTGGAAGGACGGTACCGTCACCGCGCCGCCCGGCTTTGCCGATGCGCTGCGTCAGTTCGCATCCGGCGGATGGCAGGGTGTAAAACACCCGGTCGAGTACGGCGGCCAGGGGCTGCCGAAACTGATTGCAACGCCGTACTATGAGATGGTCAATGCGTCCAACATGGCGTTTGCGCTTTGCCCGGTGCTGACCGACGGCGCGATCGAAGCGCTGCTGACGGCTGGCACCGAAGAACAGAAGCAGCGCTTTGTACCGAAGCTCGTTTCGGGCGAGTGGACCGGCACGATGGACCTCACCGAGCCGCAGGCAGGCTCCGACCTCTCCCTGGTACGCACGCGCGCCGAGCCGCAGGGAGACGGTACGTATCGGCTCTTCGGCACGAAGATCTTTATCACATGGGGCGAGCACGATATGGTGGAGAACATCGTCCATCTCGTGCTGGCGCGCACGCCAGGCGCGCCCGAAGGTGTGAAGGGAATCTCCCTTTTCATCGTGCCGAAGTTCCTGGTGAACGACGACGGCTCGCTCGGCAAGCGCAACGATGTGGAATGCGTGTCGATCGAGCACAAGCTCGGCATCCGGGGGAGCGCGACCGCGGTGCTGCAGTTCGGCGATCATGGCGGTGCGCTCGGCCATCTCGTGGGCGCGGAGAACCACGGCCTCGAGTACATGTTCGTCATGATGAATGCGGCGCGTTTTGGCGTCGGTACGCAAGGGGTTGCCATCTCCGACGCGGCCTACCAAAAGGCCGCCGCCTATGCGAAGGAGCGCGTCCAGAGCCGCCCGGTAGATGGTTCGGCTACCCAGTCCGTGGCGATCATCCGACATCCCGACGTTCGTCGAATGCTCGCGACCATGCGCGCACTGACCGAAGCCGCCCGTGCTCTCGCGTACGTCGCGGCTGCGCACGCCGATATCGCGCAGCATCACCAGGATGCGGCGACCCGTGCCGAGCATCAGGCGATCTTTGAATTCCTCGTGCCAGTGGTGAAGGGCTGGAGTACCGAGTCGGCGCTCGAGGTGACGAGCCTCGGCGTGCAAGTCCACGGCGGCATGGGCTTCATCGAGGAAACCGGCGCGGCGCAGTATTACCGCGATGCGCGCATCCTCACGATCTACGAGGGCACGACGGCGATTCAGGCTAACGATCTCGTTGGCCGCAAGACGCTGCACGATCAAGGCGCGGTCGCCAACGCGTTGTTGGCGCAAATTGGGCAGACGCTCGATGATCTGCGTGCCGGGCAAGGCAAACCGTTCGAGTCGATGCACAAGCATCTGGCGCAGGGGCAGCGCTCGCTGCAGGCGGCGGTCGAGTACGTCGTCGCGAATGCGACGCGCAATCCCAATGCGGTATTCATCGGCAGCGTGCTGTACCTGAAGCTCGCGGGTATTGTGCTGGGCGGCTGGCAAATGGCCCGCGCGATGCTCGTCGCCTCGCGCAAGCTGTCTGAAGACCCGTCGTTCTACGGCGCGAAGATGGCGACTGCCCAGTTCTTCGCCGAATACTTGCTGCCGCAGGCGGTGGCGCTCGAGGCATCGATCACCGGCGCGGACGGTTCGGCAGCCGTGCTGGCCCTTGCAGATGATCAGTTCTGACCGGAGCGGGAGGATGACGACCGCAATCAGGACTGAAAGCCCCTCCGCTCGATGGATCGAGCAATACGGCCCACGCGAGTCGATGGAGTACGACGTCGTCATTGTGGGCGGCGGTCCTGCCGGCCTTTCCGCAGCGATCCGCCTTAAGCAGCTGGCGCAGGAAAAAGGTGTCGAGATCGGTGTGTGCGTGCTCGAGAAGGGTTCGGAAATCGGCGCGCATATCCTGTCGGGCGCGGTCATGGACCCGCGCGCCATCACCGAGCTCATTCCCGACTGGAAGGAAAAAGGCGCGCCTTTGAGCGTGGAGGTGAGCGAAGACCGGTTTCTCTTCCTCACCGAGAAAGGCGCCGTGAAAACCCCGAGCTGGGCGCTACCGCGTAACTTCCGGAACCATGGCAATTACGTCGTCAGCCTCGCGAACGTCGCGCGCTGGCTTGGCGAAACGGCCGAAGCGCTCGGCGTCGAAATCTTTCCGGGTTTCCCGGCGGCGGAAGTGCTTTATAACGAGGACGGCTCGGTCAAAGGCGTGGCCACGGGGAACATGGGCATCGGCAAAGATGGTCAGCCCACGGAGAGCTTCCAGCTGGGGATGGAGCTGCACGCGAAGTACACCCTCTTTTGCGAGGGCGCGCGCGGACATCTTGGGCGGCAACTCTCCGACACACTCAGGCTGCGCGACGGTGCCGACCCGGAGGTCTTCGGCATCGGCATCAAGGAGCTCTGGCAGATCGACGCAGCGCGGCACAAGCCCGGGCTCGTCATCCACACCGCGGGCTGGCGTCTCGATTCTCAGACTTACGGCGGGTCCTTCCTCTATCACGTTGACAACAACCAGGTCATGGTTGGCTTTGTCGTCGGCCTTGGCTACACCAATCCGTACCTCTCGCCGTTCGAGGAGTTCCAGCGCTACAAGACGCACCCGGCGATCCGCACGTTCCTTGAGGGTGGCAAGCGCATCGCGTATGGCGCGCGCGCCATGACGGCGGGCGGCCTGATGTCGCTGCCGAAACTCGTGTTTCCGGGCGGTGCGCTGGTCGGCGATGATGCGGGCTTTCTCAACGCCTCGCGCATCAAGGGCTCGCATGCGGCCATCAAGAGCGGGATGCTCGCGGCGGAAGCCGCATTCGACGCCGTGCAGGCCGGACGACAAGGCGACGAGCTGGCGGCCTACCCGGAGTCGTTCAGGCAATCGTGGCTCCATGAGGAGCTGCATCGCGCGCGTAACTTCAAGCAATGGATGAGCAAGGGGCTCTATCTCGGTACGCTGATGGTTGGCGTCGAGCAAAAGCTCTTCGGCGGCAAGGTGCCGTGGACGCTGCATCACCGGCATCGCGATCACGAGATGCTCAAGCCCGCTTCGCAGTGCGCGCAGATCGTCTATCCGAAGCCCGACGGCAAGCTCACCTTCGACCGGCTCTCGTCCGTGTTCCTCTCGAACACGAACCATACGGAAAACCAGCCCGCGCACCTGACGCTGAAGGACCCGAGCGTGCCTGTCGACGTCAACCTGAGCACCTATGCGGGCCCGGAAGGCCGCTATTGCCCCGCGGCCGTCTACGAGTTCGTCAGGAGCGAGGATGGCGGGGATCGCCTGGTCATCAATGCGCAGAACTGCGTGCATTGCAAGACCTGCGACATCAAGGACCCGACGCAAAACATCGTGTGGGTTACGCCTGAGGGAGGAGGGGGGCCGAATTATCCGAATATGTGAGGGAAGTGGGCGCCATTCGCCAGCGAACCGGCATTAAGCCATCCAGGAGAGTATGTCGTGAAAATTCTTGTACCAGTAAAACGTGTCGTCGATGCAAACGTGAAAGTGAGTGCCAAATCGGATGGGGCGGGCGTCGACATTGCAAACGTGAAAATGTCGATCAACCCGTTCGACGAGATCGCAGTCGAGGAAGCGGTGCGCCTGAAGGAAGCGGGCGTGGCAACCGAAGTCATCGCCGTCTCGGCGGGCGTGGCGCAGGCGCAGGAGACGCTGCGTACGGCGCTCGCAATGGGCGCGGATCGGGCGATTCTGATCGAGTCGAACGAGGAGTTGCAGCCGCTGGCAGTGGCCAAGCTCCTCAAGGCGCTGCTCGACAAGGAAGTGCCGCAACTTGTCATCCTCGGCAAGCAGGCGATCGACGACGACTCGAACCAGACCGGCCAGATGCTTGCCGCGCTGGCGGGCCTGCCGCAAGCCACCTTTGCTTCGAAAGTATCGATCGCTGACAGTCGTGCAGTCGTCGAGCGCGAGGTGGACGGTGGCGCGGAGACGCTGTCGGTGGTGCTTCCGGCCGTCATCACGACCGACCTGCGCCTCAATGAGCCGCGTTACGTGACGCTGCCGAACATCATGAAGGCGAAGAAGAAGCCGCTCGAGATCCTCAAGCCTGAAGACCTCGGCGTCGACATCACGCCGCGTCTGAAGACGTTGAAAGTGACCGAGGCGCCCAAGCGCAGCGCAGGCATAAAGGTACCGGACGTGAAGACGCTGGTGGAGAAGCTGAAGACCGACGCGAAGGTTCTCTGAGAGAGGTGTAAGGAAAATGACGATTCTTGTAATTGCCGAACATGACAACGCGTCGGTCAAGGGCGCGACGCTAAGCACGGTTGCGGCCGCGCAGAAGGTCGGTGGCGAAATCCACGTGCTCGTAGCGGGCCATAACGCGCAGGGTGCCGCCGATGCGGCGGCGAGGATTGCGGGCGTCGCGAAGGTGATGATCGCCGACGCGCCGCAGCTCGGGGCAGGGCTCGCGGAAAACGTCGAAGCGACGGTACTGAACATCGCCAGGAACTACTCGCACATCCTCGCGCCGGCGACCGCCTACGGCAAGAACGTCGCGCCGCGCGTGGCGGCGAAGCTCGACGTCGCGCAGATCAGCGAGATCACGGAGGTGGTCAGCGCGGACACCTTCCAAAGGCCGATTTACGCGGGAAATACGGTGGCGACTGTGCAGTGTCTGGATCCGATCAAGGTCATCACGGTGCGCACGACGGCTTTCGATGCGGTCGCGGACGTTGGTGGCAGTGCCGCGATCGAAAAGATTGAAGCTGCCGCGGACAGCGGCCTGTCGCGGCTCGTGAGCCGCAAAGTGACGAAGCTCGATCGCCCCGAACTGACGAGCGCGAGCATCGTAGTTTCGGGTGGCCGCGGCCTCGCCAGCGGAGAGAACTACACGAAGGTGCTTGCACCCCTTGCAGACAAGCTGAACGCGGCGTTGGGCGCGTCGCGTGCGGCAGTGGATGCCGGCTTCGCGCCGAACGATTATCAGGTCGGGCAGACCGGCAAGATCGTCGCGCCGCAGCTTTACATCGCGGTGGGCATCTCCGGCGCGATTCAGCATCTGGCGGGCATGAAGGATTCAAAGGTGATCGTCGCGATTAACAAGGATCCTGAAGCACCGATATTCAGCGTCGCCGATTTTGGATTGGTGGGTGACCTGTTCGATGTCGTCCCGGAACTGGTGGCAGCACTGAGTTGACCGCAGTCTGAAAAGCTGGCTTGAGTAGCCGAGCAACGCGAAGCATGGGTCCGCGACAGCCTGTCCCCGTGGCCCCTCATTCTCAGGCCTTGAGCCACGCCATGCCTGGCGCCGGGAACCATCTACAAGCAATCTGGAATTGCGATGCGTGTCCCGGCCGCCTACCCTCGTATGGCTGCCGCTTTAGTGACATGTGTGCGCCGTCCCGATGCAAGGGAACAAGCCACGTGGGCGGGAGCAGGCTTCAATCCTGAACAATACAACGCAGGCTTGAGCGATGCGAGCCAGCTGTCCCTGTCTGCCGTGATCTTCGCGGCCGGACGCTCAAGAGATTCACTGTCGAGGTCATTTACGATGGATGCTGCTGATCCCATTTACGCTCGCTCCAAGGCATTGTTCGGCATGCTCCGCCCAGGCGCTCTGGCTTTCGGCAGCATGGCCATCCTTCTCCTCAACGGCTGCACGATGGAGTTGCTTTCCCCGCAAGGCATTATCGGGCAGCAGGAGAAGTCGCTCATCATCATCGCGCTGGTCTTGATGCTGATGGTGGTTATCCCCGTTATCGTTCTGACGCTGTACTTCGCCTGGCGTTATCGCGACACCAACCTGAAGGCGACCTATGCGCCCAAGTGGGCCCGCTCGAAAAGGATTGAAGGGGTGGTCTGGGGCATTCCGTGTGTCATCGTGGCCTCCCTTGGCATTCTTATCTGGAACACCACGCACAAGCTCGATCCTTATCGACCCATCGAGTCGAACGTCGCACCGGTCGAGGTTGACGTCGTTGCACTGAACTGGAAGTGGTTGTTCATCTACCCACAGTATGGCGTCGCCTCGCTGAACCAGCTCGCCATTCCGGTCGACACGCCCATCGATTTCAAAGTGACCGCGGAATCGATCATGAATTCCTTCTTCATTCCGCAGCTCGGCAGCCAGGTTTATGCGATGTCCGGAATGCAGACGCGCCTCCATCTCATCGCGAACGCGCCTGGCGTGTACCTGGGCCAGTCCGCGGTCTACAGCGGGTCGGGCTTCTCCGACATGCACTTCAAGACTGTCGCCACCTCGCGTGAGGTGTTCGACAACTGGATTCGGGAGGCGAAGCAGTCTGCGCGACCCCTGGATGAAAAGACGTACCGCATGCTTGAGCGCCCCAGCAGCCGCGACGCGGTGACGCTGTATTCCAGCGTCGCGCCCGCGCTCTTCGCAAACGTCGTGGATAAGTACATGCATGGTGCCGAGCAGGTTTGCCGGACGGACAGTCCGGAGACCGTGCCAGGCCCGCATGCAATGGCTATGGAGCGCTGAGCTATGTTTGGAAAACTGAACCTTTCTGCCATTCCACTTCATGAGCCCATCATCATGGGGACGCTGGCAGTCGTCTTGCTGGCGGGCGCGGCCTTACTCGGGGCGATCACCTACTTCGGAAAATGGAAGTACCTGTGGACCGAGTGGATTACCTCGGTCGACCACAAGAAAATCGGCGTGATGTACATCATCCTGGCGCTGGTGATGCTTGTTCGCGGCTTTTCCGATGCCATCATGATGCGTGCGCAGCAGGCCATGGCCTTTGGCGATGCGGCTGGCTACTTGCCGCCACACCACTATGACCAGATTTTCACCGCGCACGGCGTGATCATGATCTTCTTCGTGGCGACGCCGTTCATCATTGGCCTGATGAACGTAATCGTGCCGCTGCAGATCGGCGCCCGCGACGTCGCCTATCCCTTTGTCAACTCGTTGAGCTTCTGGTTGTCGGCAGCCGGCGTGGTGCTCGTGATGCTGTCGATGTTCGTGGGGGATTTTGCCGCGACCGGCTGGGTGGCTTACCCCCCGTTATCGGAGCTCGGGTATAGCCCAACGGTCGGCGTTGACTATTACATCTGGTCGCTACAGATATCAGGTCTCGGGACCACACTAACTGGCATCAATTTTATTGTCACTATCTTGCGCATGCGCGCGCCAGGCCTGACGCTGATGAAGATGCCAGTTTTTACCTGGACGGCGCTGATTACGAATATCCTGATTGTCGCCATCTTCCCGGTCCTGACCGCGACGCTTGCGCTGCTGGCGGCTGACCGATACCTCGGGATGCATTTCTTCACCAATGAGCTCGGTGGGAATGCAATGATGTACATCAACCTCATCTGGATCTGGGGACACCCAGAGGTCTACGTGCTGATTCTCCCAGCCTTTGGCGCGTTCTCGGAGATCATTGCCACGTTCTCGCGCAAGCCGCTGTTCGGCTACCGTTCCATGGTGTACGCCACGTGCTCCATTGGCATTCTTTCCTTCTGCGTCTGGCTGCACCACTTCTTCACCATGGGATCGGGTGCCAATGTCAATGCCTTCTTCGGCATCATGACGTCCATTATCGCCATCCCGACCGGCGTGAAGCTGTTCAACTGGCTGTTCACGATGTACCGCGGGCGGATCCGTTATCACACGGCAACGTTGTGGACCATTGGCTTCATGGTCACATTTGCGGTAGGGGGGATGACGGGGGTGTTGCTGGCGGTGCCTGGCGCCGACTTCGTGCTGCACAACAGCCTGTTCCTGATTGCCCACTTCCACAACGTCATCATCGGCGGCGTGCTGTTTGGCTTGCTGGCCGCATTGAACTTCTGGTTCCCGAAGGTGTTCGGCTTCACGCTCAATGAATTCTGGGGCAAGGTTTCCTTCTGGTGCTGGCTGGTGGGCTTCTACCTCGCGTTCATGCCGCTCTATGTGCTCGGCTTCAAGGGCATGACGCGCCGGATGAATCATTATGCCAACGTGGGCTGGCACCCTTACCTGGTCGTTGCCCTGTGCGGAGCCGTAATTATCGGTGCAGGCATTGTCGCGCTGATTGTGCAGCTGTGCGTCAGCGTCCGCGACCGCAAGATGAACCAGGACCTGACCGGCGATCCTTGGGATGGCCGGAGCCTCGAATGGGCTACGGCTTCGCCTGCGCCGTTCTATAACTTTGCCCATGTACCCAAAATCACTTCGATGGAGCAGCACTGGGACGATAAGGAAACCGGTCGGGCCTATGTTCGCCCGGCCAGATACGAGGCCATTCACATGCCGAAGAACACGGCTGCCGGCGTCATCATCGCGGCGTTCGGCCTGGTTTTGTGCTTTGCCCTGGTCTGGCACATGTGGTTCATTGCGTTCGTTGGTCTTGCCGGTGCAATCGGGACCTTCATTGTCCGTAGCTACAACCGCGATGTGGACTACTTTGTTCCCGCCGCCGAGGTTGAGCGGATCGAAAGCGCGCGCTACGCGCAACTCCAGGTGGCAGCATGACGCATCCAATGACTGGTGACGCGCACGTCCATGGTGAGCACCTCGCCCACGATCGGCACGACGACAGCGCGAAGACGACCCTTGGGTTCTGGATCTACCTGATGGGCGACTGCCTGATATTTGCGGTGCTCTTTGCCACCTTCGGCGTCCTGGTGGCCAATACGGCTGGCGGGCCCGGTGGTAGGGAACTATTCAGCCTGCCGTTCGTGCTCGGGGAGACCATGTTGCTGCTGTTCAGCAGCTTTACCTTCGGCGTGGCCATGCTGTCGATGCAGGACGGGCGCCAGGACAGCGTGGTGCGCTGGCTTCGCATCACGTTCATCCTTGGGGCTGCATTCATCGGCATGGAGCTCCATGAGTTCAGCGAGCTGCTGCGCAAGGGCGCGGGGCCTGGAGTGAGCGCATTCCTTTCTTCGTATTTCTCCCTCGTTGGCACGCACGGGATTCACGTCACCCTGGGCCTGTTGTGGATGGCGGTCATGATGCATCAGGTCAGCCGCTTCGGACTGGATGGCGTGACCCGTCGCAGGCTGGCCTGCCTGAGCTTGTTCTGGCACTTCCTGGATCTGGTCTGGATCTGCGTGTTCACCTTTGTCTATCTTCGCGAGTTTGTATGAGCAACCCCAATTTGCATACGGTCGGTGCCGCGTCGGCGTCGCACGGGAGCCTGAAGGGCTATCTGAGTGGCTTCGTGCTATCGCTGGCACTCACCTTCGCGTCATTTGGCGCTGTGATGTCGGGCCGGTTGCCGCCGGGGAAGGCCCTGGTCGCCATAGTGGTGTTGTGCGTCGCCCAACTGATCGCGCAGCTTGTCTTCTTCCTGCATTTGGGCGTATCGCGAGACCAGCGTGAGCAAACAGCCATCTTGTTCTGCTGTGGCCTGATCTTGGCCATCATCGTCGCCGGTTCGCTATGGGTCATGCACAACGCCGACGAGAATATGATGCCCACAAACATGACGGTCGAACGAGCCAAGGTGCGCGACTAGTCTTGAAGGACCTGGACGGCCGGTTTCAGGTCACGGATTCGTCCCCGCGGCGCGATTCCCGGGCACCTGGTCTGTCACGATCCTGGCACCGACGTCCTTCAGCAAGCGCTGGAAATCGGGCGACTCCAGGATGATCTTTCCCGCGGCCGCGCGCAGGCGGTCGACGGCTTCGGCCGGCAGCGAGAACGACGTCGCCAGCTCGTTCAGGTAATCCAGTTCCGCCTTGTCCGTCAGTCGGGCAAACGACACATCGATGGCATAGATGGTCGCGTCCGGTGTGCGCAACGCCGCAGTGACGGCAGCATCTTTGTTCGCGGCAAAGGCGCGGGACTCCCGCAGCCGGCGCATGGCTTGCCACCGGGACTGGCTGTCCTTCAACAGTTCGGTCGCCTCATAGGAATAGTGGTCGATTGGCACGCCGGTGGCTTTCACCAGAATCTCCAGCGTACCCGGCGCGGACTCCGACTTGTCCCATGCCGTCCGGGGCGTGGACAGCGAATTGACGACAAAGACAACGATCCTGCGGGTACGGTCCAGGGGCGTGGGCTGGCCGGTCAGGTGCAGGGCCTCCAGGACCTCGAGGGAATCCAGCACGCTGCGCATGCCCAGGTTGTCGGAGACGCCGCCGTCCACGACATGGATATAGGGCCGGTTGATGCTGTCCCCGTACTCCGCTTCTTCCTTCAGGTGCCGGGTTGCGCGCGCGGCCGGCCGGGGCGGGTCGCTGGCATCGATAAACGGCTTGATCCAGTCGGGGGGCACGTAGCTGCAATTACCGCCGTAGTTGTTGAGCGTGATTGGCGTCAGGACCACGGGAACTGCCGACGATGCCGCGGCGGCACGGGAAAGGCGCAGCGCATTGAGGTCGGAGCAGAGTACGTCGAAGGTGGTCTGCGTGAACGGAAGGCGTGCGCCCGTCGAGATGTCCGTGGCCGAGGCAATGATGAACGGCCCCTTGCCCCGATGGAGGTCGCCAAAGGTTGCACCATGGAAAAGGATTTCGTCATACAGGTCGGCGGCCAGTTCAGAGCGGCCCCAGCCGCTCGACCATAACGACGGCCAATACGCCGGATTCAGCGTCCGGAACGTGATCTCGCCCTGCACGTCGCGCTTGAGGAAGCTCTGTTCGTAGTGATCAAAGAGCTTGTCGCCATACAGGCCGTAGGCGAGGGCAGTAAAGCTGCCACCTGACACGCCGGTGATGACGCCGACATGGTCCAGCAGGCGTGACCGGTTGCCCTTGGGTCCGACGACTTCGGTATTGCGCAGGAACTCAAGCACGCCATACGAGAATGCCGCCGCGCGCGTACCGCCCCCTGAGAAGGCAAGGATGACCAGGTTCTCGTTGTCCGCCGCATACTGGGGTCGCGTGAAGAATCGATAGCCGGTACTCTGGTCCGCGTGCGCGATCGGCGGATTGACTGGCCGGGAGGCGCAGGCGGCAAGCAGAAGCAGCATCGAAATGACGGCCAAGGCTGAGGTCGGCAATCTGGCCATAGGTCCTCCGCGGCGAATGCAGGATGAACCAGACCGGGCGTGTCGGCGTCCTGCAACTCCCCCCAATACTAGACGGCCAATGTAGCGATAGGCGTACGTTTTGAGGTTGTACCGGCCCGGCCACTCGTCTAGACTGGATTTCACCTGTCCAAGAGACCGGTACGTAACCTGGCTTGGCGAATGCGCGGCGGTGAGGTTGCCGATCCGATACTTTTGCGGTCATCTGCAGGGAGACCAGCGATGTTGCCCACGCCCACTTCAGAGAGAGCGCTGTCCCGCGGACTACTCGATGTGCTGATCCGTGCCGGGCTGATCGCGGTGCTGGCCATCTTCTGCTTCCAGATATTCCGCCCCTTCCTCGATCTCATTGTCTGGTCCGTGATCCTGGCGGTGACCATTTACCCGCTGCAGGTCAGGCTCAGGCGCAGGCTGGGCAACAAGGACGGCCGCGCCGCCACGCTGATCGTGCTGGCCGCCATCGCCATCATTGCGCTGCCAGCCTACCTGTTGGGCGCCGCCATGGTCGATTCGATGGAGAATGCGATCGCCGTCGTCAAGAGCGAAGGCATTCATATTCCGCCACCGCATGAGTCGGTCGCCAGCTGGCCGCTGGTTGGCCAGCGCCTGTATGACCTCTGGCTGCATGCCGCCTCGGACCTGGCCGGCGTGGTGCAGACGCTGGCGCCTCAGATCAAAGAAATCAGCCTGGCCGTGCTGGCCGCAGCCGCCGGCATCGGCAAGGGGCTGCTGATCTTCGTCTTCGCGCTGATTATCGGGGGCATCTTCATGGCCTACGGCGAGGCCGGCAACCGTAGCGCTGTGCAGATTGCCTCGCGCATTTTCGGCCTGGAGCGGGGCCAGCGCATCGCCACGCTATGCACGGCGACCATCCGCGCGGTGGCGCAGGGCGTGGTCGGCATCGCCTTCATCCAGATGCTGCTGATCGGCATAGGCTTTGTGCTCAAGGGGGTTCCTGCCGCGGGCGTGCTGGCCATGGCCGTGCTGCTGCTGGGCATCGCGCAGTTGCCGGCTACGCTGATCACCGTGCCAGTGATCATCTATGTCTTTGCCACGGAAGGTGCCAGCGTCGCCACTATCGTCTTCGCCATCTATGTCTTCGTGGCGGGACTGGCCGACAACGTGCTCAAGCCACTGCTGCTCGGGCGTGGCGTCGATGTGCCGATGCCGGTGGTATTGATCGGTGCCCTGGGCGGCATGGTGACCGGCGGCGTGATCGGCCTGTTTATCGGTCCGGTGGTGCTTGCGGTCGGGTATCAGCTGTTCTGGCAATGGGTGGAAGACTCGCCGCCGCAGGCGGATCCCGGCAACCAGCAACAGACCTGAAGTGGTCCGGGGTCGCCGATGTCGCGCTGGAATCATCCGTTGCGCGCATTGCTGGCCGGCGCCTGCTGCCTTGGCGGCTGCGCGCGCCTGGGGCCGGATTTCCAGCCGCAGCATGAGCCCTGGACGCAGCAGTGGCACAGCCCGGCGCTTGAGCAGGCGACCGAGCAGCGGGCACAGCCCGATATCCGCGAGTGGTGGCAGGTCTTTGCCGACCCGACGCTCGAACGCCTGATCGCCGAAGCCGACGCACACAATGCCAGCCTGCGGATTGCCGGCCTGCGCGTGATGGAAGCGCGCGCCCAACTGGGCATTGCCCAGAGCGGGCGCTTCCCGCAACTGCAGCAGGCCAGTGCCGATGTCCTGTACACGGATCGCCGGCAGGCCGGCGGCCTCAATCCGCAGAATAGCCGCTTCTGGCAATACAGCGCGGGCTTCGACATCGGCTGGGAACTCGATTTCTGGGGGCGCTTCAGCCGCGCCATCGAATCTGCCGATGCCGCCTATTTTGCCGCCCGCGCTAACCGCGACGATGTGTTGGTGCTGCTGCGTGCCCAGGTGGCTGAGACCTACTTTGCGCTGCGCACGGCCGAGGCACGGCTGCGCATCGCCCGTGATAACGCGGCCTTGCAAAAGCGCAGCCTTGAAATCACCGAGCGGCTGTTCAAGAGCGGCGAGACCGACGAGCTCGACCTGCAGCAAGCGAAGACGCAGTACCTCGGCACCCTGAGCAGCATCCCTGAATTTGAAAGCCAGATCATGCGCACCCGCAATGCCCTGGCGGTGCTGATGGGCCGCCCGCCAGGGCCGTTGCCGGAGCTGCCGGAACTGGTGGGCAAGGAAGGGGTGATTCCACTGATCGATCGCGCGGTACTGCAAGACGTGCCTGCCAGCCTGCTGTTGCGCCGTCCGGATATCCGCGCCGCCGAGCTGCAGATCGCCGCGCAATCGGCGCTGATCGGCGTGGCCGAAGCCGATCTCTATCCGTCGCTGACGCTGCTGGGCAGCATTGTCTGGTCCGCCAGCACGCTGGCCGGCACGCCCAACAGCCTGACCCTGATCGGCGGCCCCAGCCTGCGCTGGAACGTGTTCGACTACGGCCGCATCAAGAACACCGTGCGCGTGCAGGACGCCCGCCTGCAGCAACTGATCGTCGTTTACCAGGATGCCGTGCGGCAGGCGGCGCGCGAGGCCGACGATGCCGCCAGTGCGCTGATCAAGGCGCTGGAGCGCGAGCAGATCCTGCGTGACACGGCGCTGGCTGCCAGGCGTTCGCTGACGCTGGCCAACGCGCTCTACCGCGAAGGCTACTCGGACTTCCAGCGCGTACTGGATTCGCAGCGTGCGCTGGCCACCCAGCAGGACACCTACCTGGTCAACCGCAGCAATGCCGTCAGCAACCTGATCGCCTTGTACAAGGCGCTTGGCGGCGGCTGGCACAGCGAGCAGCCACTGGTGGATCCGGCCACCCGTCAGCAGATGCAGCAACGCACCGACTGGGGGACGCTGCTGGATGAGCCAGGCCCGCCGTCCGCCGGTGCCAGCCTCCCTGTGAAGCAGAGGTAGATCTCCCTGAACGAGTGCCGATGAGCGACGCCCCGCAACCCCCCGCAGCCCCAGCGCCCAGCGCACCGCCGCCCGCCGCCGACCCGGCAAAGAAAGGCGTGCGCTGGGTGCTCTTGCTGATCGTCATCAGCCTGGCCTGGTACCTGTTTGCCGACCGGTTGACCCCGTACACGCAGCAGGCGCGGGTACAGGCCTTCGTGGTGCCGGTCGCGGCGGAGGTGTCCGGGCGCGTGACCAAGGTGCTTGTGCGCAACAACCAGGACGTCGCGGCAGGCACTGTCCTGTTCGAGGTGGATCCCCAGCACTACAAGATTGCCGTGGACCGCGCCCGCGCCGATCTGGAGTCGACGCGCCGGCAGATCGGCGCCAGCACCGCGGGCATCGAATCTGCGCAGGCATCGCTGCGCGCAGCACGCGCCAACGAGCTCAAGGCGCGCCAGGACAGCGACCGGCTGGAGCGCCTGTACAGCGATGACCCCGGCACCATTTCCTTGCGCCGTCTGGAGGTGGCGCGGGCCAGCCTCGAGCAGGCTGTCAGCCAGGTCGCCGCCGCCAAGGCCGAGGTCCAGCGTGCGCGCGAACAGCAGGGGGGCAGCGAGGAGGAGAACGCCAAGCTGCGCAGCGCCGCCACCGCCCTGGAAAAGGCCGAACTGGATCTTGCCAATACGCAGGTGCGGGCGCGCGCCGCCGGGCTGGTCACCGACCTGCGCACCGATGCCGGCCAGTTTGCCGCTGCCGGCAACCCGGTCATGACGCTGATCGCGATCCACGATCTGTGGATCAGCGCGGAAATGACCGAGAACAACCTGGGCAGTGTCGAGCCCGGCACGCCGGTTGCCATCGTGCTGGATGCGCTGCCGGGCAGGATCTTCGAAGGCCGTGTGCGCAGCGTCGGCTACGGCGTCAACGTCGGCCCGAGCACGCCGCCGGGCAGCCTGCCGACGGTGCAGAACAGCCGAGACTGGCTGCGTCCGGCGCAACGCTTCCCGGTGGTGGTCGAGTTTGCCCAGGGCGAACTCGCCTCGATGCGCGGCATTCGCGTGGGCGGGCAGGCCGAGGTCATGGCGTTTCCCACCCAGGGCAACCCGCTCAATCCGCTCGGCCGCGTATTCCTGTACCTGATGAGCTGGCTTTCCTATGTCTACTGACAGCCCGGCGCTGCCGTTGCCCGCGCGCGATCCACGCGCCCAGCGTTCGCTGCGCCTGGCCAGCGGCACCGCGCTGTGCCTGGCGGCCAGCTTCGGCCTGGGCCTGCCGATCCCCATGCTCGCGCCGGTGCTCGGCGTGTTCCTGCTGGCCAGCGTCAACCAGCCGATGTCGCCCAAGGCCGGGCTGGGCCTGGTGCTGGTCGTGATGCTGACCACCGGCACCGGCCTGCTGCTGATCCCCTTGCTGCGCCACTACCCCGTCAGCGGCGTGCTGATGATCGGCCTGTGCCTGTTCCTGGCCTTTCGCTATGGATTGCGCGGTGGCAACAACCTGGTCTCCACCTTCCTGGTGGTCGGCCTGACCATGATCTCGGCGGCGGGCACCATCGATTTCGGGCTGGCGGTCATGGTCATCGATGCCCTGGCGAAGGGACTGCTCGTCGCGGTCGTGGTGCTGGCACTTGGCCACTGGCTGTTTCCGGAACCGGCCGGCGCGCAGGCGCCGCCTGCGGCCAAGGCCCTGCCGGATGACCAGGCCGCCTGGATTGCGCTGCGCGCGGCGCTGGTGGTGATGCCGGCCTTCCTGCTGGCGCTGAACGATCCGGCCGCCTACATCCCGATCATCATGAAAGCGGTCAGCCTCGGCCGGCAAAGCTGCACCACCACGGCACGCGGCGCCGGGCGCGAACTGCTTGGCTCGACCTTGTTCGGCGGCGTGCTGGCCATCCTGTTCTGGTGCGCACTCAGCCTGTTCGTGCATTTGTGGATGTATTTCCTGTGGATGCTGCTGTTTGGCCTGCTGGCGGCGCGCAAGCTGTATGGCCTCAGCCCGTCGCGGTACCCGCCAGGCTTCTGGGTGAACACTCTCGTGACGCTGATCATCCTGCTGGGCCAGTCCGTGCAGGACAGCGCGGCCGGGAAGGATGTCTATACCGCCTTCGCCGTGCGCATGGGCCTGTTTATCGGCGTCACGCTGTATGCCTGGCTGATGATCGAGCTGCTCGACCAGCCGCGCGGCGCACGACGGCAGGCCCGCTGAAGAGGCCGCTCATGCTGAGCAACCTGCTGATCGGCCTTCCCATGATGCTGCTCTGCCTGCTGCTGCAGGCGGTCTTCGTGGCTATCTGCCTGCGCTACTACGTGCGCTTCAGGCATGCGCGGCAAGCCCGGGAATCGCTGTGGCAGGAGATCCTGTTGTTGTCGGTCGTGATGATGCTGACGTTGCTCGGCAATTTCGTGCAGATGGCGATCTGGGCGGTCTTGTTCATGCTGCTGGGCGAGTTCAACGATTACGCCACCGCGCTGTATCACTCTGGCGTGAACTTCGCCACCCTGGGCTATGGCGATATCGTCATGTCCGAACCCCGGCGCCTGCTGGGGCCGCTCGAGGCGGCCAATGGCATCCTGATGTTCGGCGTCTCCACTTCGGTGATGACCGCGGCGGTGCTGGACGTGATCAAGCACAACCTGGCCAGGCTGCGGCAGGACGAAGGGCCATAAGGATGGGGGCGTCGGCCGCAGCCTGGGCCAGGACTGGGACAGTTCTAATATCGGATGCCGAAATTACTAAATTCCCTGGTTCCTGAAAACCGACGATGATTTCGGGCGGGGCTCGGGCAATCGATGCATCCCGATCTCTGCGAAAGCTGGCCCGCCGCGGGCGACTCTTCGGCCGGCTGCACTCGCCATTCAACGATCCAGGGAGACTCTGATGATTGCACGACGACTTTCGATTGCCAGCCTGGCGCTGGCCGCATGCCTTGCCTCCGGAACCATTGGTGCGCAGCAACAGCAACAGCCGATGAATGCCAAGGAAGCCAAGGCGAAATTCTCGGAGAAGTTCAAGGCGGCGGATACCAATCAGGATGGCAAGCTGACCCGTGAGGAGGCGCAGGCTGGCATGCCGGAGGTCTACAAGCGGTTTGACCAGATCGACGCCAAGAAGAAGGGCGAGGTGACTGAGAGGCAGATTGGCGCGTTCTGGGCGGCCAAGGCGAAGCAACGCAGCGTGGCGCAGAATCCGGGCGGGTTGAACTGACCGGGCGCAAGCATAGCGGGCAGAACAAAGCAGCGGGGGGGGGGGGGGGGGGGGGGGGGGGGGGGGGGGGGGGGGGGGGGGGGGGGGGGGGGGGGGGGGGGGGGGGGGGGGGGGGGGGGG
>NZ_JBSVZB010000033.1:0-92590 GCF_054072015.1 Cupriavidus sp. CP313 | reverse complement strand
ACTCCTGAACGACCTGCAGCTTGAACTGCTCGGTGTACTTTGCCATGTAAAAACCCCCAAAAGTTGTCTCCAACTTCTGGGGGTCAGTTCATTGCGGGAGAGGGTTGGGGTGAGGGCGAGAGCATCAACGAAGTAAAGCGTATCGGTATGCCAGCGCCTGCCCTCACCCCCTGCCCCTCTCCCGCAAGCGGGAGAGGGGAGCAAACCGTCAGCCCCCCTGGCCGTCCCCCAGCATCTGCGCCACCGACCCCGCCGTACCGGCCGCCCGCTCACCCAGCAACCGATGCAGCGTGCCCAGCAACTCATCCTCGTTGTAAGGCTTGCCCAGGTACACGTTGACGCCGATCTCCTCGGCATAGCGGCGGTGCTTGTCGGCCGTGCGCGAGGTGATCATCACCAGCGGCATATGCACGGTGCGCGCGTCGGAGCGCACGTTGCGCGTAAGGTCGAAGCCGTCCATGTGCGGCATCTCGATGTCGACCAGCATCGCGTCCGGCATGACATCCTGCAGTTGCTTGAGCGCATCCACACCGTCGCGCGCCAGCACCACCTGGTAGCCGGCGCGGCCCAGCAGGCGCTGGGCGGCCTTGCGCACGGTCAGCGAGTCATCCACCACCATCACGGTCGGCTGCACGGCCAGGCCGGGCACCGGCCCGGTGGTGCCGTCGCTCGCCAGTTCCGCAACCGCGCCCATCTGCGCCTGCACGGCAGGTTGTGCCGGCGTCCGCGGCACCGGCTGGCCGCGTTCGCGCACAAAGCGCTGCGCCAGCACCACCGGGTTGTAAATCAGCACGATCTCGCCATCGCCCAGCGTGGTCGCGCCGGCAATGCCTTCCAGCCGTGCCAGGTGCGGACCGATATGCTTGACCACCACTTCGCGGTTGCCGACCACATCGTCCACATGCACCGCCACGCGCTCGGCGCCGCTGCGCACCAGCACCACCGGCGAATACTTGCGCCCGGCCGCGACTGCGTTGCCTTCCTCCAGCAGCGCGCCGAAGTAGAAGAACGGCACCTCGGCGCCAGCCACGGCGAGGCGGCCCTGGTTGTAAGCGTCCAGCAGCGCCGGGGCGCGCAGCTGCTGGACCTGGTCGATCATGCCGCTGGGCACGGCATAGCGCCGCGCGCCCAGCGAGATCACCAGCACCTGCGTGATCGCCGTGGTCAGCGGCAGGTGCACGGTGAAGGTGGTGCCCTGCCCGGGCTTCGACTCCAGCGTGATGCGTCCGCCCAGCGCGACGGTCTCGGCGCGCACCACGTCCATGCCCACGCCGCGGCCGGCCAGCTCCGACACCGCGTCGGCGGTGGAGAAGCCCGGCGCAAAGATCAGCTCGGTCAGGCGCGCTTCGCTGGCGTCGTCGTCCGGCGCCAGCAGGCGGCGCTCGACCGCGCGCGCGCGGATGCGCGCCAGGTCCAGCCCGCCGCCGTCATCGACGAAATGCAGCACCACCTCGTTGCCTTCCTGCTGCACCTCCAGCGTCAGCGCGCCGGTGGCGGCCTTGCCCGCGGCGCGGCGCTGCGCGGCGGCTTCGATGCCGTGCACCACCGCGTTGCGGATCAGGTGCTCGATCGGGCCGGCCATGCGGTCCAGCACCGAGCGGTCGATTTCCACCGTGCCGCCCTTGATCAGCAGGCGCACTTCCTTGCCGGTCTCGGCCGCGGCCTGGCGTGCCACGCGATAGAGGCGCTCGGCCAGCGCGTCGAACTGCACCATGCGCGCCTGCATCAGCCCGCGCTGCAGCCCGCGCGTCAGGCGCGCCTGCGCGGCCAGGTCGCCGGCGGCGCGGTCAAAGCCGCGCTGCAGGTTCTGCTCGACGGTGGCCACGTCGTTGACCGACTCGGCCATCATCCGCGTCAGCTCCTGGAAGCGCGTGAAGCGGTCGAACTCGAGCGGGTCGAATTCCTGCTTGTGCTGCGCGTCGGCAATGCGCGACGCCATCTGCGATTCAGCCTGGATCTCGATTTCGCGCAACTGCCCGCGCAAACGGGCGACGTTGTCGTTCAGTTCGCCCAGGTAGGCGCGCATCGCCTCCAGTTCGCTGTCCAGGCGTGCGCGCGTGGCGCCGACTTCGCCGGCTTCGTTGATCAGCGTGTCGAGCGCGCGCGCCTGCACGCGCACCAGCGCGCGTTGCGGCTCGGCGGGCACGGCCGGCGGCATCGCCACCATCACGTCTGCCGGCCCCGGCATGGCGGGCAGGTTGGCTGCGGGCACCGCGTCAACGACGGCATCTGCCTGCGGCAGCGGCGCATCGGCCTGCGCTTCCTCGGCCAGGCCGTTGACCATGTCCGGATCGTCCGCGGGCAGCAGGCGGCCGGACGGCAGCGCCTCGACATGCGCCAGGATGCGGTCGTACCAGGCATAGAGCCGCTCGAACAGCTTCGGCCCGACGGCCTGCTGCCCCTGCCCGCGCAGGCTCGCGTCGAGCAGCGTCTCCATTTCATGCGCGGCCTGGCCCAGCGCCATGGCACCCGCCATGCGCGCACTGCCCTTGAGCGTATGCAGCGCGCGCAGCACCAGGCCGCCGTGGCGCGAGTCTTCCGGCGCTGCCTCCCAGCCGCGCAGCAGCTTGCCCAGCTCGGGCAGCGTGCCTTGTGCCTCTTCCAGGAAGATCTGGACCAGCGCAGGATCCGTTGCGCCGCCCTCGTCCGATACCGGCGCAACGGGCGCCCGGTGCGGGGTCGGCAGCGCGATAACGACGGCGTCATGCGGCATGGCCGGCGGCTGTGCGGCCTCCGGCCCGGGCAATGCCGGCTGCTCCGGCTGGTCTTCCTGCGCGGGCGGCAACTGGCCCAGCAACTGCGCCACCGAGCCATCCGGCTCGGCCGGCGCCTGCGGCGCGGGCACCGCCACGCGCGGACGCAGCAGCGCTCGCTCGCCAAACTCAACCAGGCTTCGGCGCAGGCCCGCATCGGCATCCGGCCAGACGCCCGCGGCAAACTGGTGCAGCATGCCGCGCAGGCGCTCGACCGCCTGCTCCAGCAGGCGGAAATCGCCCGGGTGCATCGCCACCGGGTGCGAGCCCAGCTGCAGCAGCAGGGCCTCCAGCGCCTCGGCGATCTCACGCACGGGTTCCAGGCCGACGGTGGACGCACTGCCCTGCAGCGTGTGGGCGACGCGCAGCCCCAGTTCGCTCGGGCACGGATGGCCTTCATGCAGCCATTCGGAGATGTCGGTGGCGAACTGACGCAGCAGGTCGTCGGCCTCCTGCAGGTAGACGTTGTAGAGGGCCAGGCCGATGCGCACGGGCCCGATGACCTTGTAGTGGTCGTCCTCGTCCGACAGGCCGCCGGACAGGCGGAACGGGATCACATTGTCGTCGCCGTGCTCGACGGCATCGGCGCCGGTGTGATCCGCGGCCTCGGCGGCGGGCTCGGGCGGCGCTTCTGCAGCCGCGCGAACCTGCCGAGTGCCTGCACCAGCCGCGCCAGGCAACACTGGCAGTTCGTCCGCGGCCTGCGCGGCGCCCGGGTCGCGCACCGCCTCGGCGGCTGCCACCAGCGGCGCGATGTCGTGCCACGTCGCCGCATCGCGATGCAGCTGTGCCACCCACGCCGACAGCTCGGCATGCGCGCGGCGCAGCAGCGACAGCAGCGCGGGCACCGGCTCGCGCGCCTCGGCAATCCACAGGTTCATGACCTGCTCGACCGCCCAGGCCGCTTCGCCATAGCGATGCAGGCCGACCATGCGGCTGGAGCCCTTGAGCGTATGGAAGGCGCGCCGCACGCGGCTGAGCGCATCGGCATCATGCAGCGCCTCAACGCCCGAGCCGAGGTCGCCGGCGATGCCGCCCAGCACCTCGTCGGCTTCGTTCAGGAAGATGTCGAGCAGTTCGGCGTCCAGCGCCGCCTTGTCGCCGGCAGCCGGCAGGCCTTGCGCCGCGGGCGGCGCGGCTGCGGGTGCCGCAGCCCCCGCCGGCTCGGCCAGTGCCAGTGCCAGTGCCAGCCTGCCAGCCGCATCATCGCTGCCGGCCAGCCAGGCATTGCATTGCATGGTGGCATCGGCGGCCTGGCGGCGCAGCGCGGCATTGTCGTCGATGGTGGCCTGGTCGGCCAGCGCCTGCAGCGCCGCACGCAGGCGCTGCACGGGCGGCGCATCGGGCACGGGGCCGGCCTGGATCGCCTCGGCCGCGGCGGCGCGCGCGGCGGCCAGCGGATGCTCCGCAGCGCGCGGCGCATCGGGCTCGCCGGCCTCGGCAAGCGTATCGGCCCGCCGCACGCGGCCGAATTCCAGCGCATCGGCAAAGGCATGGACCGCGCCCAGCTCTGCCGCGACTTCGCCCAGCAGCGCGGCGCGCGCACTGGCATCGGCGAGTTCGCCCGGATCGGCCAGCCGCGCATTGACGGAATGCACCGCGGCGGCGGCCTGCGCGGCATCGTCCACCAGCGCTGCAGGCAGCGCGGCGGACGACTGCAAGTGCGCCAGCGTGGCGCCAAGCGCGGCGAAGGCCTGGCATGCATCGCGCAGGTGGCCGGCGCCTTCGGCGCGGGCCGCGTTGCGGTCGAAGCTGTCCAGCCACGATTCGCCGCTGTCCAGCAGCGCCCGCAGCTGCGTCACGGCCTCGCTGCGCAGCGCCTGGGCGCGGGCCTCGTCGACCATGCACGCAAGCCACGCGGGCGCGCTCGCGGCGGGATCGGCCAGGCACGTCGCCAGCGCCTCGCACTGCGCGGCAAAACGCGCCGCCGCCGGATGGGCGGATTGCCCGTGCACGCGCCACGGCAGCGCCAGCGCGCGCGCCAGGAACAACGCGATGCCAGCGGCGCCCAGCGCCTCGCCACGGTGATGCTGCCGGCCGTGCATGGCCGCCTGCGCCAGGCAGCGCTGCAGCGCCGGCTGCCCAAGCGGCTGCGCGGCTTCGGCCAGAGCGGCCAGCGCGGTTTCCCAGCCGGCGGGTTCGCCGGCGGCGGCTTGCTCAAGCCCGGCGGCGGCCTGCTGCAGGTTGCGCGTGTCGATCGGGTCGAGCCAGCCGTAATAGCGCTGGCGGAAGTCCGCATTGGCAAGCGCGTGCGCGGGGTCGAGGCGGAACGCCGCGAGCGTGCGCGCAATATCGGCACGCAACGCGGCACGCGGCGCAGTCACGCCATCGTCGTCACCGGCCCCGTCGCGGGCCAGGCCCGTGCAGGCCAGCAGGAACACCGCGTCGTTGAGCAGCGCCTGCGGCACGCGCACATGGCCCTGCAGGTACTGGCGCAGCAGCAGGTTGGCGCGGCCCGCAAAGCGCTTGGCCAGCAGGTCGGAAGGCAACAGGCCAAGGCCCAGCGCGCGGAACACCAGCCCCAGCACATGCCAGACACCGCGATCCGGATGATCCGCCGCGCGGCGCGCCCCCTGCTCATTGGCGCGCACCTCGTCCAGCGCCGCGCACAGCGGCAGCCAGGCTTCACGCAGCAGCGCCGCGTCGGTGCACGGCGTGGGCAGGCGCAATGCCTTGAGCAAGGCCGATTCAAACTGCTGGCGCGCACGCATGACCGCCGCCGGGCCTTTTGCCGGCAGCAGCATGCCGGGCAGCATCTGCAGCTCATCGAGCCACAGGTCGGCCGGATGCACGCGCTCTTCGCCCAGGTGCGCCAGCACGCCCGCATAGGGCTGGAACAGGCGCAGCGGCGCTTCATCGTCGCCGGCCATCAGGTCGTCGACATACTCGGCCAATGCCTGCACGCCGGCGCGGAATACCGCCAGCGCCTCGGGGCCGGCGGCAACGGTGGCGGCGTCGATGGCATCGAGCAGGCGGCGCAGGGCCTGGCAATACGGATCGGTGCCGCGCAGCCCGACGATATGCACCGCGCCGGCGGCCTGGTGCAGGTGCTGGCCGGCCAGCCGCAGCGAGGTGGTGTCGCGCGCGCCCAGCGCTTCGGGCGCCTGGCGGACCTCGTCGACATAGTGGCCAAGCTCGGCGGCGGCGTCTTCCAGCGCGCTGCGCAGGCTGGGCGCAAGCCACGCCAGGCCGGACAGGTCGCGCGTGGAGGCGCCTGGATCGGGAACAGCTGGCGCGCTGGCGGACGGCGGCGTCGGAGCCGGCTCGGGCACGGCGCTGGCGCCAGCCGGTGCGCCGGCTGCGGCGCCATCGCGCGGGACAGGGAAATTCAGGGACATGACGGCTTCCAGTGCGGCGCCCGGAAGGCGGCCGCGGGCAACCTGCCGCAACAGGCGGCAGGCGCGGAGTTGGCATGGAGCGCGTGGCCGCTAAGCCCGGTAAGGCCGCGGTGCGCGGAAGCGGTCGCAGGCGTCATCCGGCCACTCAGGCGATCTTGAATCGCGAGACGGAGTTGCGCAGCTCTTCGGTCAGCAGCGTCAGCTGGCGCACCGACTGCGCGGTTTGCCGCGTGCCGGTGGTGGTCTGCTCGGTGACCTGCAGGATGCGCTCGATATGGCGGGCCACGGTGGTGGCCAGGTCGGCCTCGTGCGAGGTGGACTGCGAGATCTGCTCGATCAGCTCGGCCAGCTGGCGCGACACGCGCCCGATCTCGACCAGTGCGGCACCGGCGTTGTCCGACAGCCGCGCCCCTTCCACCACGCCCTGCGTGCTGCGCTCCATGGCGTGCACGGCGTCCTGGGTATCGGTCTGGATGGTGCGGATCAGCGCGCCGATCTGCTTGGTGGCCTCGCCGGAGCGTTCGGCCAGCCGCTGCACTTCTTCGGCCACCACCGAGAAGCCGCGCCCGGCCTCGCCCGCGGACGCGGCCTGGATGGCGGCGTTCAGTGCCAGCACGTTGGTCTGCTCGGTAATGTCCGAGATCAGCTCGACGATTTCACCGATCTCCTGCGACGACTCGCCCAGGCGCTTGATGCGCTTGGAGGTTTCCTGGATCTGCTCGCGGATGTCGTTCATGCCGGTGATGGCGTTCTGCACCGCCTGCTGGCCTTGCTCGGCAGCAGACAACGAGGCGCGCGCCACGTTGGCGGACTCGGCCGCGCCGCGCGACACCTGCGTGATGCGGTCGGCCATCTCCACCACCGATTCGCCGGTCTGGCGGATCTGGCGCGACTGCTCTTCGGTGGTCGACACCAGCTGGGTCGAGGTGGACTGCACCTGCCCCGAGGCCTGCGTCACCTCGCCGGCGGTCTGCTGCACCCGGCCGACCAGCTCGCGCAGTTCTTCCACGGTGTAGTTGACCGAGTCGGCAATGGCGCCGGTGATGTCCTCGGTCACCGTGGCCTGGCGCGTCAGGTCGCCGTCGGCGATGTCCTGCAGCTCGTTCATCAGCTGCAGAATCGCCTTCTGGGTGTTGTCGTTGTTGCGCTTTTCGTCCAGGCGGCGGGACTCGGCCTCGCGCTCGCGGGCCTCGGCTTCCAGCGCGCGCATGCGTGAATCGCGCAGGTACAGCGCCGCCAGGCCTACCAGGCACAGCAGCGTCATGGCCGCCGACACCACGGTCGCGCCCAGCGTCACCGGGCGGACGCGCGCCGACTGAGCGTAGGCGCGCTGCAGCGCCGAGAGCTCGCCGCGCAGCGCCTCGTTATCGTTGAAGATCTGCTGCTGCGCGCGCTTGGCGGCAATCAGGCCCGGCAGGTTCTGCAGGATGGTCTGCGTGGTTTTCTGCACCGCCTCAAAGCGCTGCGACAGCTGCTGCAGGTAGCCGCGCGTCTCTTCATCGGTGGCCGCCGACAGGCGCAGCGCCTCGCTGCCGTTGAGCAGGCCGTCCAGCGTTTCGCGGAAGGTGTTGGTGTCCTTGCCCAGCAGAAACGCGGTTTCGGGGTTGACGCCTTCGCCGGCGAGGAACTCGTTCAGGTTCTTGCCCAGGCGCTGCGTCAGCATCACCAGCTGCGCCGAGGCCGCCACCTCGCGCGCGTTGGCGCCGGACTGCAGCTTGATTGCCGCGACCTGTTCGGCGGATTCCAGCAGCTCAGGGTTGGAGGCGTTGAAGATCCGCAGCGTCTGGCCAATGGTGTTCAGCACCGGCTGCTGCGCCAGCACGTCGGCGGCGCTTTTCTCGGAGCGCTTCCACGATTGCATCGCGGTCTCGAGCAGCGGTTCGGCCGCGCCGGTGGTGGCGCGCACGCGCTTCTCGTCGCTGCCTTCCTGCAGCGCCTTCAGGTCGCCTGCCAGCGCGTCTTTCGACTGGCGCAGCTGCGTGAAGGCCTGCGCATTGCCCAGCAGCGCCACCGGCACCGCCTTGCCCAGGCGCTGCGAGTGCATCAGCATGTCGCCGGCGATCTCGATCTGCGCGGCGGCGTTGTTGGCGATGCGGTTGTCCAGGTACACCGAGCCAAGCAGCGCCACCAGCGACACCACCACGCCCACCGTCAGCAGCCGCTGCTGGGACGAGAACGGCATGCGCCCAAGCCAGCGGCTGACATGCTCCATTGGCGTGGCGCCCAGGCCGTCGGAGGATGGGGGTGCCGGTGCGGGTTCCGGGCCGCCGGCATAGGCCATGCCGGGCCCGCCCGCCAGGCCGGTGGCTGCTTCGGCTGCCGGCGTGCGCCGGCCCAGGCTGAATTTCTTGAAACCCATGGCACCCTCTTCCATTAAATCGTTGTCATGCCCGGCGGCTCGTGCCGGGTGCGGCAGGCCGTGGCCTGCGCGTCATTATTGTTTCTTGTTATTGGCGGCGGGCCTCAGGCCTCAGGCCGTAACCCGTCCCACCTGCAGGAAGGCCGGCGCGTCCAGCAGCGCGCACACGTCCAGCACCTGCCAGTCACGCCCGTCGCGGTCGGCAAAGCGTTGCCCTTCCCATGCCGGCGTGCCGGCCGGTGGCGGCGCCGCATCGCCGTGCGGCAGGCTCAGGTCGGCGGCATGGCGCAAACCCGCCACGCGCGTGGCCAGGATCGCGCAGGCGCGCTCCACCTGGCGCGACAGCACCACGATCTTGCTGCCGGGCTGCAGCGGCGTTGGCGCGGCGCCGCAGAACAGGCTGAAATCGATCACGCCCAGCAGGCTGCCGCGCGCATTGACCAGGCCGCTGTACCACGGCTGCGTCAGCGGCACCGGGCTGGGCGGGCGCATGTCGAGCACCTCGCCGGTATCGGCCAGCGGCAGCAGCCAGTTGCGCGCACCCACCTGCAGTGCCAGGTAGCTGTCGGCCGCGGGCAGGCTGCGCGCCTCGCGCAGGCGCCGGGCAAGCATGGCCTGGTAGTCCTGCAGGCGGGTCTGGCGGGCGCGGAGGTCTTGGCGTGGCGCGTTCATCTGGCGGTCCCCGGAACAGGTGGCAGTGGCTTCCCGTACGGCCTGCGCTGGCAGCTCAGTGCGCCAGCGCGGCGATCTTGCTCAGCAGCTCTTCGCCGTCGACTGGCTTGACGATGTAGTCCGACGCGCCCTGGCGCATGCCCCAGATGCGGTCGGTGTCCAGGCCCTTGCTGGTGCACATGATCACGGGGATGTCCTTGAAGCGGTCGTCGCGCTTGATCGCGCGGGTGGCCTGGTAGCCGTTCTGGCCGGGCATCACCACGTCCATCAGGATCAGGTCGAAGCTCTCGGCCTGCAGGCGCACGAAGGCCTGGTCGCTGTTGCTGGCAACCGAGACCTTGAAGCCGCGCTTGCCGAGCAGGTCGGACATGAACAGCGCTTCGGTGGGGGAGTCGTCGACGATCAGGATCTTGTTGATGGCAGTCATGAGGTTTTCCTTCGATTCGTACATGGCGTCGCGTGCATGCGCTTCAGGCAGGCAGCACGTGGCCCGCGGCCTGGCATGGCAGGCAGGCCTGCACGGCGTGCAGCAGCGCTTCGCGGGTAAAAGGCTTGGCAAGATGGTCGTGCGCGCCGACCAGGCGGCCGCGCGAGCGGTCGAACACGCCGTCGCGCGATGACAGCATGATCACGGGGATGGCGTGAAAGCGCGGACTCTTCTTGATCAGGGAGCAGGTCTGGTACCCGTCCAGGCGGGGCATCAGGATGTCGCAGAAGACCAGGTCCGGGTGCAGCTCGCCCACCTTGGCCAGCGCCTCGAAGCCGTCTTCGGCCAGCACCACCTGGTATCCCGCCTGCGACAGGAAGATCTCCGCCGTGCGGCGGATGGTGCTGGAATCATCGATGACCAGCACCTTGCGGCGCGGCTGCGCCGTGGTGTCCGGAATGGAAACGCCAGGCGCCACACCCTGGGCGCCGGCGGTATTGACCCGCTGGTTTTCTTCTGTTTGAGCGACCCGCATTGTTGTTCCCGCGACCAGCGGCCCCTTGCGGAGCGCCGGCAAGCACTAGAGAACACCCGTGCGGAGCAGCGCGACCCATGCGCGCCCCGACGGACCCCCGACAATTCTTATTTCCCTTCCAAGGCCGGGCTGTGCCCGGCAGCGGCGATACGTGGTACCCGCATCTGCCCGCCGTCCTCCCCACTGAAGGCGGATGGACGGCCAGTCATTTTGCAACAGAGTGTGACAAGACGCCGGGGGGCCGTCAATCCGGTCCGGCCGCGGCCTGCCGGCGTTCTGTCGCATCGGCGCGACGCGCGCCCGGTTATTGTTCTTCTGGGGGACGCCGCCTCAGATGGCGACCATCTCGAAATCTTCCTTGCGCGCACCGCATTCCGGGCAGGTCCAGTTGATGGGCACGTCTTCCCACCGGGTTCCGGGGGCGATGCCGTCTTCCGGCGCGCCTGCGGCTTCATCGTAGATCCAGCCGCAGATCAGGCACATCCAAGTCTTGTATTCCATAACAGGCTCTGGCCACTCTCCATTAAAATCCAGCGCAGATGGTACCGAAACCGTGCCGCCGGCGCCAGCCGGCGGCCGCCAGAATCGTGCCAGATCCGCCGTGTTCGCGCATGTTAGCGCCCTGTTAGCGCCTGATTGGCGGGCAATTGCAGCGAATTTCCGCTGTTTTTGCCGCATGTCAACGATAAGTCCCGGGCCCGCCGCACACGATCCCTGCAGTCCTTGTCCTCACCTCAACGCCATGTCCCGTAATCAGCAGCTCTTCGACCGCGCCCAGCAGACCATTCCCGGGGGCGTCAACTCGCCCGTGCGCGCCTTCCGCTCGGTGGGCGGCACGCCGCGCTTCATCACGCGTGCCGAAGGCGCCTATATGTGGGACGCCGACGGGCAGCGCTATATCGACTACATCGGCTCCTGGGGCCCGATGATCGTGGGCCACGCCCACCCCGAAGTGGTGCGTGCGGTACAGGAAACAGCCGCGCACAGCTTCTCGTTCGGCGCCCCGACCGAGGCCGAGATCACCATGGCCGAGGAAATCTGCAAGCTGGTGCCGTCGATCGAGCAGGTGCGGCTGGTCTCCTCCGGCACCGAAGCCACCATGAGCGCACTGCGGCTGGCGCGCGGCTTCACCGGCCGCGACCTGATCATCAAGTTCGAAGGCTGCTACCACGGCCACGCCGACAGCCTGCTGGTCAAGGCCGGCTCCGGCCTGCTGACCTTTGCCGACACCACCCAGAACGCGCCGTCATCGGCCGGCGTGCCGGCCGACGTGACGCGCCACACCATGGTGCTGGAGTACAACAACGTCGAGCAGCTGGAACAGGCCTTCGCCAGGCATGCCGGCGAGATCGCCGCGGTGATCGTCGAGCCGGTGGCCGGCAACATGAACCTGGTGCGCGCCAGCGATGCCTTCCTGAAGGCCATGCGCGACCTGTGCACCCGCGACGGCGCAGTGCTGATCTTCGACGAGGTCATGACCGGCTTCCGCGTGGCGCTGGGCGGCGCGCAGGCGCACTACGGCATCCGGCCCGACCTGACCTGCCTGGGCAAGGTGATCGGCGGCGGCATGCCGGCGGCGGCCTTCGGCGGGCGCCGCGACATCATGGCCAAGCTGGCGCCGCTGGGCAGCGTCTACCAGGCCGGCACGCTGTCGGGCAACCCGCTGGCGGTGGCCGCGGGCCTGACCACGCTCAAGCTAATCCAGGCACCCGGCTTCTATGACCGCCTGGCCACCCAGACCCGCAAGCTGGCCGACGGCCTGGCCGAGGCCGCCAAGGCTGCGGGCGTACCGTTCGCGGCGGATGCCATCGGCGGCATGTTCGGGATCTACTTCCGCGACGGCGTGCCGGGCAGCTTCGCCGAAGTGACCAAGTGCGACACCGCGCGCTTCAACCGGTTCTTCCACGCCATGCTGGATCACGGCGTCTACCTGGCGCCGTCGGCCTTCGAGGCCGGCTTTGTCTCGGCGCAGCACGACGACGCCATCCTGGCGGCCACGCTCGACGCCGCGCGCAAGGCGTTCGCAGCCGGCTGAGGCCATGCCAGGCAGGCGGTGCCCCGGTGCGCCGCCTGCACCTCTGGCGACAAGGGCGGTGCGCTACACTTGGGTTTTCGTCCAACCCGCGGAGTCTCCGATGCGCGCTTCTTCGTCCCCCTCCTTGTCCAGCAGCTCGCCGATGCCTGTCTTGCGCTGGCTGCTGCTGGCGGTCATGGCCAGCCTGCTGTCCGCCTGCGGCTACAACGACTTCCAGGCCAAGGACGAGGCGGTCAAGGCAGCCTGGGGCGAAGTCATCAACCAGTACCAGCGCCGCGCCGACCTGATCCCCAACCTGGTCAACACGGTCAAGGGCTACGCCACGCACGAGCGTGAGACCCTTGAGGCCGTGACCAAGGCGCGCGCCGCCGCCACCAGCATCCAGGTCTCGCCCGAGACCCTGAACGACCCCGAAGCCTTCAAGCGCTTCCAGCAGGCCCAGGGCGAGCTGTCCGGCGCGCTGTCGCGCCTGCTGGCGGTGTCCGAGAACTACCCGCAACTGAAGGCCGACGCATCTTTCCGCGACCTGCAGTCGCAGCTTGAGGGCACCGAGAACCGCATCACCGTGGCCCGCCAGCGCTATATCGCCGCCGTGCAGCAGTACAACGTGCTGGCGCGCAGCTTCCCGACCAACCTGACGGCGATGGTCTTCAAGTACCCGGTCAAGCCGTCGTTCACGGTGGACAACGAGAAGGCCATCTCCACGCCGCCCGCAGTCAAGTTCTGAGGCGGGCCACACCATGGGCCATACCCTGCGCTCGCCCTGGCGGCACGCCTGGCTGGCGGCCGCCCTGCTATGGCTGACAGCATTGCTGGCCGGCCCGGCGCTGGCGGCAGACGGCTTTGTCGCGGTGCCGCCGCTGACCCAGCGCGTCACTGACCTGACCGGCACGCTGACGCCGCAGCAGCGCGGCGCGCTCGAGAACGTGCTGGCGGAATACGAGCAGCAGCGCGGCAGCCAGATCTTCGTGCTGATGGTGCCCACCACCGATCCCGAGCCGATCGATGCCTACAGCATCCGCGTGGCCGACGCCTGGCGCGCCGGGCGCAAGGCCATCGACGACGGCGTGATCGTGCTGATCGCCAAGGACAACCCGCCCGGACTGCGCAAGATGCGGCTGGAGGTCGGGCGCGGCGTGCAGGGGTCGCTGACCGATGCCATGTCCAAGCGCATCCTACAGGACGTGATGGCCCCCCACTTCCGCCAGAACGACTTCTACGGCGGGCTGGCGGCGGGGATCTCGGCCATCCAGGCCACCATCGACAAGGAAGGCCTGGCGGCACCGCAGCGCAAGGCGCAGCAATCGTCCGGGCTGGCCGAGTGGCTGCCGGCACTGCTGCCGCTGGCGATCATCGTGTTCTTCTTCCTGAGTGCCATCCTGCGCCGGCGCGGCCCGCAGATCGTCACCACCCGGCGCGGGCGCGACGTGATCGCCGGCGGGCTGGGCGGCCTGGGCGGCTACACCATGGGGCAGGACTGGGGCCGCCGCAGTGGCGGCTGGGGTGGTGGCGGCTTTGGCGGAGGCGGCGGTGACAGCGGCGGCGGCTTTGGTGGCGGAGGCGGCGGCGGCTTCGACGGCGGCGGCGCCTCGGGCAACTGGTGACAGCACAAGGAACGACGACAATGCCGAATCTCCGACGTGCCCTGCACCATATCGCCACCACGGCCGGCGCAGCCCGCAAGCACTTTCCGGCCGAAGCCCAGCAACAGCTGCATGAAGCCGTGCATGCCGGCGAAGCCAGCCACCACGGCGAGATCCGCGTGGTGATCGAAGCCAGCCTGCCGGTGGGCCATGCCTGGGCCGGGGTGACGCCGCGCGAGCGCGCCCGCTTCCTGTTTGGCGCGCTCGAGGTCTGGAACACCGCGGACCATACCGGCGTGCTGCTCTATATCAACCTGGCCGACCATGCGGTCGAGCTGCTGGCCGACCGCGGCATCGACGCCTGCGTGGGGCCCGCCACCTGGCGCGAGCTGTGCGACGAACTGGCGCGGGGACTCAAGCAGGACCTGTCGGTACGGCCGGTGCTGGCCACGGTGGCGCGCATCCATGCGCTGCTGGCCACGCACTTCCCGTCCGACGGCGGGCACAACCCGAACGAGCTGGACGACCGTCCGGTCTTTCTCTAGGGTCTGTTCACATTGCCAGGTTTGGCCCAATCGCAATGGCGAACGATGTGACGGCCAGATAGCGATCCGCAAGCTCGTTGTCGATTTCCTTCTGGCCTTCCCCTTGGCCTGCGCCATCGACCAGGCAATGAGCGGTTTTCATTGGCGAAACATACTTTTGCCCGATATGACGTCTGGCGTTCACAGGCTACGCTTGGTCAACAACTGCACTACAGCCAGTGAGGCGGAGCGCCAAGACTCCGCCAAAACAAGGGGAAGCCATGCCAGAATGCCCAGCGGACAAGGATCAAGGGGGCCCTGCGCCCAGAACAGACCTTCGAGAATTCCTCTTGGAGGCTAGTCTCAGAAGTGCCACCGCCGCACTGCTTGCAGGGTTCGCGTACGCTGCAATTCGGCACTGGCTCGCTGACCCAACGCGAATTACCTTGCTGATGCTCGTGTTGGCAAATTGCCTGACCCTTGGCCTGTCTCTATTTGTCCGGGTTCCGAAGAGACGAGACTGGAATCCGGTCACAGTCATCTGCTCGTTAGGCGCTTCATACTATTTCCTTGCAATTCAGCTGGCGCCAGGAGAGCACCTGGTACCGGAAATACTTGGCGCTGGCCTGCAGGTCATAGGGATCACCTGGCAAATCTATGCAAAGATCTCGCTCCGTTTCTCGTTCGGGATACTGCCTGCCAATCGCGGAATCGTGTCGAGCGGGGCTTACCGATTCGTGCGACATCCGATCTACCTTGGCTACCTCATCGCTGACGTCGGCTTCGTGCTCACAAACTTTGGGCTGCAAAACTTGCTTGTCTATGCCGGGTTGTACGCGCTGCAGGCTGTGCGGATAAATCGCGAAGAAAAGCTACTGTCCGACGATCCCGAATACCGTCGCTATCGCGAAAAAGTACGATTCCGCGCGTTGCCAGGCGTTTACTGAGCGTGCCGAACCCTTCCATGGGATTGGGATAAGCCGCCCACTTGAGGTCGACCACGCGAATGGGATTGAGGTCGGGTTAGTAGTCGTCAGCGGGGGCGGCGCGCACCCATCAGGTACCACACGGCCGCAAATATTTGCAACGCCACCAGTCCACCCCACGCCGTCAGGTGTGCAGCCTTAGGATAGTGTCCGGCCGTGGCGGGCCACAGATCCAGCACCAGTCCCACACCCACCTGGCAGGCAAAGGTGGACAGGAACACAGTCAGCGTCAGCGCCGTGGTAGCCCTTCCGATCAGCGCATCCGGGAAGCTGCGCGCCAGCACCGCATAGGTCAGGATGCCGCTGGAGCCGAACACGCCATAAGCCACCCACAGCAGCACCGGCGGCAGCGGGACCTGCGCCATCAGCAGCAGCTGGACCACGATAAAGGCGGTCATGCCAGTGCCGGCAAAGGCATACAGACTCACGCCGATACGCTCCAGGTGGCGCGCGGCCCAGCCCGCGCCGACGCAGCCGGCCATCATCGCAAAGCCGATCACCGAGACCAGCCGCGCGCTGGCGGCCGGATCGAAGCCGGGCACGTCGCGCAGGAAGGCGCCCACCCACAGCGTCTGCACCGCCAGGAACACGCCCTGGTTGAGCAGCGTCAGCGGCACCACGCGCCAGAAGCGTTCGCTGGCCAGGATCTGGCGCGTGCCGCGCAGCTGTTCACGCAGGCTTTCCTTGCCGACGCGCGGCTTGTCGGGAGCGCTGAACCACAGCAGCGCCGCCATTGCCAGCGAGACGCAGGCCAGGCCGATGCTGATCGTGCGCCAGTCCGTGAGCGCCAGCAGCCACGACAGCGGCGTGCCGACCAGCACTGCGCCCAGGCCGCCGATGGCCATCACCACGCCGTTGAGCAAGGGCATGCGCGACAGCGGGAACCACATCGACAGCGCCTGGATGGCAGCGCCCAGGCACACCGACACGCCCACCCCGATCAGCAGCCGGCCGGCGGCCAGCCCGGCCATGCCGGGCGCCAGCGCGAACACCATCGAACCGGCCACGGCCACCAGCAGCATCACGGCCTCGGTGCGGCGCGGGCCGTAGCGGTCCAGCAGGATGCCCGCCGGCAGCTGGGCGCAGGCAAAGCCAAGGAAGTAGAAGCTGGTGAGCAGGCCCAGGTCGCCGGCATTGAGCCCGAGTTCGCGCGTCAGGTGCGGGGCAAAGCCCAGGTTCACGCCGCGGAACACATAGGACACCAGGAAGCCCAGCGAAAATACCGCCAGCACGCGCCAGCGGGCATTGGCAGGTTGCGCTTGCGAGGGCGCGGAAGACAAAATTGAAGTCGTAGTCGTCATGATGGCCTGCATTGTCATCCCCATTCCAGTGCAAAGCCAACGAAAGATACCCGCGGCAATTGTGAGTAGAATTTGACGACCATGGCCAAATCCCCCGCCAAACTCGCCCAACGCCCCGTCCACCTGCCGCCGCTGCAAGCGCTGCGTGCGCTCGAGGCCGCCACGCGCCACCGCAGCTTCTCGCGCGCGGCCGAGGAACTGGCCCTGACGCACAGCGCCATCAGCCACCATATCCGCGCGCTGGAGACCAGCCTGGGCACCAAGCTGTTCCAGCGCACCGGCAGCCAGATGACCCCCACCAGCGTGGGCGCGCGGCTGGCCGAACAGGTGCGGGGCGCGCTCGACAGTATCGAAAGCGCGCTGCGCGAGGCCGGCAACAGCGCCGGGCCGCCGGTAGTCCGGCTGCAGGTCAGCGTGATGGCCGACCTGGCCAATGCCTGGCTGATCCGGCGCCTGCCCAGCCTGCACGCCCAGGTGCCGTCGCTGGACCTGCACCTGCGGCTGCATGCGGAAATTACGCCGCCCGACCCGTACAGCGTCGATGTCGGCATCTGGCACCAGCGCATCGACCTGCCCGGCTTTGAATGCCACAACCTGATCGAGGACCATGTGATCGCGGTGGCCAGCCCGGCGCTGCTGGCGCGCTACCCTGGCTTCACGCTGGCCGACGTGCCGCGCCTGCCGATGCTGCGCTTTGCGCTGCGCCCTTGGCGCGACTGGCTCGAAGCCGCCGGCCTGCCGGGCGACGAGCCCGAACGCGGCCCGATCTTCCAGGATGCCGGCCTGATGCTGCAGTCCGCCGTCGCCGGGCTGGGCGTAGCCACTGCGCGCGCGCAGCTGGCGCACGACTACCTGGCCAGCGGCGAACTGGTGCAGATCGGGCCCGCCCGCATCCCGTCCAGCCTCCACTACTGGGTCACCTGGCGCGAAGGCAATCCGCGCGAGAAGGCCATCCAGCAGTTCCATGCATGGCTGCAGGAGCAGGTCCGGCAGGAAGCCGGCCACGTCCACCCTGTCGCCGACGGCAGCACGCCCGCCGAGCGGTTTCATGCATGAAATTGTTTGAAGGGCGTATGTTGGCAATACGAATCATTTTCGTCTAGGCCAGTGAAATCAAGGGCTTGGCGGATGCCGCAAGCCGTCCGATGGCCTGCCGTACGCATGTGCCGCGGCCTTGCCAGAGCGATCCGAGTTTCACGAATGCAACCAGTTGGCACGCCGTGCCAGCGACCGTGAAAAATCTACCCGGCCCATCCAAAGAGATGAGAAACGGCCGGGCCGGCCCTGCACGGCATCGTGCAAACGCTTGTCAACGCGTCGATTCCCTGCACCCAACCGCGCCCGCACGGCGTGCGCAGCGCCAAAAGGCTGAGGCCAAGCGCGGCGCGCCGGGGTGGCTACCGATGTACAGAGTACAAATCGTTGTAACGGAAATGAAACTACCTGGCAGCTTCACTCGCGTGCTGCATCCGAGCCCTGACGCCTGTCCGTTTGAAATTTCGCTCTCCCTCCTTCGGATGGGCATTGTCGGCGAAAAGTATGCTTTTCGACACTTATTCGCCGCGCGCTGTGATCGTTGTGCCTCATTATCAGCTCATCAAATATTGCATCGCAGCATAAAAATCTGGCCGGACGTATCAAAAGCGGAACGTTTTTGATCGCCAACAATGGCCCAATGCCAGCCGAAAATATCTCTTTCCTTTTGTTATCAGAGAGTTAGCCATATCTGGCACGTTCGTCGCACATATGTCCGCGCGAACAGAAGCCCGGAACAGGGGGACGTCTGAAACCGAAGCGGCAACACACTGGCACGCGTTCGCCGAGGATCAGTTTCAGGACGACCCCGCATCCCAGGGCGGAATTCGGACTGGCGCTGTAAGCGTGGGCCACGCGGCAGGCACTGGCCCGCATCGGCTGGCCAGGTTGCAAGGGGTCGTCGACAAGATTAGCGGAGGTCGTTCAGGAACACGGGCCGCAAGCGGACGAAAAGCGGCCCGTGGTACCTGGACTATGCGGCACGCCACGGCTAAACGGGGCGGCACGCAGACAACAAGCGGACGCATCGGCCGAGCCGGCGCATCCGGACAAGAAACGGGGTGAAGCAACAGTCTGCCCATGCAGGCGAAGCGAAGCGGCAGCCGCCGTGACCGATACCAGGGGGGTGAGGTCGCGGCGGCGGCGAAAACGGGCCCACCGGCCCGCGCAACGCAGCGCCACGGGCAGCAATTTTGGGAGAGCGCCAGGCCGCGGCATTGACATGTTGCGGCAGGCGCAAGCCTTAGCGCCAACGAAACCAGTGACCCGCGACAGCAGGCCGCCGGCTTTGTAAAAACAAAAGATCCGGGGAAATTTTATGAGCGCGTACACCAACCGCCCGCTGCTGTACCTGTCGCAGCACCACGACGCCATGCTCTGCAGGATGCTCGCACAGCGTGGCTGGAAGATCAGCTTCGCCTCCAACCTGCAAGACCTCCACGCGCTGCCCCCGGGCAACCAGCCGCTTGCGGCGATGCTCGACCTGCAAGGCGGCTTCAGCGATGCCGACCTGGAATCGTTCGAGCCCTGGCTCTCGCTGCCGCATATCGGCTGGATCGGCCTCATCGCCGGCCAGGAATCCCTGACCGACTCCGCGCGCCGGCTGCTGGGCCTGTACTTCGTCGACTATTACACCGCACCGATCGAGCACCCTCGCCTGGCGGAATCGCTCGGCCACGCGCTCGGCATGGCGCAACTGCGCCCGGGCACGCAGCACGCCCGCCCCGGCACCGCACGCCCGGACGGCATGATCGGCAGCTGCCCGGCCATGCAATCGCTCTTCCGCGGTATCGAGAAGGTGTCGCGCTGGGACACGCCCGTGCTGATCTCCGGCGAGTCCGGCACAGGCAAGGAACTGGCCGCTCATGCCATCCACCGCGCCTCGGCGCGGGCCTCGCGCCCCTTCGTCGCGGTCAACTGCGCGGCGATCCCGCCCACGCTGCTGATGTCAGAGCTGTTCGGCTATGAGCGCGGCGCCTTCACCGGCGCGACCAAGCGCAAGCCCGGCCGCATCGAGATGGCACAGGGCGGCACCCTGTTCCTCGATGAAATCGGCGACATGCCGATCGAAAGCCAGACCAGCCTGCTGCGCTTCCTGGAAACCGGCCGCATCGAGCGGCTGGGCGGCACGGAATCGGTGGAGGTGGATGTGCGCATCATCTCCGCCACCCACGTCGACCTGGAAGCCGCGATCGCCGCCGAACGCTTCCGCGGCGACCTCTACCACCGCCTGTGCGTGCTGCGCGTGCGCCAGCCACCGCTGCGCGAACGCGGCAGCGACATCCTGCTGATCGCCGAACACGTGCTGGACAACGTGCGCAAGCAGTCGCCGGCACGCATCCGTGGCTTCTCGCCGATGGCGCTGCGCGCGATCCAGCAGCACAACTGGCCCGGCAACGTGCGCGAGCTGATCAACCGCATCCGCCACGCCGCCGCCATGTGCGAAGACGGCGTGATCCAGCCCGACGACCTGGAGCTGACCACCCCCGTCGAGGACCGCCCGCTCACGCTCGCTGCCATCCGCGAAGCGGCCGAGCAGACCGCGATCGTCGAGGCGCTGCAGCGGCATCATGAACGGCTGATCGATGTGGCGGCAGAGCTCGGGATTTCGCGGGTAACGTTGTTCAGGTTGATGCGGGATTACAAGCTGCAGGTGAAGAAGGGGGATCTGGGGTTGATCTGCGTGCAGGGCTGACAGCGGTATGTCAGCTTGCGGCAAGCTCTCAGGTTCGCGCAGCACCACGGCAGGCGTTTCCACGCGCCGCCACTGCCCGGCAGTCTGGCGCCATCTGTGCGCGCGATCAAGCGGACAGACGGTAAGACCGGCGTTCACGTCCATGTGACCGCCGGTTATGGCCGCGTCAGTGGCTACGCCCGTTGGAACGGGCCTGCAAGCCGCACCCCCTAGCCGAATGGCATCACTTGGTTTTGCTTGCTCGCGACCAGGGAGATGACTCTGGCCTCCCTCCCCGCGCGCTCCTGTGGGCGACGCGCTTGATAGCGTCGCTTGACCAGGTAAATCGGGCGCCCCTTCGCTTCGTCGTAGATGCGAGCAACATACTCACCCATTATCCCCAGGCCGATTAGCTGCAATCCGCCGACGAACAGCATCAGCGTGAGCACCGGCGCATAGCCCGGCACGTCCACGCCAGATATGAGGTTGCTGGCAACAATGTATATGCCGTAGCAGCCTGCAAGCACGGCGCTGCAAATGCCCAGGTACGTCCAGCTGCGCAGCGGCACTGCGCTGAAACCGGCAACACCCTCGAGCGATCGAACCCTTGGTCCCCAGTCCGGACGTCCAGTCCGGCCCGCGTTGCCGAAAGGCTGTTCATACTGCACGGTCACCGTGTTGAAGCCGACCCATGCAAACAGACCCTTCATGAAACGGTGCCGCTCCGGAAGCTGTTTCAGCGCATTGACCACGGCACGGTCCATCAATCGAAATTCGCCGACGCTCCTGGGGCTCTCCTGAGCCGACACGTAATCCTGCAACCGGAAGCGGGCGATCGCACCCAATCGATTCAAGACCGAGCCGCTTCCGGCCCCCTCGCATTGGGCAAGTACAACCTCCGCGCCTTGGCGCCACCGATGAACCAACGTCGGAATAAGCTCAGGCGGATCCTGAAGGCCGGCATCGATCGGAATCACCGCGTCACCAATTGCCTCATCGATGCCGGCGGTCAGCGCCGCTTCTCTGCCGAAGCTGCGTGTCAGGTCCAGCACCCGTATCCTGGCGTCGCAGCGCGCCGCACCGACAAGCTTGGCCAGCGTGTCGTCCGAGCTGCCATCATTGACGCAAACGATCTCGCAATGCATGGCGGGAAGCGACTCCAGAATCGGCAGCACGCGCGCAAAGAAAGCAGGCATCGCTGCCCCATCGTTGTAGCACGGCACCACCAGGGACAGCAGCCTGGCTTCATTGTTAGACATACTCTGCTTCCTCCCCGGCACGCACAGCAAGAAGCCTGGCTTCGATCCACGCGCCGAAAATTGTCATCAGCGGGAAAGCCCGGCACAGCGGCGCGGCACGGACTCATGCTCTCCTCGCTCAGTGTTATCGCGCCATCTAGCAGAACGCAAGACGGCGAGCATCTTCCGCGCAGGCACGACCGCCGTGAATCATCGGCACGATTTGCGATGTTTCTGCTCTGAATCACGCGGCTCCACCGGTCGACGAGCCACGAGTACACAAGGATTGCAGCGAATCCGTCCGCCATTCCGGGCGCCGGCGGAGGGTCAAGGGAACCGCTCGACGTTTCGTTCCAGAAACGCTGGCCCGACAGGCAGCGCCCTCGTCCATCAGACGGCCACACGTTGAGACCAGCCGCCGCAGGCTGCAATCGCCTCCTTCGTCTGCGGTATGCGCGGCACGCATCCGTTCGCGCCACATCATGCTTTTGGCTGAAGGGAAAGCCTCGTCCTGACCAACCGTGCGCGCGGCGTTGCAACGCGCCCTCATCCATTGGTCGCCTCATCCACATTGCCTTGTGCGGCGGGCGTTTCCAGCCGGCAACGAAGAGCGGCCAAAACACCGCTTCAGGGACGACAGGACCGGATCCGAGCACGCTCCGCTTTCCGGAAAGCCTTATGGCAGAACGGTTTCGCGTGGGCTGGCCCGTGGATTGCCTATGTCCTGGCACGCAGCAACGTCATCAGGATCGAATTGCCGCGATGCCGGAGCAACTGGCCGGCACTAAGAACGATACGGGGAATTTCACCATGCCTGCCGTCCGCCAACCCGCGCTGCCGCACCGGAACGCTTGCCACGCCGGCACTGCCCGCATTGGCCCCAGCGCACCGTTTCGCCGCATGGCCCGCATGGGGCATGCACAACATGCGGCGCGATGCATACACGCCTCTGCGGAACGCCGGTTGCAGGCGCGCAGCCCACAGGGCGTGCGCGGCGGACCCGGCCGCTGGCCGTTCCACGCATGCGCGATCTGCGCACCGCCCTGCTGCCGCGTTTCCCGGCATTGATATCCGGTGCCGGTGTTGCCTGATCCGTAGTTCCGTAGTCCTGCAGTGCTTGTTCCCAACCAAAGGAGTTAGTCATGCAAACCCTGACCACTATGTTCAAGCAATTCATCCGTGATGAGGACGGTGTGACGGCCATTGAATATGGCCTGATCGCTGCGCTCATTGCAGTTGTCATCATCGGGTCGGTCCAAATCGTCGGCACGCAATTGGACGCTACGTTTACCGCGATTGGCACGGCTCTGACAGCCGCCAACTAGTAGCGGGTGCACGCGCATGGCGGGCCTCTGCCGGGCCCGCCATGCAGTCGGCATTGCGCCCAACACAGCACGATGTATCACCGGAGACGCCAAATGCAGAAGTTCCTCACCCGCCTTAGGGACCTGTTGCACGAGGACAAGGGCGTCTCCTCCATCGAATACGCATTGCTCGGCATTTTGATTGCGATGGCCATCATCGGCTCCGTCGTCACGCTCAGCGATACCTTGAAATCGACGTACCAGTTGATCGCCGCCAGGATGCCTTGACGCATGCGACCAACGAACTCCCTGAACACCACCCGAGCTACCAGCCCATATCGCCATGCAAGCCGCCACTGCCCTCGCCCCCCTCGTCGGCCCCATCACGATCGGCATCGTGCTGACAGCCGCGGCCATCGACATGGACCGGCGCCGCATTCCCAACTGGCTCACCTTCGGCGGCTGGATCGCTGCGCTGCCCGTGATGGCAGCAATTCATGGCCTCGCCGCCGGCTCGCTAGTGTGGCTCTATGGCTGGACGGTGGGCCTGGTGCTGTTTCTGCCCTTCTACCTAATGCGCGGCATGGCTGCCGGCGACGTCAAGTTGATGGCAGCCGTGGGCGCCTGGCTTGGCGTAAGCATGGTGCTGAAAATCGCGTTGGCAACCTGCATGATTGGTGGGGTCTGGGCACTGGTACTGCTGCTCACCACAGGACAGGGACGCGCGACGCTCACCCGCGTGGGCCACATGCTGATCGCCACCCTGGTGCCCGGTGCCCGGCCGGTGCAACCTCAAGCCGGGGCTTCCGCCGGCTCCATACCCTACGGCGTAGCGATTGCCGCCGGGACGCTGACCATGCTCTTTGCCGGCACATGACACCGACGACACAACGCGCCGGCCAGTCGCAGGCGCCTTCAAGAACGAGAACACACTGACCAGCGAACAGGGGACGGCAATGAACGAGCATCACGACACAGGTCACGCACCACGGCTCCTTGAGCCCGTCGCGACCGGCAGGAATGCCCATGCCGAACATGGCACGCTGCCGCTGCCGCCCTGGCATGTCCTGCCGCGCACCATCGCCGACACCGGCCTGGATATCGCGCAATTGCTTGGCTTGCTGATGAAGGCCGCCTACCAGCACCGCACCGTCACGCTGGCGGTACTGACCGACACGCTCAAGCTGCCGGCCCTGGTGGTCAATGAAATTGCCGCCGTGGCCGTGCGCGAGCGCCTGCTTGAAATCGCGCACCGCGGCGCCAGCGACCTGGATGTGCGCTTCCGGCTCACTGATGCCGGCTATACCCGCGCGGCGGAAGCATCGGCGCGCTGCAGCTATGTCGGTACGGCGCCGGTCACGCTGGATGCGTACCTCGATGCCATCAAGCGCCACTCGGTCAATCATGCTTCGGTGACCAAGGCGGACGTCACCGCAGCCTTCCATGACCTGGTGATCCCGGTCCACCTGCTCGACGCGATCGGCATGGCGCTGAACACCTGCCGCGCGCTGATGATCTACGGCCCGGCCGGCAGCGGCAAGACCTACCTGGCACAACGACTTGGCACGCTGCTGCCCGGCGCAGTACCGGTGCCGCACGCGATCACCGTGGCCGGCGAGATCATCCAGGTGTTCGATCCGCTGGTCCACGTGCCGTTCGACGACAGCGAAGCGTCGCTGGCGCGCCGCTCGCTGGACCGCCGCTGGGTCCTGTGCCATCGCCCGGTGGTGCTGTCGGGCGGCGAGCTGACGCTGTCCATGCTGGACCTGCGCTATGACCGCACGTCCGGCTTCTACCAGGCGCCCCCGCACATGAAGGCCAACAATGGCATCTACATCGTCGATGACCTGGGCCGGCAGATGGTCGGCGTCACCGACCTGCTGAACCGCTGGATCGTGCCGCTGGACCGCGGCATCGACATGTTCACGCTGCAGACCGGGGTGCGTTTCTCGGTGCCGTTCGATGTCTGGCCGGTGTTCTCAACCAACCTCGAACCGTCAGCGCTCGAGGACGACGCCTTCCTGCGCCGGCTTGGCAGCAAGCTCTATGTGGGCCCCCTGTCCGTGGACGACTACCGCGAGGTCTACCAGCGCACCGCCGCCAACTTCGGGCTGGCCAGCACGGATGCGATGTTCGACTTCCTGGTGGACAGCCTGCACTACGCCAGCGATACGCCGCTGCTGGCCTGCATTCCGCGCGACCTGCTGCGCCTGGTGGATTCTGGCGTGCGCTACCACGGGCAAGCCGCGCAGGTCACAGAGGCCGGCCTGGTGGCTGCCTGGCAGAGCTACTACGGACTGCGTACCTCGGCCGACGCCATGCCGCCACCTGGCGCCGCCCATCGATGGTCGGACGATCACCGCGCCGCAAGCTGAACTGCACCACCGAATACTCGGACAACTGTAGGGGAGAGTCATCATGAAGAACACACGTGCAATCCTGATGCTGCTGATTGCCCTCGTCGCCGGCGTGGCGGCGGTGGTGTCGGCGTCGCGATGGCTGGTCCAGCAGTCATCCAGTTCGGTCAGGCAGGTGGTGGTTGCCGCCAACGACCTCAATCTCGGGCAGCCGCTCAACGGCAGCCAGTTGCGGCTGGTCAGCTGGCCGGCGGGCAGCGTGCCGCCGGGTGCGTTCGAAGACCTCAAGGTGCTGGAGGGCCGCGTGGTGCGCACCAGCCTGCAGCGTGGCGAGCCCGTCCTGGATGCCAAGCTGGCACCGGTCGGCACCAAGGGTGGCCTCTCGGCGGTGATCAATGACGGCAAGCGCGCCATCACCGTCCGCGTCAACGATGTGGTGGGCGTGGCCGGCTTTGCGCTGCCGGGCAACCACGTCGACGTGATCGTCAATACCAACGAAGAAGCGAAGACCACGCAGAACAGCAGCAGCATCTCGAAGATCGTGCTCGAGAAGATCCTGGTGCTGGCGGTAGCGCAGCAGGTCAGCCGCGACGACACCCAGCCCAAGGTGGTCAATGCGGTGACGCTGGAAGTCACGCCCGAGCAGGCCGAGAAGCTGGACGTGGCCCGCAGCGTCGGCACGCTGTCGCTGGTGCTGCGCAACCAGATGGACGTGGCCGACATCAACACTGGCGGCGCCACCAAGGGCACGCTGCTCGGCAAAGCGCCGGAAGCCCCCGTCAAGGTTGTCACCCAGACGGCGACGCGCACCGTGGTGAAGACCCGCACGGTTGCCGCGCCAGCCCGCTCCGGCAATTGCATTGGCGTGCTGGCAGGCATGCAGGGCGGCATCGAGTGCTTCTGACCACGTTCCACAAGGCATCCAACGAATTCTGAGCTGCAACACAGCCTCTCCGGGGGGAGATTCAAAATGAACCAGAAACGATCCGAAGCTGCAGGCGGCACCCGCATCCTGGTGCTGGCCGCCATCCTCTGCACCCCGCTGGCCGCCGCGGCACAGGCCGCCATCGAGGCCGGCAACCTGACCAAGGCGACCGCGCCCGCCGCCGCCAAGGCACCCCAGGGTCCGATGCAGATGACCATCAGCATGACGCCCGGCGGGGCCGTTGCGGCCACCTCGGCCCCGCCCGCGCCGTCCGCGGAGGCGCGCGGCCCCAATTGCACCGGTGCGATCCGCAGCGAGTCCAGCGTGATGGTGCCGGTCGGCAAGTCGCAGCTGATCACGCTGCAGGAGCCGGTGCGCAACCGCACCCTGGGGAACCCCAACGTGGTCCAGGCCACGATGGTGTCGCCGCAGACCCTCTATGTGCTGGGCCGCAGCGTGGGCACCACCAACATGATCGTCCAAGGCCGCAGCGGCAGCTGCAGCATCATCAACGTGGTGGTCAATGCCGATGCCGGCGGGCTGCAGACTTCGCTCGGGCAACTGCTACCGGGCGAACCCGGCATCCGCGTGATGACGGCCGCCGACAACCTGGTGCTGACCGGCAGCGTCACCAACGCGCAGTCCGCGCAGCAGGCCATGGACATCGCCCAGGCGTATGCCAACGCTGCGCAGGCCGACGGCAGCAAGAATGGGAACGGCAACGGCAACAAAAAAGGCGGCGTGCTCAATATGCTGTCGGTCGACAGCCCGCAGCAAGTAATGCTGGAAGTCAAGGTGGCCGAGGTTTCCAAGACGCTGCTGAACCAGCTCGGCTCGACGGTGAACCTGCAGGGCGGCTTCGGTTCCTGGAGCGGCGGGCTGGTGACTTCGTTGCTGACCGGCGCCTCGACCGCGATCTTCGCCAGCAAGGCCAACAACCGGCCGTTCGACATCGCCCTCGACGCGCAGAAAAACGACACCCTGGTCAAGATCCTGGCCGAACCGAACCTGGTCACCATCAGCGGCCAGGAAGCCAGCTTCCTCGCCGGTGGCAAGATCTACATCCCAGTGGCGCAAACCAATACGCTGGGCGGCAACGGGACCATTACGCTGCAGGAAGAGGAATTTGGCGTCGGACTGAAATTTACACCCACGGTGCTAGCAAACGGCCGCATCCACCTTAAGGTGTCGCCGGAGGTGTCCGAGCTGTCGCCCACTGGCGCGACCGTACGCGGCAGCAGCCTGAACGGCCAGACGATACTGCCCCTCATTACCACCCGCCGCGCCTCCACCACCGTGCAGATGCGCGACGGCGAGAGCTTCGCCATCGGCGGCCTGCTGCAGGACAGCGCGCGCGGCTCGCTCAAGGCGCTGCCGGGTGCCGGCGAAGTGCCTGTGCTGGGCACGTTGTTCCGCAGCACGCAGTACCAGCAGGACCTGACCGAACTGGTGTTCATCATCACGCCGCGCCTGGTCAAGCCGATGCAGACCAACAACTACCCGCTGCCGACCGACAGCTTCTCCACGCCGAACCCGCTGTCGCTGTACTTCATGGGCAATATGGAAGGCAGCGGCAAGCGTCCTCCGCAACCCGCGCCGGCACCGTCGCAGCCCGCGGCACCGGCCGCCGCGCCCGCCACGCCGCCCACGGCACCGCGCAGCGAAGGCACGCCCGGCACCTCGGTCTCGGCCGTGCCGAATGGCAAGCCGCTGGATGAGCCTGCGCCGGCTACGCGGGAACCAGTCGTCGCCGCCAGCACGCGCCCTGCCCTGCCAGCCCCGGCGGCCGCGCCGCCGGCCGAGGACACCACCGAGCGCATCGCCCGCATCGAAGCCACCGCCGCCCGCCTGGCCCAGGCAAGGGCCGCGGCTACGGCCGGCCGCACCGCATCGGGCGGCAACTGATCCGCCGCGCCACCAGCAGAATCGGAGAACGACCATGAACAAGACACTGAAGCTTTCGCGCGGCGCTGCCGCCCTGGTGCTCGGCAGCCTGGCCTGCCTGGGGCTGTCGGCCTGCATGACCTCGACGCCCGTGTGGGACGGCCAGCGCGGCGTGGCGCTGGCCACCGTCACGCAGATGCAGATCATCAATCCTGACGCGCCCGCCGGGCTGCCCACCGTCACCGGAACAGACGGCAAGACGGCCGTGGCGGCGATGAAGAACTTCGACCGTTCGCTGTCAAAGGGCCAGCAAGGCGGTACGCCCGCCATGACTATCGACTTCGGCGCCGGCGGCTATGGCGGCGTGGGCATGGGCGGCGGCGGCTCGCGCTGAGCTCAGTGCTCATGGAGTGAGGTTCGGAGATGACTGAAAACTGGAGATGACACCATGCTGAAGATCCTGATCGCATCCGAAGACGCCGACCGCCTGGCAGAGATCAACCGGCTCAGCGTCGTGGTCGGGAACTTCCAGGCCATGTCGCTGCAGGAGGGCCTGGCTCGCTTCCCGTTCCATGCCAACCGTCTGCGCATGGCCGATCTACTGATCCTGGAGCTGCCCGCCGTCGGACCTGCCCAGATGCAGGCCATCGAAACCCTGCGCCAGCAGCATCCCGATCTGCCCTGCATCCTGATCACGCAGGCGCCGGGCTCCGACGTGCTGATCAAGGCCATGCGTGCCGGCATCCGCGACGTGCTGTCGTGGCCGCTGGACAAGGGCCAGCTGGCTGAGGCGCTCAAGCGCGTGGAAGCGACCCACGTGCCGCGCGTGCGCGAGACCGCGCAGGTGATTTCTGTGATCTCCTGCAAGGGTGGCGCAGGCACCAGCTTCGTGGCCGCCAACCTTGCTGACGCGCTGGCCAGGCACCAGGGTAAGCGAGTGCTCGTGGTGGATCTGAACCGGCACTTCGGCGACCTCACCCATATCGTCAGCGACAAGACCCCGCCCTCTACGCTGCCCGACATCTGCGGCCAAATCGACCGCATGGACGCCTCCTACCTCGATGCCTGCCTGGTCCACGTGGACAAAGGCTTCGACCTGCTCGCCGGGGCCACGGATCCCGTCAAGGCCACGCAGATCCAGAAAGACAAGCTGGAGTGGATCCTCTCCGTGATGCAGCCCAACTACGACTTCGTCGTCTTCGACGTCGGCCAGAGCATCGACCCCTTGTCGATCAGCGTGCTGGACCAAAGCGACCGCATCTGCGTGGTGGCCGAGCCCACGGTCGCCTTTGGGCGTCCCGGCCGCCGCCTGGTCGACATCTTGCGCGCGCTGCACTACCCGGCGGACAAGATTCAGCTGGTGCTGAACCGCACCGGCCGCAAGAACGAAGTACCGCGCGCGACGATGGAGGAAATCTTCGGCATTAAGGCGGCGATTTCCCTGCCCGACGACCCCTCGGCAGTAGAAGAAGCCGTGAGCCATGGCGAGCCTGTTGCCAAGCTGAGCCGGCGTAGCGCCATTGCACGCGCGCTGCAGTCCCTGTCCACGCAGCTGTTGGCCACGCCGGAACCCGAGCGCCGTAGCCAGCCTGAACCCGTATCCCCGCTGCGCCGGCTGATGCTGCGCGCGAAGAGTACCTGATTGCAACCGGCCTGGTCCGGTCAACAGATTCCGACTTGAAGGAGCCCAACATGTCAATCCGAGAACAGCTGGCTAGTGCCGGCCCCGCACTCATCGCCAACGGCCACGCCGCGATCCAGTTTTCAGCATCCGCGGGGCCGACGTCATCGGGCTATCACACCCTCAAGCGCGATGTGCATGAAACCGTGCTGGACCGGGTAGAGCTTGAGCGGCTGGCGCGCTATCCGCAGGAGCAGGTAAGGCAGGAGATCGCCACGCTGGTCAACCTGATCATCGACGAGCAGAAGGTGCTGCTCAACGACAGCGAGCGCCGCCAGCTGACGGTGGAGATCTATGACGAGATGTTTGGCTTCGGCCCTCTGGAGCCGCTGCTGAAGGATCCCACGGTGTCGGACATCCTGGTCAACACCGCGCGCCAGACTTATGTGGAACGACGCGGCAAGCTGGAACTGACCGACGTGCTGTTCTACGACGACGCGCACCTGATGAAGGTGATCGAGAAGATCGTGTCGCGCGTGGGCCGCCGCATCGACGAGACCAGCCCGATGGTGGACGCGCGCCTGCCGGACGGCTCGCGCGTCAATGCGATCATCCCACCGTCGGCCATCGACGGGCCGCTGCTGTCGATCCGGCGCTTCTCCGTGAATCCGCTGCAGGTATCCGACCTGGTCGACCTGCGCAGCCTGACGCCGCCGATGGCGCAGATGCTGCAGGCTCTGTCGCAGGCCAAAGTCAACGTGCTGGTGTCAGGCGGCACCGGCAGCGGCAAGACCACGCTGCTGAACATCCTGTCGGGCTTTATCCCCGAGGACGAACGCGTGGTCACCATCGAGGACGCGGCCGAACTGCAGCTGCGCCAGCCTCATGTACTGCGGCTGGAAACGCGCCCGCCCAATATCGAAGGTAAGGGCGAGATCACGCAGCGCGCGCTGGTGCGCAATGCCCTGCGGATGCGCCCGGACCGCATCATCCTGGGCGAAGTGCGCGGCGGCGAGGCGCTGGACATGCTCAACGCGATGAACACCGGCCACGAGGGCTCGCTCACCACCATCCACGCCAACACGCCGCGCGATGCGCTGACGCGCCTGGAGAACATGGTCAGCATGGCCGGCCTGACCATGCCCGCCAAGGCGATGCGCCAGCAGATCGCCTCGGCCATCACGGTGATCGTGCAGGCAGCGCGCATGACCGACGGTCGGCGCAAGATCATCAGCATCCAGGAGATCACCGGCATGGAGGGCGACATCATCAACATGCAGGAGATCTTCACGTTCCAGCGCACCGGCGTGGACAAGGACGGCACGGTGCGCGGGCACTTCCGCGCCACCGGCGTGTATCCCAAGTTTGCGGAGCGGCTGCGCGTGTTCGGGGTGGGGCTGCCGGACGAGACTTATGACCCGGCGAAGCGCTACGAAGTCTGATTCCGGCACCGGACCAACAAGACCAACACGACAGACACCCCCGGGGAGACGCACATGAGCATGATCTTCTATGCCTTCGGCATCCTGCTGTTCGCGGCCGTGGTGCTCTGTGTCGAGGGCATCTACCTGTGGTGGAATAACTACCACGGCCCTGCCGCCAAGCGCATCGAGGCACGGCTGCGGACGCTGTCCGCGGGCGGGCACGTCAGCGCCGAGCATCTGTCGATCCTGAAGAAGCGCATGCTCAGCGATTCGCCGCGCGTGCAAAAGTGGCTGATGAGCCTGCCCCGCATCGGCATGCTCGACCGCTGGCTGGAGCAATCCGGCAGCAACTGGTCAGTGGCGCAGCTGCTGGGCTATTGCGCGCTGGTGGTGCTATGCGCGGTGGCGCTGATCCCGCTGGTGCCAGTGCCGGTGCCGCTGATACTGGCCGGCGCCGCGGTGGCCGGGCTCCTGCCGGTGCTGCATGTGATGCGTTTGCGCGCGAAGCGGCTCAAGCAGATGGAAGCGCAGCTGCCGGACGCGGTCGACATGATCAGCCGCGCGCTGCGCGCCGGCCACTCGTTCAGCGGCGCGCTCGGCATGGTCGGGCAGGAGATGAAGGCGCCGATCGGGCCGGAGTTCCGCACCACCTTCGAGGAGATCAACTACGGCGTGGCGCTGGACGAGGCCATGACCAACCTCGCCATCCGCGTGCCGGTGGGCGACCTGCGCTACTTCGTGATCGCGGTACTGATCCAGCGCGAAAGCGGCGGCAACCTGGCGGAGATCCTCGACACCATCGGCACCATGGTACGCGAGCGCCTGAAGCTGTACGACAAGATCCGCGTGCTGTCGGCGGAAGGCAAGATGTCCGCGTGGGTGCTGGGCCTGCTGCCTTTCTGCACCGCGGGGATGGTCATGGTGGTCAATCCGGGCTTCATGGAGGTGCTGTGGAAAGACCCGATTGGCTTGAAGATGGTCGGCGGCGCGCTGGTGTCGATGGTCTTTGGCGTGCTGTGGATGCGCAAGATCATCCGCATCCACGTATGAGGCCCCAAAGCCGGGACAGAAGAAACGCAGGGTCTCAACACGCAGGGCTTGGACAGCCATCCTGACGGGAGTCCATCATGCAAGGCATTATCCAGGGGTTTCAGGCAGACCAGTTTGTCGTGCTGGCGCTGATTTTCGTGGCGGCGTTCGGCACGGTGTTCGGCGTGCTCTATGTGTTCTCGCCGAACCGCATGCGCGGCCGGGCGGAGCAGCTCGCAGGCCAGGCGGGGCAACCCGGCGCGGACCCGGGCAGGCAGCAGGCCATGATCGAGAAGCTCGTGCAATGGGCGCAGCCCATATCGCGGCTGTCGCTGCCCAAGGAAGACTGGGAGCACTCGCAGCTGCGCGTGCGCTTCATGAATGCCGGCTGGCGCAACGCCAGCGCCGCGCCGCTGTATTTTGCGGCCAAGACGGTGCTGGTCATCACGCTGCCGATGATCGGGCTGATGGCGGTCAGCGGGCATCCAAGGTTTCAGAACCAGCACATGATGTTCTCTCTGCTCGCGGTGCTGGGCGCCATCGGCTACTACCTGCCCAACGCCGTGCTGGCGCGCAAGGTGGCGCAGCGACAGCGCACGGTGTTCGAAGAGTTCCCTGACGTGATCGACCTGCTGACAGTCTGCGTGGAAGCCGGCCTCGGGCTTGATGCCGCGCTGATGCGCGTGGCCGACGAGCTGGCGCTGCGCTGCCCGGTGCTGGCCGATGAGCTCCAGCTGATGCTGCTGGAGTTGCGCTCAGGTTTCTCCAAGGAAAAGGCACTGTCTAACCTGTCGCTGCGCACCGGCGTGGAAGATGTGGACAAGTTCGCGTCCATGCTGATCCAGGCCGACCGGTTCGGCACCAGCCTGGGCGAGTCCTTGCGCGTGCTGTCCGACATGCTGCGCACCAAACGCCGCATGCGGGCCGAAGAGCAAGCCGCCAAGATCGCGCTCAAGCTGTTGTTCCCGCTGATCTTCACCATCTTCCCGTCGCTGTTGCTGGTGCTGCTCGGGCCAGCCTTTATCCAGATCTATCGCGTTCTCTTGCCGACCATGGCCGGACAGGGAGGGTAATACTTCCGGGAAACCGCGATCGTTTCCCCCGGCTGTCTCCCGGTGCAATGCCGGCTAGACAGTCACTTGCCCGGACCTGGTTCCGGGCTTTTTTGCTTTTCGGTGGGATCCGCGGGACTTGACCAGACGGGCTGGCTTATTAAGAATGCAGGCAACCGCCTGCCGCCGTAGCGGCCCATGCAGCGAGCCCCATGCGCCTCCGGAGTCCCCATGAAGCTACGCATCCTGAGCGACCTCCACATCGAGCACAACATGCCGCAGTCCGTGCCCGCCTGCGACGCGGACATCGTGGTGCTGGCCGGCGACATTGCCAACGGACGCGACGGCATCGACTGGGCTGCGCGCACCTTCAGCCAGCCGGTGGTCTACGTACCGGGAAACCACGAATACTACGAAAGCAACTTCGAGACCGTGGATCGCCTGATGGCCGAAGCCACCGAGGAGCACCCAAGCATACAGGTGCTCAATGGCGCCGTGGCCGAATTCAACGGCGCCCATGGACGCGTACGCATCATGGGCACCACCTGGTGGACGGATTACACGCTGTTCGGCACCGACCGGCGCGAAGACGCGATGCAGGCTTGCGCGGCGGTGATGCTGGACCACCGGCTGATCGAACTCCACGGCGACGACGGCCGTCCGCGCCATTTCATGCCACAGGACGCACTGGCACGCCACCAGGCTGCATCGGATTGGCTGGCGGCACAACTGGCACAACCCTACGATGGCAAGACCGTGGTGGTCACGCACCACGGTCCTGACCTGGGCAGCCTGGACCCACGCTACTCGCACGACCTGGTCTCGGGCGGGTTCCTGTCGCGCCGGCCCGACCTGGTGGCGCAGGCGGACCTGTGGATCCACGGCCATACCCACACCAGCTTCGACTACTGCATCGACGAATCGCGCGTGATCTGCAACCCGCGCGGCTACGTCAGCCGCCGCACCGGCGAGCTGGAAAACAAGCGTTTCGACTGGTGCTGCATGGTTGAGGTCTGAAGCGGTACTATCAACTTATCGCTCGCAGCAGGAACCGCAGCGCAGGTGCTGCTGTAGGCTGACCAGCCGCCGGGGCCACAAAAGAAAAACCCCCGCGGACTCGCACCGGCGGGGGCTTTCTGGACCAGGATTTTCAGCTGTCGCAGACAGCGCTACTACCCGCGTCCTGTCCCATGATTTCCCTGGGAAGGTAAGTCAGGAATCCGGGTACAGCCAGGCTGGAGAATCCGACCCAGGCCGCCGGAGAGACCGGGGAAACGGCCAATCCCGTCACGCTGACAGCGACTCCCGTGCAGGATGCGCTGTCGCAACTGGCGCTCAGTCCGTTTGCGTCGTACCAGTTGACAGAGACATTGGCAGATTTGAGACTTGGCAGAATTTCCTGCATTCGGTTGAGCACTGATGGCGATCCTCTGCCACAGACTACCGCTTGCCTCGCTCCCCACCGGGTGGCTTCTGCGACGGCATTCCACGTAAACAGCACCCGTCCGAACTCCAATATGCCAAGCAGTAGCCCAAAGAAGAGCACTGCCGCAATGGCGAATTCCACCGCTGTCGCACCTCGCTGACGCCTATTCATAAGCCTGCCTCATCGTAGCTGAGATATCGCTGAAGGGAATCGACGTAAGTGAAGCGCTGCCGCCGGTATAAAACCGCGTAAATCCGAGCAGGTCCAGGATAGGCGTGAACGTATAGCCGGAAATCCGGACCGTCACCGTATTGATTGCAGGACTGGCGCCCTGGCCCATATTGGAAGTGCATGCCGGATCCGCGGCGTCGCAGACGCTTACCATGCTGGTTTTCAGGCCAGGCGCCAGGGTCGACTGACCGTCGGTAGCCACCGGCGTACCGTACACGACCAGTTGCTTCGCCATAGCGTGCGCAGCCGCGTTGCCCGCCGCCTGCGTACTCAGGTAGCGGGCCGCATCACGGACTGATTTGGCCAATGTGTTGTACGTGTAGATTGCCCGGCCGAACTCAGTGACGGCGAAGCAGATCGCCAGCAGTAAGGAAATCGTGATGCCAAGCTCGACGAGCGCCACACCTTTTTGTCGCCTTTTCATCGGTTTCCCCTACTGGACAAGCGCCGGGATCATGGGGCCGAAATTGCCGCCGGCCAGGCCGTTGGTCGTGCACGGGCTACTGATCTTAGCCGCATTACCCAGGTATTCGAACTGAACCGATTCAGTAGGTCCGCTGATCGGCTGCAGCATGAGCATGCAGGCGAAATCCACGACTTTCGAAGCGGTCGACACCACTGGCACGATCACAAGGCGGCGACTCATCCCAAGCTTTGCATGATCGCCATTGCCGCCTGGCACAGCCAGATTCTTGTAGCCGCCTTTCATGTTCAGGTTGGTGATCGTGTCGCCGGCCTGGACATCTGTGCCCGTATCCGCGTAGCTTGCGAACGTCAGCCGCTTGTTCTTGAAATTGGTCGCAGTCGGGTCAGTACCACCTGATGACCCGGTATATGCCTGCTTTCCATTCGGCCAGTTCTTGCTGGTGTAGGCGTAACCGGTAAAGTCCGGCCGCATGAGCGACATGTCGCCGTTGTTCTTGTAGATGCCAAAGCGGCTGTTCCACTGGTCATCCACGGCGACCTTCGCCCCAGGGGTCCGGAGCGTATCGTTGACCTTGGAGTTGCAGTACCCGACGGCCATTTCCTGTTTGGTCTCGTTGGCGTTAGTGGATCCATCGAGGTTGTACCAGCCCATTTCCCCGGGAGCGGCCGTCTTGGTGCCGTCGTAAAGCACAGTTACCCATTCACCAATCGCAAATCCATAGTCAGGGGCGATAGCCCCCGCTTTGGGAAGCAAGCCAACAGGGATGGGACAGGTGCTCTGGGCATGAGTGCGGGTGGCAACACCGACGGCAGCAACAGCATTGCTGGAGGGGCCCCCGACCATCTGGATCAGGTAGGCCGAAATCCCGCTCGTAAGATGAGCGCATTTCACGTAGCGCGCGTTGGCAACAGGCGTGAAGGTCGAGCTGTAGGATCCGTTGAGCGTATCGCTGAAGGTGACGTCAGTGTCGACGAGGGCCGCCGAGCCCTTCTGGTACCTGACTTTGTTGGCGTTCCCAGCTGTCAGCCCAGCGCTCGTAGCCCGTGTCAGGGCGTCCGCAGCGCCATCGAGTTCCTGCGTCGCGGCCAGCGCGCAGCTATCGACGGCCGACTGTAGCTCGGTCTTCGCGACAAACATGCCCCCCAGGTCGATGACCAGACCGGCCATGCCTAGCAACACGGCCAGGGTCAGGCCCACAATCGGAAGAATGACCCCTTTTGCCTTCTTTTTGCTATACGTGGACATATGCATCGCCCTTGGATAAGAGACATGAGCACCAAGCGTGGACGGATAGCGGGAATAGCCTCACAGGCCCGCTGTCATCGCCGAGGTCCACGGCTGCCAGCGACACACATAGGCGTCCGGCTGACTACGCCAGGGACATCCCGATACCTAGCTTCGTACAAGCATTCTTGGTCATGCCAACGGCAATTGGTATCGGCCCAATGGCGGAATCAGTAGGTAGGGGCACAGCCTGGAGAGGGCACGCTGGACAGCGCGCCGGGATATTTCAGCCGCGACCAGCGAGTCCCGCTTCCGGCTCGCTGCCGACGCAAATCGACATACTTCGCCTCAATGGTGCGATCAAGATCACTTACCGGGCTCAGAGACCCGCTTACCGTGGCTGCTCGGTTCTGCAAGCACGTGGAAAGCCCTGCCTGCTGCACAGACGTGTGTTTCAGATTTGACTCATACCTCGGCCATGAATTGAGCGACAGGCGCACGGCGCTCTCCGTGAGTCCGGCACCAAAGCAAGGGCTCTCGCGAGCGGTTTCCTTGCTGATTGTGGACTTGTCGATCCACGCCCATACCCACACCAGCTTCGACTACTGCATCGACGATTCGCGCGTGGTCTGCAACCCCCGCGGCTACGTCAGCCGCCGCACCGGCGAGCTGGAAAACAAGCGCTTCGACTGGTGCTGCGTGGTCGAGGTCTGACCTGGCGGCTCCAGCGGGAGACTGCCGCGGCGCCCCAAAGAAAAACCCCCGCGGGCTCGCGCCCGCGGGGGTTTTTCAAGACAGCCTGCCCGTAAAGGCAGTCGGTTGGCAATGAATTACATCATGCCTTCCATGCCGCCCATGCCGCCCATGCCACCCGGCATTGCCGGAGCCGACTCATCCTTCGGCGATTCGGCAACTGCGCAGTCCGTGGTCAGCATCAGCGAAGCCACCGAAGCGGCGTTCTGCAGTGCGGTGCGGGTGACCTTGGTCGGGTCCAGCACGCCCATTTCCACCAGGTCGCCGTACTCGCCCGAAGCCGCGTTGTAGCCGTAGTTGCCCTTGCCTTCGATCACCTTGGCAACGACCACCGAAGCTTCTTCACCGGCGTTCAGCACGATCTGGCGCAGCGGCTCTTCCATGGCGCGCAGCACGATCTTGATACCGGCGTTCTGGTCGGCGTTTTCGCCGGTCAGTGCCGAGATCGCAGCGCGGGCGCGCAGCAGGGCCACACCACCGCCGGGGACGATGCCTTCTTCCACCGCAGCGCGGGTGGCGTGCAGGGCGTCTTCGACGCGGGCCTTCTTTTCCTTCATTTCGACTTCGGTGGCAGCGCCAACCTTGATCACGGCAACACCGCCGGCCAGCTTGGCCACGCGCTCTTGCAGCTTCTCACGGTCGTAGTCCGAGGTCGCTTCTTCGATCTGGGCGCGGATTTGCTTCACGCGGCCTTCGATCGCAGCTCCATCGCCGGCGCCGTCGATGATGATGGTGTTTTCCTTGCCGATCTCGATGCGCTTGGCCTGGCCCAGGTCGTTCAGGCCAGCCTTTTCCAGCGTCAGGCCGATTTCTTCAGCGATGACGGTGCCGCCGGTCAGGATGGCGATGTCTTCCAGCATGGCCTTGCGGCGGTCGCCGAAGCCCGGGGCCTTGACGGCGGCGGTCTTCAGGATGCCACGGATGTTGTTGACCACCAGGGTCGCCAGGGCTTCACCCTCGACGTCTTCAGCGATGATCAGCAGCGGGCGGCCAGCCTTGGCCACTTGCTCCAGCACCGGCAGCAGGTCGCGGATGTTCGAAACCTTCTTGTCGAACAGCAGCACGAACGGGCTGTCCAGCTGGACCACCTGCTTTTCCGGGTTGTTGATGAAGTACGGCGACAGGTAGCCACGGTCGAACTGCATGCCTTCCACGACTTCCAGCTCGTCGGCCAGCGACTTGCCGTCTTCAACCGTGATCACGCCTTCCTTGCCGACCTTGTCCATGGCTTCGGCGATGCGCTCACCGATCGAGGTGTCGCTATTGGCCGAAATCGCGCCAACCTGGGCGATTTCCTTGCTGGTGGTGGTGGGCTTGCTGACCTTCTTCAGCTCTTCCACGGCAGCGGTAACAGCCTTGTCGATGCCGCGCTTCAGGTCCATCGGGTTCATGCCGGCGGCAACGTACTTCATGCCTTCGCGCACGATCGACTGGGCCAGCACGGTAGCCGTGGTGGTACCGTCACCGGCGTTGTCGCTGGTCTTGGAAGCCACTTCCTTGACCATCTGGGCGCCCATGTTCTGCAGCTTGTCCTTCAGCTCGATTTCCTTGGCCACGGACACGCCGTCCTTGGTCACGGTCGGGCCGCCGAAGCTGCGCTCCAGCACCACATTGCGGCCCTTCGGGCCCAGGGTCACCTTCACTGCGTTGGCGAGGATGTTCACGCCTTCGACCATCTTGGCACGGGCGGCGTCGCCAAACACTACGTCTTTTGCTGCCATGTTCTGATTCTCCTGAATTCTGTACGGGTGGGATTCTGCAAGTAACGGATTACTTGTTCACCACGGCCATGATGTCTTCTTCGCGCATGACCAGCAGTTCCTGGCCTTCCACCTTCACGGCCTGGCCGGCGTACTTTCCGAACAGCACACGGTCACCCACCTTGACGTCGAGGGCGATATTGTTGCCCTTGTCATCCTTCTTGCCGGGGCCGATGGCGAGCACTTCGCCTTGATCAGGCTTTTCAGCGGCATTGTCGGGAATCACGATACCGGACGCGGTCTTGGTTTCGTTGTCCAGACGCTTCACGATCACGCGGTCGTGCAAAGGACGCAGATTCATACGGACTCCTAGATACAAAGTGAGTTTTTAATCACAAATCGGCCGGCTACCGAGGCGACGGCCGTCAGAAATGTTCAGGTGTCGCAGGAGGCTGTTAGCACTCACCCCTGACGAGTGCTAATTATAGGGACGGGGTAGGGGCATTTCAAGACAGGGACTTGATACGGGTTTTCCCTTGGACGTGAGATTCTCGTGGACGATGGGCCGTGGAGATCCACTGAAAGAGGAGCTTTAGTCACTTATCGTGCATTTGCCGCTCCGTGTAATTTCGACCAAACTGTACATGGATCGCCGCACGACAATGACAACATCAAGCCCGCCGCCCGGATCACCCTCCATGAACGCGGAATCCCACTCCCGTCGCCGCAAACGCGCCGGTCGCGATCCCCGCCGCACCTTGCGCAACTCGGCCGGCGTGCTTGCATTGCCGTGGCCCGAGTGGCCGCGTCACTACCACCGCGACTGGCTGAAGCCCGATGTCATGGCCGGGCTGACCGTTGCGGCAGTCGTCATCCCGAAGGCCCTCGCCTACGCCACCATCGCGGGCCTGCCGGTCGAGGTCGGACTCTATACGGTATTCGCGCCGATGCTGATCTACGCCATGCTGGGAACCTCGCGCCCGCTCAGCGTCAGCACCACGACCACGCTGGCGATCCTGGCAGCAGCCGCGCTTAGCGATGCGATGAAGGCAGGCGGTACCGCGAGCTTGCTGACGGCTTCGGCCACGCTCACCTGCCTGGTGGGCATCATCCTGGTCGCCGCGCGCTTGCTGCGCCTGGGCTTTGTTGCCGATTTCATCTCCGAGCCCGTCCTGGTCGGCTTCAAGGCCGGGATCGGGCTGGTGATCGTGGTGGACCAGCTTCCGAAGCTGCTCGGCATCCATTTCCAGAAGGGCGCGTTTTTCCACAACCTCGCAGCCATGGTCCAGGGCGTTCCCCACGCTTCGCTGGCAACCATGGCCGTTGGGGTCACGGTCCTGGCGCTGCTGATCGGCATGGAACGCCTGGTGCCGCGCGCGCCGGCACCGCTGATCGCGGTGGGGATCGGGATTGCGGCAGTCAGCCTGCTCGGGTTGCAGTCTCATGGCGTCGAAACCGTTGGCCATGTCCCGACTGGCCTGCCGCCGCTCACGCTGCCGGATCCCGGTCTGGTCACGCAGCTCCTGGTGCCGGCCATGGGCATTGCCCTGATGAGCTTTACGGAAACCATCGCAGCCGGACGCGCCTTCGTGCAGAGCGGCGAACCCGCGCCGGACCCGAACCGCGAGCTGCTGGCCACGGGGTTCGCCTGCCTGGGTGGCGCATTCCTCGGCGCGATGGCTGCCGGCGGCGGGACCACGCAGACCGCGGTGAACCGCCGCTGCGGCGCCAGATCGCAGCTGGCGGGACTGATCACTGCGGCCGTCGCGCTGGGCGCGATGCTGGTGCTGGCACCGCTGATCGGCCTGATGCCGGAGGCCGCGCTAGCGGCAGTGGTCATCGCCTATTCGGTGGGACTGATCCAGCCGGCGGAGTTTCGCGCCATCCTCGGCATCCGGCGCACGGAGTTCATCTGGGCAGTGGTAGCCTTTGCCGGCGTCGTGCTGCTAGGGACGTTGAACGGCATTGCCGCCGCCATCATTGTTTCGCTGCTGGCGCTGGCCTACCAGACTTCCGATCCGCCAGTCTATGTCCTGGCACGCAAGCCCGGCACCAATGTATTCCGGCCGCAGTCCGCCGAGCATCCCGCCGACGTGACCTATCCCGGCATGGTGATGCTGAGGCCGGAGGGCCGCGTTTACTTCGCCAATGCGAGACACATCGGGCACAAGATGCGGCCCATCATTGCTGCAGCGAATCCCCGGGTGGTGGTGCTCGACCTTGCCGGCGTCTTTGACCTCGAGTACACGGCGCTGCGGATGCTGACGGAAGCCGAAAAGAAGATGCGCGAAGGCGGCGTGATGCTCTGGCTGGTGGAACTGAATCCCAATGTGCTGGAGATGGTTCGGCGGTCGTCCCTTGGGGACACACTCGGGCGCGAGCGCTTATTCCAAAGCATGGATCTTGCGGTCGACCACTACCTTGCAAACAAGACCGCTACGCCCACCTGAAGCGCGAATGCATGGTGCAGCAACCGCCGCGAGCCTGGCGCCTGGGCCAGCCATCGTACTGGCGCAAGGCGACATCGCTGAGCGCGAACCGTGGCGACGGATGGCGTGCGGCGTTGGCTCCGCTATCGCAAGCGCGCAACATATTCGCCACTGCGCGCTTGTAGGAGTATTCCGGCCCCGCTTCGGCGCTTGCCCGACAGCGCAACACCGCCTCGCTGCCTAGACTGAGGGCTACCGTTGCATTCCCGCTTCGGCAGGGATGTGCGGCCTACGCCGCGCCGGCGCATCCGTCGCCGGCGCCTCGGACAACGACTCCGGAGGTTCTCCATGGATCTGAAACAGCCCGCTCGCCTTCCCAAGATCGTCGGCGCGATTGCCGCAGGACTGGCAGGCCTCACTTGCGCCACGGCGATTGCCCAGACGCCGGCAAGCCCGGCCACGCCGGCAACTCCGGCCGCCCAGGGCATGCCGGCCACCCCGGCAACCCCAGCCGCCCCTGCCGCCCCTGCCGCCCCTGCCGCCGCGGCAGGCTCCCAAAGCGCATCGCCCGGCATGACCCAGGTCCAACCACCCAAGGATCCACTGGTCGAGCGCCGTGAGGCACGCCAGAAGGCCTCGGCCGAGTACAAGGCCAAGAAGAAGGCGGCCAAGGGCGAGTACAAGCAGGACGTCGGCGCTGCCAAGCAGGAGCGCAAGGTCGAGAACAAGGCTGCGGACGCAGTGGCCAAGGACCAAATGGCCGCGCCTAAGCAATAGCGCCAGCCGGCGCAGAACGGGGTGGCCGGGAGCAGCCGGCCACTTTTTTTTGCCTGTCCACTTCCCTCCTTTTGCCCGCGGGAGCATCGGGGGTTGGCGGCTTGTAACAAGCCGGATCGCGCCTAGACTCGATAAGAGCGAGTCGCGCGCTTTTTCGCCCGGCTTGCCATCTGCGCCATGCCCGCTCTCCGCCCGCACCACTGGTTTACAGGCCTGCTCCTGTCAGGCCTGATGGCTGCATTCAACCTGGGCAGCACGTTTGCCGTAGCGCAGCAGAAGCCGGCGCCCGCGTCCGCACCCGTTGCGGCCCCCGCGGCGAAAGCCGCAACCGGCAAGGCAGATTCCGCCAAGCCGCGCGGCCTCAACCTGGCCAACAAGCCGCGCACGGGCGACTTCGACGTGATGGTCAACAGTCGCATCATCCGCGTGCTGGTGCCTTACAGCCGCACCCTCTACTTCAGCGACAAGGGCCACGAGCGCGGAATTACCGCAGAACTGGTGCGGGAATTCGAGCGCTACCTGAACAAGACCTACGCCGATCGACTGGGCAAGCGCCCGCTCACCGTCATCGTCATCCCCACCACGCGCGACCGCCTGCTGCCCGACCTGGCGGCGGGCCTGGGCGATATCGCCGCCGGCAACCTGACCGAGACCGAGGCACGGCTGAAGCTGGTCGACTTTGCCGCGCCGCGTGACCGCAAGCCAGTGCGCGAGCTGATCGTGACCGGCCCGAAGTCGCCGGCGCTGAAGAGCCTGGACGACCTGGCGGGCAAGACCGTCCACGTGCGCCGCGCGAGCAGCTACTACGAGAGCCTGACTGCGCTGAACAACCGCCTGCGCCAGTCGGGCAAGGCGCCGATGCAACTGGTGCTGCTGCCCGATGCGCTTGAAGACGAAGACGTGCTCGAGATGGTGAATGCGGGCCTGCTCGAGATCGTCGTGGTCGACGACTGGAAGGCGGCAATGTGGGTGCAGATCCTGCCTGACATCAAGGTGCGCCAGGACCTGGCGGTGCGCGAAGGCGGCTATGTCGGCTGGGCCTTCCGCAAGGACAGCCCGCAGTTGCGGCAGGTGATCGACGACTTCTATGTCAACCACGTCAAGAAGCACGGCGTGGCGGAATATCTGCTCAAGCAATCCATGCGCCGGATCAAGCAGATCAAGAACAACACCGAGGACGCCGAATACAAGCGCTTCCAGCAGACCGTTGCCTTCTTCGAGAAGTACGGCAAGGACTATGGCTTCGACCCGCTGATGCTGGCGGCACAGGGCTTCCAGGAGTCGCAGCTCAACCAGAAGGCGCGCAGCCGCGTGGGCGCGGTCGGCATCATGCAGATCATGCCCGCCACCGGCAAGGAACTGAACGTGGGCAATATCCAGATGATCGAATCCAACATCCACGCCGGCGCCAAGTACATGGACCGGCTGATGACGAAGTATTTCCCCGACGCGCATTTCTCGGAATCCAACCGGCCGCTGTTCGCCTTTGCCAGCTACAACGCCGGGCCCGGCAATATCGCGAAGATGCGCAAGGAGGCTGCGGCGCGCGGGCTGGACCCCGACAAGTGGTTCAACAATGTCGAGATCGTGGTGGCCGAGAAGATCGGCATCGAAACCACCACCTACGTGCGCAATATCTTCAAATACTACGCGGCCTACCGGCTCACGCAGGACAGGGAGGCCGCGCGTGAGCGGGCACTGAAGGAAGTCCGGAAGTAGCCTGCCGCTGGCGCCCGCGCTGGCGGGACGGCGGTGGAACCGGGCCGCGCCAACCTGCGCCCGGCCACGCAGCAAGGATCAGTCGGCCAGGCCGCTGCTGTCGATATAGCCCAGCGCATCGCGCACCGCGCGCCGGGCCTTGAGCACATAGCAGACCTGGCGCTCGCGGATGGACAGTGCCACCACTTCAGCCTGCATCAGTTCCTGGAACATGTGTGCGGCACGCGGCAGGCTCAGCCCGGCCAGTTGCGCCAGTGCGGCGGCGGGCAGCCCGTCCTCGCCGGCTTCCAGCAGCGCGCGGCAGATCCTGGCCCGCGCGGGTTCGGTCATCAGGGCAAGCGTCAGCGCGCTCTCTTGGGTCTCCATGGCCACACCTCGATCCTCTGGCGTTGTGCTCCGCCGCCCACCACGAGCGGCTGCCGGCCCTCTCCAGGCGCCGTTTTCCAACGTTCTACGCGGCTCGCAGGGCAAAGGCAATAGGGCCCCCCACGGGCTGCGCGATTACAACACCAGCCGTCACGCCCGCGGGCTCGCCAGGGATCCGGCGGGCGGCGCCTACATGACCTCGATCACGCCGTTCATGGTCTCATGCCCCGATCCGCAGAAGATGTCGCACAGGAAGCCATAGTTGCCGCTGCCGCGCGCCGTTGCCGGCAAACGCACGGTCGCGCCTGGCGGCACGTCGGCACGCACGCCGAACTCCGGCACGCTGAAGCCCATGATCACGTCCTGTGCCGTCAGTTCGAATACGACCGCCTCGCCGGCACGCAGCGGGATGTGATTCGGGGTAAAGACGAACTTGCGCGCATGGATGCGAATGACGCGCGGCGCAGCCGCATCGCCCCGGCCGGTGCCGGCCAGCACGGCCGCCCCGAGGCCAAGCATCCAGGCCAGCACCGTGCGCCGCCCGACCATCGATGACATCCTCATGGCGGGTTCCGGTCAGGTCGCGATCGGGTGCTCGGCCAGCGCGAACGAGCCGGGCGCCGCCTTCGCTTCGATCTCGCGCCAGCCCAGCCCGCGATAGGGCTGCGCGGCATCCCACGGCACCGGCAGGCGCTGTGGCTGCGAGCCCGGCGGCGGCAGCGGGAACATCAGCGAGCGTGCGGCGTGATGCGCAATGTGGCCCGTCATGTGGTGATGTTCCTGATGGATATGGCCGTAGAACACGGTCACGTTCGGATAGGGCATCAGGGTGTCGATCACCTGCCCGCCGTCGCGCGTGGCCCAGTCCCATTGCGGATACAGGTCGAACAGCGGGCGGTGCGTGAACACCACGATGCGCGCCCCCTTCGGTTGCCGTGCCAGGTCCGCGGCCAGCCATGCGCGCTGCGCATCCCCGACCCGTCCGGCCGGATCGGAAACGTTGTCCAGCACAATGAAATGCACGCCCTTGTGATCGAAGGTGTAGTGCGTCGGCCCGAACAGCTCCTGGTAAGCCGCGCCCGCATCGAGGCTGGCGTCGTGCTCGCCCGGCATCAGGTGGATCGTCCTGACGCCCAGGCCGGCAATGACGGACTGGAACTCGCGCAGGCGCCGCCGCCGCTCCTGCGGATCGTCGGTGGTGTGCGTGAGATCGCCGGTGAACATGATGAAGTCGGGCGGCTGCCGCAGCGCATTGACGGCGGCGACGGCCTTGGGCAGCGTGCCGCGCGCATCCGGATTGGCCGGTCCCTGGAAGCCCCAGTGTGCGTCCGACAGCTGCACAAAATAGAAATCCTCATCGCGCCCGAAGGCCCAGCCCGGCAGCCCGGACGCAAACACCGCGCCGCCGGCAGTGCCTGCCAGCCTCAGGAAATCGCGTCGCTTCAGTGTGTTCATGGTGCCTCCGTCGCATGGTTGCAGGGATGTGCCTGTCATACCGGCTTGCGGGAAGATTTATTCCCGGCAATGCGGAAGCAAAAAAAATCCGGGCGCGGCGGGAATAAACTGCGTGGAACGCCGGTATACACAGGACGTGCGCCACCGGCGCCGGCGCACAAACCGACCAAGGCACGCATGGATCACGCATCCGACGAACGCCGCCGCTTCGATGAGCTGGTGCTTCCGCAGCTGGATGCCGCCTACAACCTCGCGCGCTGGTTGTCGGGCAGCGCCAGCGAGGCCGACGACGTGGTCCAGGAAGCCTTCCTGCGCGCTTACCGGCTCTTTGGCAGTTTCCGCGGCGAGCAGCCGCGGCCGTGGCTGCTCGCCATCGTGCGCAATACGTGGTTCACCACCTGCCAGAAGCGCAAATCGGCCGGCGAGGTGTGCGGCTATGACGACCTGCGCGAGAACCAGCCCTTGCCGGCCTGGCATGATGGCCAGGACAGCCCCGAACAGTGGCTGCTGCGGCAGGAAGATGTGCGGCTGGTGCACCGTGCGCTGGAGCAGCTGCCGGTGGCCTATCGGGAAGTGCTGGTGCTGCGCGAACTGGAGGAACTGCCCTACCGCGACATTGCGCGCGTCGCGGATATTGCCATCGGCACGGTCATGTCGCGGCTGGCGCGCGGGCGGCGCATGCTGGCGGCGGCAGTGACGGCGCTGCAGCAGCAGGACACGGCTCAAGGGCCGGCACACGCTCGCCCGCCATCCGGTGCGCTGGCGCCGGCACCGCACCCCGCCGGGGAGACAGGTCATGGACTGCAATGAGGTTTGCGAACTGCTGCCCGCCTGCGCCGACGACGAGCTCGGCGCGGCGGAAAGCCAGCGCCTGGAGCAGCACCTGGCACAATGTGCCGCGTGCACGGCCGAACTGGGACGCCTGCGCGCGCTGCGCACGGCGGTGCGGGAAGGCGCGACTTACCATCGCGCAGGTCCCGCCCTGCGCGCCCGGATTGCTGCTGCGCTGCCCGCGGCCCGCGTGCCGGCAGGTGGTGAGGCATCGCGCCCGCGCTGGCTCGAGTGGTTTGCCTGGCGCCCGGCCGTCAACGCCGGGCTGGCGGCTCTGACCATCGCCTCGATGGCGTTCGGGCTGACATTGTTCCTGCTGCGGGATTCCCCGCAAGACGCCATGGCGCGTGAAGTTGTCAGCGGCCACGTGCGCGCGCTGATCGCCGACCACGCCGTCGACGTGGCATCCACCGATCGCCACACGGTCAAGCCGTGGTTCAACGGGCGGCTGGATTTCGCGCCGCCGGTCCATGACATGGCGGCAGAGGGCTTTCCGCTCGTTGGCGGACGGCTCGACTACCTCCACGGGCAACGCGTGGCGGTGCTGGTCTATCGACGCAACCAGCATCCGATCGATGTCTTCGTGCTGCACGGCGCGGGCGCGCGCAAGGCGGCGCCGGACTTCGGCAGCACCCTGACCCGGCAGGGCTACCAGATCACGCACTGGCAGGCTGGCGGCATGGACTACTGGGCCGTGACCGATGCCTCGGCAGCCGACCTGCAACGCTTCAGCAAGGCATGGCGCATGGCCAGCGGCGGCACGCCATAGCGCTCGCGCCGCCGCCGGTCATCCTGCCAGGCCCGCCTACGCCATCACGAACGGCAACTGCCGCTGGCGCTTGCCGGTCAGCGTGAACAGCGCATTGGCCACTGCCGGCGCGATCGGCGGCACGCCCGGCTCGCCCAGGCCGGTGGGGTTCTCCTGCGAGGGCACGAAGAACACGTCCACCACCGGCGCATCGGTGATGCGCGGCGGCGGATAGTCCGGGAAGTTGCTGTTCTTCACGGCGCCGTTCTCGATCTCGATGGCAAACCCCGGCTTGGTCATGGCCAACCCGAACACGCAGCCCCCCTGGATCTGGGCCTCGGCGGACATCGGGTTGACCACGCGGTTGGCATGCACCCCAGCGGTGACGCGATGCACGCGCGGCTCGCCCTTCACCACCGAGACGTCGACCACATACGCCACCACGGTGTTGAACGACTCGTGCAGTGCCACGCCCCAGGCATGGCCCTTGGGCAGCTTGCGCTTGCCGTAGCCGGACTTGTCCACCGCCAGCTGCAGCGCGGCGCGGTGGCGCGCGTGCTTCTTTTCATCGAGCCGCGCCAGGCGGAACGCCACCGGATCCTGCTTCGCGGCGGCGGCCATCTCGTCGGCGAGGGTTTCCTTGACGAAGGCGGTGTGGGTGTTGCCCACCGAGCGCCACCACAGCACCGGCACGTCCACCTGCGGATGGTGCACAGACATCTGCAGGGGCAGGTCATAGTCGTTCTCGACGATGCCCTCGGTCATGGTGGCGTCGACGCCGTTCTTGACCATGAAGGGCTCGAACGGCGTGCCCTTCAGGATCGACTGGCCGACGATGGTGTGCTGCCAGCCCACCACCTTGCCCTGCGCATCCAGCCCGATGCGGGCGCGGTGCAGGTGCAGCGGGCGGTAGTAGCCGCCGCGGATATCATCCTCGCGGCTCCAGACCACCTTGAGCGGCTCGGTGTGGCCGGCGGCCACCCAGGCCTTGAGCACGTTGGCCGCCTCAACGATGTAGTCCGAGGTCGGCACCGCGCGCCGGCCGAAGCCGCCGCCGGCCATCATGGTGTTGAGCACCACCTTGTCCGGCGCCAGCCCCAGCGTGCGCGCCACCGCGGCCTGGTCGACGGTCTGGAACTGCGAGCCCACCCAGACCTTGACCGACTGCACCTTGCCGCCGGCCACTTCCGGCTGCAGCGTGCAGTTCAGCGGCTCCATCGGCGCGTGCGCCAGGTACGGGAAGCGGAAGTCGGCCTCGATCTTGCGCGCGGCACCGTTGATGGCCGAGCCAATATCCCCGCTCCCCGAGCGCGCCACCGTGCCGGGCTGGCCGGCCAGCTTTGCGTATTCGTCGAAGAGCGCCTGCGACGACACCTTCGAGCCCGCGTCTTCCCACTGGATGTCGAGCGCATCGCGGCCCATCTTGGCCGGCCAGTAGCCGCTGGCAATCACGGCCACGCCGCTGCCGCCGCGGTCGACCGGCACCTGCAGCACGCCGCGCACGCCCTGCACCGCGCGGGCCTTGTCGGCGCTGAAGCTCTTGACCTTGCCGCCAAAGCGCGGCGGACGCGCCACCACGGCCACCACCATGCCTTTCAGGTGCGTGTCGATGCCGAACGGCGTGGTCGCGTCCATCTTGCCGCGCGCATCCAGCCGCGGCGTGGGCTTGCCGACGATGCGGAACTGCGAGGGGTCCTTCAGCGTGACCTGCTGGGGCACGGGCAGCGCCATCGCCGCCGGCGCCAGTTCGCCGAAGGTGGCCCGGTGGCTGCCGGACGTGACCACGCCCTGCGCCACCTTGCAGCTGGCCGGATCGACCTTCCATTGCTGCGCGGCCGCCGCCACCAGCATCGCGCGGGCGCGCGCGCCCAGTTCGCGGTACTGCTGGAACGAGTGGTTCAGCGCGGTGGAGCCGCCGGTCATCTGCATGCCGAAGGCGGGGTCCTTGTACGGATCGCCGGCCGGCGCCAGCGTGGCGCGCACGTTGCGCCAGTCGGCGTCCAGCTCCTCGGCCAGCGCCATCGGCAGCGCGGTATGCACGCCCTGGCCGAACTCGAGCCGGTTCACGGCCACGGTCACGGTGTTGTCCGGCGCGATGATCAGGAATGCCTGCGGCGCCGGCGCCGACGCCTTGGGCTTGGCGCCCTCCTGTGCCTGCGCCAGCGGGGCCACGCCCAGCGCCAGGCCGCCGCCGGCCAGGCCGGTCAGCTTCAGGAAACTGCGGCGGTCCAGCGTCGCCACGCCGGTGTTCGGGCGCGCTTCGCTGCTATTGCCGGCCTGGCCGCCTGCCAGGGCTTCGATGCCTCGGATACGCATATTGGTTTCCTCCCGCTCAGGCCAGCGCACGGGCGGCGTCTTTGATCGCCGCGCGGATGCGCTGGTACGTGCCGCAGCGGCACAGGTTGCCGGCCATGGCCTGGTCGATGTCGGCGTCGGTGGGCCGCGGCTTGGTGCGCAGCAGGCCGATGGCGCTCATCACCTGGCCGTTCTGGCAGTAGCCGCATTGCGCCACGTCGTGCTTGAGCCAGGCGTCCATCACGGCGCGCCCGACCTTGTCAGTGCCGATGCCTTCGATAGTGGTGATGCGCGCGCCGGCGGCGGCGGATACCGGCGTCACGCAGCTGCGCGTAGCCTGGCCGTTGACGTGCACGGTGCAGGCACCGCATGCGGCCATGCCGCAGCCGAACTTGGTGCCGGTCATTTCAAGGTTGTCACGCAGCGCCCACAGCAGCGGCGTGGACGGGTCCACGTCGACTTCACGGGTCTTGCCGTTGACGTTGATATTGAGGGTGGTCATGGGGGGACACTCCTTGGGTACGTTGCCCGCTGGTTCTTTCCAGTGCCCCCCGCCTGGCGCAATCGTACGGCGCGGGCACTGCCCATGCGCCGCAGCCTGGCGCAAGGGACAAATGAGGATAGTGCAATTTCGGTCACCTTGCCGGACACCATGCGCACTACCCTGCCCCCGGATCCGTTTTGCACGAACTTTGGGCATGTGGCGGCTGTCCCTCATGAATCCCTTCGCTTTCCGATTTCTGTCGCCGCAACAGTGCCATCGACTATTCCAGAACACACTTATCCCCGCGCCTCCGCGGCACCAGTCCCGCACGCTGCCGCTGCCACGCGCGTGCCGGCGGCCCAGTCCCCATCGGTGGCGCGGCTAGACAGCATCCAGGCCCTGCGCGGGCTGGCCGCCGCATTCGTGGTGGTCTACCACTCGGGCCTGGCGCTGGGCGGCGCCGATGCGCCGGCGCTCAACTGGCTGACCGACAACGTGATCAAGCGCGGCCATGTCGGCGTGGACGTGTTCTTTGTCATCAGCGGCTTCATCATCGCCTGGGTCGCGGTGCTGGCCCGGCCCCAGCCTGAGCGCCCGCTCAGCTTCATGATCCGGCGCTGCTGCCGGCTGGTGCCGCCGTACTGGACCATGTCGGCCATCCATGCGCTGCTGCTCAATCCGGTCACGCCGGCAGTGTTCGCGGCGTCGCTGGCATTCCTGCCGACTGCCACCACCCACGCGCCGTACTACGGCTATCCGGCGCTGTACGTGGGCTGGTCGCTCAACTATGAGCTGGCGTTCTACGCCGCCTTCGCGCTGGGCCTGCTGCTGGCCGGGCGGCGCGCGCTGCTGGTGGTGCTGGGGGTCTTTGCGTTGACCACGCTGGTGCTGCCGTGGTGGCGCTTCGGCGCGCTGGCGGCCGATCCCGCGCAGGGCTACCCGTTCGCCACGCCGTGGCTGGCCATGGCCAGCAATCCGCTGGTGCTGGAATTCCTGCTGGGCTGCGCGCTGGCGTGGGCCTACGCGCGCTGGCGCCACCTGCTGACGCCGGCCATCGCGGTGGGCATGCTGGCAACCGGCTGTGCCGCGTTCGCGCTGTCGCTGCCGCTGGTCGGGCCCGACTTCAGCCTGGCCGGACGCGGGCTGCCCGCGGCCCTGCTGCTGGCCGGCGCCGTGGCGGCCGAGCACGCCGGCGTGCTGCGCGTGCCGCGCGCGCTGGTATGGCTGGGCGAGCTGTCGTATGCGCTGTACCTGACGCACCCCACCGTGATCGAGGGCGTCAAGCGCCTGATGCCCGAACTGGCGCCCGACCAGACCGCGCTGCAGCTGCTGCGCTTTGCCATCGATGCCGGCCTGGCGCTGGCGCTGGCCCTGCTGCTGCACCGCTGGGTGGAACTGCCCGGCATCGCCGCCGGCCGGCGGCTGGCGCGGCGCTGACGCGCGCGCTCAGCGCTGCGGCATGCCGGCCAGGAACAGATAAAGCGCGGTCAGGTCGGTGTCGTTCATGCGTCCGAACGAATCGAACGGCATCACGCGGCTCACTTCGGTGCCATCGGGCCGCTTGCCGCTGCGCATCATCGCGATAAAGGCCGAAGCCTGGCCGTAGCGCGACATGGCGCCGCCCGGCACGGGGCGCAGGTCCGCCGCGGGCGGCCAGTCGGGCGGCCCGCCCGGGATCTTGCCGCCGCGGAAGTCCGGCCCGTGACACCCCAGGCAGGCATTGGCGACGTAGCCGCCATACCTGGCCGTGGGCGCCGGCACCATTGCAGGCTGCACCGGCAAGCTGTGGTCGATCTTGGCGGCCGCGTCCTGCACCATGCCCACACCGTACAACGCCCGCACCAGCCATGGCATGCGGATCTCCGCGGGCGCCCCCATCGCCGGCGGCAGGCTGCGCAGGTAGCCCACCAGCGCGCCCAGGTCCTCGTCGCTCAGGCGGTTGTAGTCCTCGCTGGGCATGATCAGCAGCGGCCGGTGCGAGGGCGCCACGCCATGGCGGATGCTCCGTACCCAGTCAACCGGCTGGTAGGCGGCAATGTCCGGATTGGCGTGCGTCAGGTCCGGCGCGCGCACGCGCAGGCCGCCGGGATCGTCGATCACCTGCTTGCCGCCGGCGCCGGCACCGTGGCACTCCATGCAGCCGCGCGATTCAAACAGGTACTTGCCGTGGGCAATGCCGGCGGCGTCTTCACGGATTGCGATGGGTGAAACCTTGACCGCGACGATGCGCGCCGCCTTGCGCTCGCCAACCCATACCGCGGCATAGGCCGCCACGGCCACGGCGACAGCCGTGCCGGCCAGCCCCCATGCCGCCACCCGCAGAAATCGCGCCATTTGCTCCCCCCTGTCCGCCGCACTGGATGCCGCAGCTTGCCGCCAGTGGGCGGGGGGCTGTCGGTGGGGAAGGCCACATAGCGGCGGCGCGCGCCTCGGTCAGGCCAGCCCGGCCGGGGCCCGGTCGATGAAGCCGGTCATGCGCGCCAGCCGGCCATCGGCGGAAATCGTGGCGAAGTCGGTGCCGACCACCAGCGCCGGCTCTCCCGCCGGGCCCAGTTCCCAGGTGAAGCGCAGGTGTTCGCCGTGCGCATCGACCGGGCTCACGCGGATAAAGCGGAACCCGGGGAATTTCGTCTGCACCGCGGCGATCATCGCGTCAATGCCAGCATGGCCGTCACCGCGCATCAGCGGATCGACATAGCTTGCCGATTCCGTCCACGCCAGCGCGATCAGCTCGCGCCGGCGAGCGGCGTCGGTCTCGTTCCAGGCGGCGAGGTAGCGGTCGGCAAGGGCAGCGGGATCGGCAGCGACTTGCGCTTGGATTGCAGCAGACATGGCGTACTCCTGGTCTTGGTTGGGAATCCGTAAAGGGCCTGGGGTCAGGCCATGGCTGCATGATGGGCGCGGCGGGGCCGCAGCGCGATTACCGGGGAGGTTATCGGCGGGGCTACCGGGGCCATGCTGGAGCTGCCGCCCTAAGCAGGCGAAGGCTGCCTCCCAACCGCCTGCACGCGGGGAAAGCGTTTTGCTCAGTTGCAGCAAAGCTCGAAGCCGAGCTTTCGGAATAGCTGCTGTGAGGCATCGTTGCCGGGAGAAATCTTGGCCCGGCATATAGGAAAGCCCTCAAGGGCCAGCGTCCGGATGCAGCGGCTCAGCAAGTAGGTTCCCAAGCCTTTTTGCTGCGAGCCCGGAGCAACCGCGATCAACGCGATGACGGGCGCATTGTAGAGAGGAAAATCCGTAGCAAGAACCATCCCAGCCAACTGGCCTGAAGGCACTTCCGCAACGAAGGAAGCTGTTGACAGGAACGGGCCGTACCGATCGCTTGCAATAGACGAGAGTTTGCGGGCCCATATCTCCAACGGCACGCTATCTACCGTACCGGCAAAGGCCGAGTAAGCCAGCTGGGCAAGTTGCGCCAGGTCGCCATCCGCAAGATTTCGTACGGAAAGACTGCAAGATCCAAGTTCCAGCCCGGAACAAGCGCGCTCCCAAAGTAGTTGGACGTGGTCGCCGGTTATGGGCTCGCGAGTAACCATACAGGCGGGCTAGCCTATGCGGACGCGGGGCAACCGGTAACGCCCTCTTATGCTTACTTCGCAAATAGAAACGCCAAATTGTTTCGAATGCGTGCGCATTAACGGCGTTTCCCTCCAGGAAATCGTCAATGTCGTCGTACGTAATGCCGTAGGTCTGTTCATCCGGCTTTTGCGGCGCCAAGCTCTCTAGATCGGCAGTTGGAACCTTCGCCACGATTCGCTCTGGCGCCTCTAGTGCGCGGGCCAGCGCCCGCACGCGCCGCTTGGTCAAACCTGCCAACGGCAGCACGTCGGCGCCGCCATCGCCGTATTTCGTGTAGAAGCCCATCACCGCCTCAGCGGCATGATCTGTGCCAACCACCAGCCCGCGCCGTGCATTGGCGATGGCATACTGCGCCACCATCCGCTGCCGGGCCTTGATGTTACCGAGCGCGAAATCTTCCAGCGCTGGCTCGGCAAACTGGACACCCGCCTGCCTGACAGCTGTCAAGAGCCCGTCAGCGCCATCCCTGACGTTGACGACGAAGGTTTCGTCCGGACAAATAAAGGAAAGTGCCACCTGTGCATCCGCTTCATCGATCTGGCTGCCATAGGGTAGACGCACTGCCAGAAACCGTGCGTTATATCCGTCCTGGCGCAGCCGTTCCACGCTCAACTGCGCCAGCCGTCCCGCGGTAGCCGAGTCAACACCACCGCTGATGCCTAGCACATATGTGTCAAGAGCGGCTTCCCTAAGGTACGCACTCAGGAATCCGATGCGCCGTTCGCACTCAGACACCGCATCGAATTCCGCCTTGACGCCCAAAACGGCGATGACCTGCTGTTGCCATTGCCGTTGCGCCGGCATGCCTAGAAGAGTTTCCATACCCGAGCACCTCCAGAAGCCTGATGTGGCAAGCCACGGTTGCAATGCACTACCTGGTTCGCGAGCTTGCGGGTTCCGGCAAGCCGTCGCAGCTATGGCAGAACTTCGCCCAACTCACTATCGCCGCACCCAGCAGGGAAATCGCCCCGCCCAGCAAATCGATGGCGGCCGGAATATCGAAAGCGGATCCATCAAAATTGATCCATCGCTTCATCTCCAGTCTCATCTCTTGGGAGAAGCAATCGTCGTTCAAGTGGACTCACACAGAGTGGTTCGTCGCTCTGAGTTAGTAAGGAGGAGTCTTCCCAAGATGACAGCGGAAAATTCCTGGAATCGCGACGAAAGCTCACGAGCGTCGACGCGCTGGGGGCGTGGCAAGCCCCTCCACACCTGCCGGACCGCTCCCTACCAAAAAATCGCCCCAAGCACCAGTGGCAAGAAAGCCCCCAACCTGCCCCCTGTCCTGCCGATGGCCGCATCCTTATCCTCGCTACATTGCCCCTACGCTGGGCGGCAGTCCGTCCGCGCATCCGGGGCCGTGCCGCCCGGGGCGCGCCGGCCAATCCGCCTCCTTCCTACCCAGACGCACCGCCTTTGCATCGTTCTCGTCCATGACGCCAGACACGGCCCCGCCGAGCCACCAGGCCGCCAACGACCATCCTGCCCCGCAGCGCCGCTGGCTGCCCTTGCTGCTGGCCGGCGCCGGCTATTTCGTGCTGGCGGCGGCGGCGCTGTGGCTGGCGCGGCTGCCCGGTACCGTGGCGGCGGTGTGGCTGCCCAACGCCTTCGGCCTGGGCCTGCTGCTGCACCGGCCGCGCGCGGAGGGGCCGTGGCTGCTGGCGGGCATGCTGGGCGCCAGCGTGCTGGCCAACCACGCGGCCGGCGACAGCGTCGCCACCGCGCTGATGCTGACCGGCGCCAACCTGGCCGAGATGCTGTTCGCGCTCGGGCTGCTGCGCCTGCTGGACCGGCATGCCGTCCTGGGGCGCCACGGTCCGCTGGCCGCCTTCGCGGTAATGCTGGCGGTGGGCGGCATCCTGGCGCCGGCACTGGGGGCCACCGCCGGCGCCATGGCCATCGCCGCAATCCACGGCACCAGCTTCGCCTCGGTCTGGTGGACGTGGTGGCAGGCTGACGCGCTCGGCATGGCGCTGTTGCTGCCGATGATGTTGTCGATGACGGCGGTGCGCGTGCGCGCTGCGGTCGCGCGGCCGGTGCTGGCGCCGCAGGCGGGCGCGCTGGCGCTGTGCCTGGCCATCGGCGCCTTTGCGCAGTGGCAGGGCCACGACCCGTTTGCCGCGATGTCGCTGCCGCTGGTGCTGGTGGCGCTGGCCGGCAATCCGTTTGCCACCGCGCTGCTGACGCTGGTGACCACGCTTTGCCTGCAGGCGCTGATGCTGCTCACGCATCGCCATGAAGCGGTGCCGCTGTCGGCGGCGGTGATCATGGTGTTCCCGGTCTGCATCGCCTACCTGACCGAACAGAACCGGCACGGCCGCGCCAGCCTGCGCAGCAGCGACAAGCGCTTTCGCCAGGCCATGGAGCACTCGGCCATCGGCATGGCGCTGGTCGACATGGACGGCCGCTGGCAGACGGTGAACCGCGCCATGACCGAGCTGCTGGGCTACAGCGCGGCCGAGCTGCGCGAGCTGAGCTACCAGCAACTGACCCACCCCGACGACCTGACCGGCGACCTGCGCCAGGTCGACAACCTGCTGTCCGGGAAGATCGAGTCCTACCGCCTGGAAAAGCGCTACCGCCACAAGGACGGCCACTACCGCTGGGTCCTGCTGGCGGTATCGCTGGTGCGCGACGAACAGACCGGCGAGCCGCAGCACTTCATCACCCAGGTGGAAGACATCCACGCGCGCAAGCTGGCGCAGCAAGAGCTGGAACGGCTGTCGCGCCGCATCCAGCTGGCCGTGGAAGCCGGCGGGGTTGGCATCTGGGAGCGGGATCTCACCAGTGCCGGCATCACCTGGGATGCGCGCATGCATGCGCTGCACGGCACCGACCCCGCCAACGGTGCACCGCTGGCGGAGCAATGGATCGCGCTGCTGCATCCGGAGGATGTCAGCCGCGTCAGCAGCGAGATGCGCCGGGCCATCCGGGGCGAGGCGCCGTTTGACACCGACTACCGCATCGTGCGGCCCGGCGGCGAGGTCCGCCACGTGCGCGCCATGGCCATGGTGGCCCGCACCGCCGACGGCACCGCGCACGCGCTGGTCGGCACCAACTGGGACATCACCGAACAGCGGCGCCTGACCGAGGCGCTGTTCGAAGAGAAGGAACGCCTGCACATCACGCTGCGCTCGATCGGCGATGCGGTGATCTGCACCGATGCGACCATGCACGTGACCTTCATGAACCCGATCGCCGAACAGCTGACCGGCTGGACCATGGCCAGCGCCACCGGCCTGCCGCTGGAGCAGGTCTTCCGCATCGTCGACGAAGCCACCGGCGACCCCATCCCCAGCCCGGTCGAAGCCTGCCTGCGCACGCTCGCGCCCGCCTACCTGCAGGACGGCGCCGTGCTGCAGAGCCTGACCGGCGAGCGCCACGACGTGCAGGACTCGGCCGCTCCCGTGCTGACCGCGCGCGGCGAGGTGCTGGGCGCGGTGCTGGTATTCCAGGACATCACCACCGCGCGCGCGCTGCAGCGCGAGCTGGCGCGTTCGGCCATGCACGATGCGCTCACGGGCCTGCCCAACCGCACCTGGTTCGAGAAGCGCCTGCGCGAAGCCTGCGAAGCGGCGCGGCTGCACGGCCACCGCGCCGCGCTGTGCTTCATCGACCTGGACCGCTTCAAGATCGTCAACGACACCGCCGGCCACGGCGCCGGCGACGTGCTGCTGCGCGAACTGGGCTACATGATCCGCAACCATGTGCGTCCCGACGATGTGCTGGCGCGCCTGGGCGGTGACGAGTTCGCGCTGCTGCTCAAGGACTGCACCGTCGACCAGGCCGAACAGGTCTGCCAGGGCGTGATCGACGCCATCCGCGGCCGCCGCTTCCCGTGGGAAGGGCGCGTGTACGACGTGGGCGCCAGCATCGGCATCGCCGCGATCGACCTGGACGTGCCCCCGGTCAGCGAACTGATGAGCCGCGCCGACGTGGCCTGCTACGCCGCCAAGGCCGCCGGACGCAGCCGCGTCTCGGTCTACCGCCGCGACGAGAGCGACGCGCGCCGCCACCACCGCGAGCTGGAAGTCGCCGCCGGCATCCATTCGGCGCTCGAAGCCAACCGCTTCCGCCTGTTCGCGCAGGAAATCCGCGCACTGCAGCCCGAAGAGAACGAAGACGGCGCCGAGCACCGCCATATCGAGATCCTGGTGCGCATGGTCGACGAGCACGGCGAGCTGATCATGCCCGGCGCCTTCATTCCTGCTGCCGAACGCTATGACCTGATGGGCCATGTCGACCGCTGGGTCATCCGCAACGTGCTGCGCGGCTACGGCGAACGCCTGGGCGCCGTGACCGGGCTCTCGGTATCGATCAACCTGTCCGCCAACTCGCTCGGCGAGCCCTTCCTGCTGCCCTTCCTGCATGCCGAGCTGGAGGCCAGCGCCCTGCCCGCCAGCCGCATCCGGCTGGAGATCACGGAAACCGCGCTGATCAACAACATGGCCGCGGCCAACCGGCTGGTGGCGGAGATGCGGCGCGCCGGCTGCACCGTGTCGCTGGACGACTTTGGCTCGGGCCTGTCGTCGTTCGCCTACCTGAAGCAGTTTCCGGTGGACTTCCTGAAGATCGACGGCAGCTTTATCCGGCAACTGGCCGACAACGCTGTGGACCGCGAGATCGTCAGCTCGATCAACGACATCGGTCACCGCCTAGGCGTGCTCACGGTAGCGGAATGGGTGGAGGACGAACGCACCCTCGATGCGCTGCGCGCGATCGGGGTGGACTATGCGCAGGGGTATGTGATCGGGCGGCCGGTGGCGCTGGACGTGTTCCTGGCCGGATGCCAGCAGCGCGACGCGCTGGCATCCTGGTCCACCAGCCACGATGCCGGGCCATGATAAATTCGGCGCCTGTCGCATGGCCGCATGGCCGAATCCAAGGGGAACCCGTTGTCGCTCGTGTCCGACTCTATGCCGGCGCCGCTCTATGCGCGCGTCAAGCAGCACATCAGCAGCAGGATCGCTGACGGCAGCTGGCCGCCGCATCACCGCGTGCCGTCCGAGACCGAACTGGTCGAGTCCCTGGGCGTGAGCCGCATGACCGTGCATCGCGCGCTGCGCGAGCTGACCGCGGAAGGCATGCTGGTGCGGCTGCAGGGCGTCGGCACCTTCGTCGCCGAACCCAAGCGGCGGACCGCGCTGTATGCGGTCAACAATATTGCCGAAGACATCGCCTCACGCGGGCACCGGCATCACGCGCGCGTCATCAGCCTGGAGGCGGAACGCGCCGGCCCGACGCAGGCCGCGGCACTGGAGGTGGCGCTGGAGGAGCGGGTGTTCCATTCCGTGATCGTGCATTTCGAGGACGACGTGGCGATCCAGCTGGAGGATCGCTATGTCAATGCCGCGGTGGCGCCCGACTACCTGGCGCAGGACTTCACCAGCGAAACGCCCTACCAATACCTGTCCCGCATCGCGCCGCTGACCGAAGGCGAGCATGTGGTCGAGGCCGTGCTGGCGCTGCCGGAAGAGTGCGGATTGCTGGCTATCGAGCGGGGCGAGCCCTGCCTGCTGATCCGTCGCCGCACTTGGTCCGCGGGCCGGGTGGTGACGTCAGTGCGGCTCGTGCATCCCGGATCCCTGCATCGCCTGGAAGGCCGATTCACGTCCTAGGCCTGGAACTGGCCACCCACCAGGGCACAAGGGACTCCAACATCATTTGTGATTAAAGCGCCGCGCTAGCGCTGGTCTTCCTACGGGATTACCCCGATTTATACGTACTTGTATATACAGGAATATACATGCCTATGCGTCGCCCGAAAAAGCGGGCGTTCCAGACCAGCACGACCGAAGGAGTTCCCGTGACCAAGACCACCACCACCACGCGTTTCCGCGACACCGAAATCCGCGCCCCCCGCGGCACCACGCTGACGGCCAAGAGCTGGCTCACGGAAGCCCCGCTGCGCATGCTGATGAACAACCTCGACCCCGAGGTGGCAGAGAATCCGAAGGAACTGGTGGTCTATGGCGGCATCGGCCGCGCCGCCCGCAACTGGGAATGCTATGACCAAATCGTCGAGGCCCTGACCCGCCTGGAAGACGACCAGACCCTGCTGGTGCAGTCCGGCAAGCCCGTGGGCGTGTTCCGCACCCATCGCGACGCGCCGCGCGTGCTGATCGCCAACTCCAACCTGGTGCCGCACTGGGCCAACTGGGAACACTTCAACGAGCTCGATGCCAAGGGCCTGGCCATGTATGGCCAGATGACCGCCGGCAGCTGGATCTATATCGGCAGCCAGGGCATCGTGCAGGGCACCTATGAGACCTTCGTCGAGGCCGGCCGCCAGCACTTCGGCGGCAACCTGAAGGGCCGCTGGGTGCTGACCGCCGGCCTGGGCGGCATGGGCGGCGCGCAGCCGCTGGCCGCCACGCTGGCCGGCGCCTGTTCGCTGAACATCGAATGCCAGCAGAGCCGCATCGACTTCCGCCTGAAGACCCGCTATGTCGACGAGCAGGCCACCGACCTGGACGACGCGCTGGCCCGCATCGACCGCTATACCTCGCAAGGCAAGGCGATCTCGATCGCGCTGTGCGCCAACGCCGCCGAGGTGCTGCCCGAACTGGTGCGCCGCGGCGTGCGCCCCGACATGGTCACCGACCAGACCAGCGCGCATGACCCGCTCAACGGCTACCTGCCGGCCGGCTGGAGCTGGGACGAATACCGCGAGCGCGCGCAGCGCGAGCCGGCGGCAGTGGTCAAGGCCGCCAAGGTGTCGATGGCCGCGCATGTGCGCGCCATGCTGGCCTTCCAGCAGATGGGCGTGCCGACCTTCGACTACGGCAACAATATCCGCCAGATGGCCAAGGAAGAAGGCGTGGCCAACGCCTTCGACTTCCCCGGCTTCGTGCCCGCCTACATCCGCCCGCTGTTCTGCCGCGGCATCGGGCCGTTCCGCTGGGCCGCGCTGTCGGGCGACCCGCAGGACATCTACAAGACCGACGCCAAGGTCAAGGAACTGATCCCGGATGACGAGCACCTGCACCGCTGGCTCGACATGGCGCGCGAGCGCATCAGCTTCCAGGGCCTGCCGGCGCGGATCTGCTGGGTGGGCCTGGGCCTGCGCGCCAAGCTGGGCCTGGCCTTCAACGAGATGGTCCGCAGCGGCGAGCTGTCGGCGCCGGTCGTGATCGGCCGCGACCACCTGGATTCGGGCTCGGTCGCCAGCCCCAACCGCGAGACCGAGGCCATGCAGGACGGCTCCGACGCCGTGTCCGACTGGCCGCTGCTGAACGCGCTGCTCAACACCGCCAGCGGCGCCACCTGGGTTTCGCTGCACCATGGCGGCGGCGTGGGCATGGGCTTCTCGCAGCATTCTGGCGTGGTGATTGTTTGCGATGGCACCGACGAGGCCGCCGCGCGCATCGCCCGCGTGCTGCACAACGACCCCGCCACCGGCGTGATGCGCCATGCCGACGCCGGCTACCAGATCGCCGTCGACTGCGCGCACGAGCAGGGCCTGGACCTGCCGATGCTGAACCACGCATCGCGCGACTGACCCGCGGCCAGCAAGAGCCGTTCTGCCGCCGGGCCGCCACGTGCGCCCCGGCCGGCGCCTTATCGCTTTACGGAGACACCCATGTCCATCGACACCACCGCCGGCGTGGCGGTCGCGGCGCCCCAGGCGCAGCTGTCACGCACGCGCGCCATTGCCGCCATCACCATCGGCAATGGCCTGGAGTTCTACGATTTCGTCGTCTACAGCTTCTTTGCCACGCTGATCGGCCGGCTCTATTTCCCGGTCGACAACCCTACCGGGCAACTGCTGATGTCGTTCGCCACCTTTGGCGTCGGCTTCCTGATGCGCCCGCTGGGCGGCCTGCTGATCGGCATGTACGCCGACCGCGCCGGGCGCAAGCCGGCGGTGGCGCTGACCTTGTGGCTGATGGGGCTGAGCTCGCTGATCTTCGTGGTGACGCCGCCGTACGCGCAGATCGGCATCCTGGCGCCGGTGCTGGTGGTGGTGGCACGGCTGGTGCAGGGCTTTGCCATCGGCGGCGAGATGGGCGCATCGACCGCGCTGCTGCTGGAATACGCCGATGACCGCACGCGCGGCTTCTATACCGCATGGCAGCCGTTCAGCCAGGGCCTGGCGGCGCTGCTGGGCGCGATCACCGGCCTGGTGCTGAGCAACGTGCTGGCTCCGGCCGACCTGGAAGCCTGGGGCTGGCGCCTCGCCTTCCTGATCGGCATCCTTGTGATCCCGGTCGGCCTGGTGATCCGCCGCCGGCTGGAAGAAACCGCCGCGCCCGTGCGCCATGGCGAGCACGCCGCGCAATGGCCGCTGCTGCGCCGCCATGGCCGCGAGATCATCGCCAGCATCCTGCTGATGATCGGCCTGGCCTCTTCGACCTATATCGTCGTGTACTACCTCAGCAACTACGCGGTCAGCGTGCTGAAGATGCCGCTGTCGCTGGGCATCTGGGCGGCGTGCGTGGCGGCGCTGGTGCAGGTGGTGCTGTCGCCGTTCGCGGGCTGGCTGGCTGACCGCATCGGCCGCAAGACCGTGGTGCTGTGGTCGCGCGTGGCGCTGCTGGCAATGGTCTACCCGGCCTTCGTGCTGATCAACGCCGAGCCGTCGCTCACGCGCCTGCTGGTGGTGGTGGGCTGCCTGTCGGTGCCGATGTCGATGACCGCGCCGGCCTCGATGGTGCTGGTCAGCGAAGTGCTGCCGCAGCGGCTGCGCGCCACCGGGCTGTCGATCGCCTATTGCGTGGCGATCGCGATCTTCGGCGGCTTTGCGCAGTATTTTTCGACGCGGCTGATCCAGATCACCGGTGACGTCAATGCGCCCGCACTGTACGTGATCGGCTGCGGCCTGGTGTCGCTGATCGGCCTGGCGATGGTGCCGGAAACGCTGGGGCGGCGGCTGAAATGAGTTCCCTGGCGCCGGCGCGGGGTGCACCAACGCCGCCCGAGCTTGCCTGGGCCTTGTACTCCCTCTCCCCTCATGGGGAGAGGGCCGGGGGCGCGGTTTAGCCAGGAGCCACATCAAGCAAGGCCCTCGGTTTTTTCCAGCGCTGTGACGCCGGCAAACGCCCACCCTCACCCCGCTGCCAGCACCCCAAAACCCCGGGTTAACACCTAGAACGCCGTTCGGATTCCCGAACGGCGTTGTCGCATTCCGGTCCGGATTCCCGAACCGTGCGCCGGAATCACATCCTTTTCCCCTTTGTTTTCAACAAGTTGCACAACGCCTGCAGCCCTTTCGGCCTGGCACGGCGCATGCAATATAGGCCGCCGCTCACAGCGCCAGACGGGTATGCCGGCACGCCGCCCGGCGTCCCGGCCGATGCCAAAAACAAAGGAGGACACACATGACCGACCCCGCCTTGCCCACCCCCTTCGCCACCCCGGCGAACCCCCGGCACCTGTTGCCGCGCTGAACCACGACAAGGCCGGCCCGGCGCCCCGACATCGCCGCCCAGCCTTCCTGCAATACACAGACGCCCGTCCCTGCCACAGGAAACGGACGCACAGGCCTGATCCACGATGAAACTGAATCGACTGCCCACCCTGATCTTCATTGCGATGCTGCTAGGCGTGCTGGTCGGCACCGCCGCGCACAACATGGCGCCGGACGCCGCCACCGCCAAATCGATTGCGGACCACCTGTCCATCCTGACTGATGTATTCCTGCGGATGATCAAGATGATCATCGGCCCGCTGGTGTTCGCCACGCTGGTGGCCGGCATTGCCAGCATGGGCGATGGCCGCGCCGTGGGGCGCATCGGCCTGAAGGCGATGATGTGGTTCGTTGGCGCCTCGATCACCTCGCTGCTGCTGGGCCTGATGATGGCCAACCTGCTGGAACCCGGCCACGGCATGAACCTGCCGCTGCCGCCGGCTGACGCCGCCTCGAACCTGAAGACCGGCGCGCTGAACCTGCGCGACTTCATTGCCCACATGTTCCCCAAGAGCTTTGTCGAGGCCATGGCGAACAACGAGATCCTGCAGATCGTGGTGTTCTCGCTGTTCTTCGGCTTTGCGCTGGGCACGGTCAAGGACGGCGTGGGCAAGCCCGTGCTGCAAGGCATCGAGGGCCTCGCCGCGGTGATGCTGAAGGTCACCAACTACGTGATGGCGTTTGCCCCGGTGGGCGTGTTCGGCGCGATCGCCGCGGTGATCACCGCGCAGGGCCTGGGCGTGCTGGTGGTGTACGCCAAGCTGCTGGGCAGCCTGTACCTGGCGCTGGCGCTGCTGTGGGTGGCGCTGATCGCCGGCGGCTACTTCTTCCTGGGCCGCGACGTGTTCCGCCTGCTCAAGCTGATGCGCACGCCGCTGATGATCGGCTTCGCCACCGCCAGCAGCGAATCGGCCTACCCGAAGGTGATCGACCAGCTGACCCACTTCGGCGTCAAGGAGCGCATCACCAACTTCGTGCTGCCGCTGGGCTACTCGTTCAACCTGGATGGCTCGATCATGTACACCTCGTTTGCCGCGCTGTTCGTGGCGCAGGTGTATGGCATCGAGCTGTCGCTGACCCAGCAGATCACCATGCTGCTGGTCCTGCTTGTCACCAGCAAGGGCATCGCCGGCGTGCCGCGCGCCTCGCTGGTGGTGGTCGCCGCCGTGCTGCCGATGTTCGGCCTGCCGGAGGCCGGCATCCTGCTGGTGCTGGGCATCGACCACGTACTCGACATGGGTCGCACCGTGACCAATGTGCTCGGCAATGCGATTGCCACCGCCGTCGTCGCCAAAAGCGAAGGCGCCATCGGCGCGCCGGTACCGTCCGAGGAGGATGAACCCGCCGCGGATACCACCACCGGCCTGGCACCTGCCCAGGTCCTCGCGGGCAAGTAACACCGTCCGCCAGGCGTGCCAGGGCCCGGTTGCCGATACGGCAACCGGGCCTTTTTGCATTCTGGCGCGGCACTGCCCCCCTGGTGTGGTAAAAGTAGGCACCCGCGCCGGCCCCTGCCCGTCTTGCCCGCGCGGCGGCTTTGCCACCTGCCTCACCCAACACCTGATGACCGGTCCGCTACACCCTCCCGGCGATACCACCCGCCCTGCCGCCCCTGCGTCCGCTGCTGCCACCGGAACGCCGCGCCTGCCTCACGGCCTGCGCGGCGTTGCCCCGCTGCTCGCACTGCTGGCGCTGGCCGTGCTGGTGGGCCTGGCCGGCTCGCTCGGCTACCGCTACAGCTACGACACCGCGCTGGCGCGCCAGTCCGAACGCGGCCAGGTGCAGTTGCGGCTGTACACGCAGGCACTGGAAAGCGAGCTGGCCCACTACGACTACGTGCCCGGCCTGCTGTCGCTGGACGAGCGCGTCGCCGCGCTGCTGCTGCGCCCGGACGACGCTGCCCGCGCGGCACGCGCCAATGACTACCTGAGCGCCCTCAATGCCCGCGCCGGCACGCGCGTGATCTATGTGCTGGATGCGCACGGCAAGGTGCTGGCCAGCAGCAACTGGCAGCGCCCGGACAGCTACCTGGGCGAAGCGCTGAGTTTCCGCCCGTACTTCCAGTCGGCCATGGACGGCCAGCTGGGCCGCTTCTACGGCGTGGGCACCACCCGCAGCGAATCGGGCTACTACCTGTCGGCGCCGCTGGGCGAGCGCGACAACCCGGTCGGCGTGGCAGTGGTCAAGATCGGCCTGGAGCCGCTGGAGAACCGCTGGCAGGGCGCCGACAGCCAGATGCTGCTGACCGACGAGAACGGCGTGGTGATCCTGGCCTCGGACCCGTCGTGGAAGCTGGCCGCGCTGCGCCCCCTGTCACCCGAGGCGCGCGAGCGGTTCACGCGCAGCCTGCAGTACAACCGCGCCCCGCTGCCGCAACTGCCGCTGACCCTGGTGCGCAAGCTGAACAACGGCAACGGCAGCAGCAGCGACGAACTGGTGCGCCTGCGCCGCGGCCCGCCGATGCTGGCGCAGCATGCCGCGCTGCCCGGCACCGACTGGCAGCTGACGCTGCTGACCAATACTTCGCAGGCGCGCGTGGCCGCGCTCAACACAGCGGCGCTGGCCGGCGTGCTGACCGCCTTCGTGCTGCTGCTGGGGGCGGCGTGGAACGTGCGCCGGCGCATTATCAACGAGCGCCTGGCGGCGCGCGCCGCGCTGGAGGCGGCCAACAGCGAGCTGGAGCGCAAGGTGGCCGAACGCACCGCCGACTTGTCCACCTCCAACCAGCGCCTGCAGTCCGAGGTAGCCGAACGCATCCGTGCCGAGACCGTGCTGCGCCAGGCCCAGGACGGCCTGCTGCAGGCAGGCAAGCTGGCCGCCGTCGGGCAGATGTCTACCGGCATCGCGCATGAGCTGAACCAGCCGCTGGCTGCGCTGCGCACCATCTCCGGCAATACCGGCAAGTTCCTCGAGCGCGGCGACTACGCCACCGTGCGCGCCAACCTGGACACTATCATCGGGCTGGTCGAGCGCATGGGCCGCATCACCGGCGCGCTCAAGTCGTTTGCACGCAAGTCCGGCAACGGCCGCCGCCAGGCCAGGCTGGCCGAAGCGGTGGACAACGCGCTGTTCCTGCTGCAGACACGCGTGGACGCGGTCCAGCCCGCGCTGCAGCGCGATATCGATCCGACGCTGGCAGTGGTGTGCGATCCCAACCGCCTGGAACAGGTGCTGGTGAACCTGCTCGGCAACGCGCTCGATGCCGTCGCCGGCCAGTCCGCGCCGCGCATTGCGCTGCACGCGCACGTGGCGGGCGCCATGGTCCACCTGACCGTGCGCGACAACGGCGCCGGCTTGTCCGAGGAAGCCTTCGCACGGCTGTTCGAGCCCTTCTTCACCACCAAGCCCGCCGGGCAAGGGCTGGGGCTCGGCCTCACGCTGTCGGCCGGCATCCTCAATGAAAACGGCGGCAGCCTGTCCGCCGCCAACCACCCGGACGGCGGCGCCTGCTTCACGCTGGTGCTGCCGCTGGCGCCGCAGGACGCCAACCCACAGGACGCAAAGCATGCCGGCTGACCTGACCGTACTGATCGTCGAGGACGATGCCGACGTGCGCCTGGGCTGCGAACAGGCGCTGCGCCTGGAGGGCATTGCCACGCGCGGCGTGGGCAGCGCCGAGGCCGCGCTGCGCGAGGCCGGACCGGGCTATGCCGGCGTGGTCGTCAGCGACATTCGCCTGCCGGGCCAGGACGGCATGGCGCTGCTCGCGCAACTGCGCGAGCGCGACCCGGCCCTGCCGGTGATCATGATCACCGGCCACGGCGACGTGGGGCTGGCGGTGCAGGCGATGAAGCAAGGCGCCTACGACTTCCTGGAAAAGCCGTTCTCGCCCGAGCAGCTGGTGGATGCCACGCGCCGCGCGCTGGAGCAACGCCGGCTCGCGCTGGAAGTGTCAGAACTGCGAGAACGGCTGGCGGGCCGCCAGAAGCTGGAAGCCCACCTGATCGGCCATTCGCCAACGGTCGAGCGGCTGCGCCGCATGATCGCCGACCTGGCCGGCACCGACGCCAATGTGCTGATCCACGGCGAGACCGGCACCGGCAAGGAGCTGGTGGCGCGCTGCCTGCATGAGGCCAGCCAGCGCCACGCGCGCAACTTTGTTGCCATCAACTGCGGCGGCCTGCCAGAGCAGCTGTTCGAGAGCGAGATCTTCGGCCATGAAGCCGGCTCGTTCACCGGTGCCGCGCGCCGCCGCATCGGCAAGATCGAGCACGCCGAAGGCGGCACGCTGTTTCTCGACGAGATCGAGAGCATGCCGATGCCGCTGCAGATCAAGCTGCTGCGGGTGCTGCAGGAACGCGTGGTGGAACGGCTTGGCTCCAACCAGCCGGTGCCGGTCAACGCGCGCGTGGTGGCCGCCACCAAGGCCGACCTGCGCGCGCTCTCCGATGCCGGCCAGTTCCGCGCTGACCTGTACTACCGCCTGAACGTGATCACGCTGGAGTTGCCGCCGCTGCGCGAGCGGCGCGAAGACGTGCCGGCATTGTTCGAACATTTCGTCGCGCAGGCCGCACTGCGCTTCAGCCGCGAGGCTGTGCCCGCCACCCCGGCCGAGCTGGCCGCGCTGGTGGCCTACCCATGGCCCGGCAATGTGCGCGAGCTGCGCAACCTGGCCGAGCGCCATGTGCTGGGGCTGGGCTGCAACCCCGGCCAGGGCACCACCGCCCCCGCAGCCCTGCCGCTGGCGCAGGCAGTCGAGCAATTCGAGCGCGCACTGATTGCCGATGCCATGCGCCGCCATGACGGCAACCTGAGCCGCGCCAGCGAGGCCCTGGGCGTGGCCAAGACCACGCTGTTCGACAAGGTGCGCAAGCACGGGCTGTGAAGTGTCGCTGTGACGCGCGGACCGTGAATCGAGGGCAGCAGCGCGGGCCATGCCGCGCGATCTGTCACGTCACGACAGAACTCTGAAGCGGCCGCTGTATTCAGCGGATGCTTCAGACGCTGCGTCCAACCATGGGGAACCACCCCTGCAGATCAATGTCTGCGTTACTGTCGTGTCTGCCTGCAAGCACCAATGTGCGTTAAACAACCAATACGCGATGGATTTATGTTTTTTCTTACAGATCGATTGGCGTTTGCGGCATATTATTGGCTTCCAGCAGATCAGGGTCCCAGACATTCAATATGTCCAGAAAGTCGCTGATCGGCTGGAAATGAAAGAAACAACAAATTTATAACGAAAGCCGTCCGGCCGGCGGGGGAGCGGGCCAGGACACAGGGTCAGTCAACCATTGGCAGTGACAACCGCGCGGCGCTTGTGCCTGGCGCCGCGGGCGCCGTCCCGGCGCGACTGCCTTCAGGACCACGGGTGATGGGATGAAACTGGATCCGGCACTGGCTGAAAAGCCTTATTACAGCACGCGTACAGCGGCAAAACTGCTTAACGTCTCTCTGGGGACCGTCCAGAAGATGGTCGAGCGCGGCGAACTTGGCGCCTGGAAGACCAACGGCGGCCATCGGCGCATCCACAAGGAAACCGTGCACCGCCTGCTGGCGACGCGCATCGGGCCGGAATCGGCGTCGCCGCACGGCCTGGACCTGGTGGTGTTCCACCCCAACCACCAGGAAGCGCAGCGCATCCATGGCCAGCTTGCCAAGTGGGGGCTGCCGCTCAAGAGCGTGGTGGTCGACGATGTGCTGGACACCGTCATCACCTCGGTCAGCGAGCATCCGCGCGTGGTGCTGTACTACGTCGACGAACTGAACGACGCCGAGTCGGCCACCATCGAGAAGCTGCAGAATTTCTTTGCCAGCCAGCACGTGATCTTCGCCGTGATCACCAACCGCCAGGCCTATGAAGGCGTGGCCGATGCCCTGCAGCACTGGGGCATCATGGTGTTCCTGAAGACGCCGTCGCTGGAAGAGGTCAAGGGCTTCCTGCGCGCCCAGCTGATGATGGGCCGCACCGCCTGAGCACGGCGGCACCGGGGCCAGCCGGCCCCGGCATCGCTTGCAGCCTCAGGCCACTGCCGCCTGCCGGGGCGTTGCCAGCCCGGCTTCGTTGCCGTCGGCCTGCGCCATCATCCAGCCGTACAGGTTGCGCGGATCCGGCGGCATCGCCACCAGTTCAACGGCCCTGCCCGCCTGGTGCGCCTGCGCTGCGGCGTAGAGCCAGCGCAGCGCGGCGTAGTCTTCCAGCGCAAACCCAACCGAATCGAACACGGTCACCTCGTCCGCCGCCGCGCGGCCGGGCGCGATGCCGGCCAGCACCTGCCACAGCTCGGTCACCGGCGCGTCGGCCGGCAACTGCTGGATCTCGCCTTCGATGCGCGTCTGGGGTTCGTACTCCACCACGATGCGCGCGCGGCGCAGGATATCGGGATGCAGTTCAGTCTTGCCGGGGCAATCGCCGCCTACCGCATTAAGGTGCATGCCAGGCCGCACCATTTCCGGCGTGAGGATGGTGGCGCGAGCCTTGTCGGCGGTTACCGTGGAGACAATGTCCGCCCCGGCCAGCGCGCCCTCGATCGATTCGGCGCGCCGGATCGAAAGACCGGGTACGCCACCAAGGTTGCGCATCAGCCGTGTGGTGGCGGCCGGATCGATGTCATAGGCGGCGATCTCGCGCACGCCCAGCATCGCCTGGAAGGCCAGCACCTGGAACTCGGCCTGCGCGCCGTTGCCGATCAGCGCCATCGTCGCCGCACCGGGCCGCGCCATGGCGCGCGCCGCCAGCGCCGAGGTGGCCGCGGTGCGCAGCGCAGTGGCCAGCGTCAGGTCGGCCAGCATCAGCGGGAAGCCGGTTTCCACTTCGGCCAGCAAGCCGCAGGCCATCACCGTCGGCATGCCATGCTGCGCATTGCGCGGATGGCCGTTCACATACTTGAATGCATACTGGATGCCGTCGCTGACCGGCATCAGCTCGATCACGCCACGCGCGGAATGGCTCGCCAGCCGTGCGGACTTGTCGAAGTCGTCCCAGCACAGGAAGGCCTGCCGGACCTGCCCGGCCAGGTCCACGATGGCGGCCTGCGGGCCGATGGCGGCCACCAGGCGGGCCACATCACTGGCGTCCAGGAACAGGGATCGTGCGGTGCTTTTCATGACCGTCTCCTTGGCTGTCTGTGTGGTGCCTGCACTCAGGCCGCCACCGCGGCGATGCCCGGCCCGCTGCGGCGATCCAGGCGCAGCGTCATGCAATAGGCGCCGCCGCCGGACAGCATGAAGGGCGACAGGTCGACCTCATGCAGCTGGTAGCCGCGCCGGCCCAGCTCGGTGCGCAGGTGCGGCGTGGTGCGGGTCATCACCACCTGGTCGTCGAGATTGACGGCATTGACGCTGAAGTGGCGCAGGTCGTCGGCGCTGGCCTCGATGCGCAGCCGCGCCGGCACGCGCGCGCGCAGCTCGCGCAGCGCCGCTTCGCTGAAGGCCGGCGGGTAGTACAGCACCTCGCCGCCGGAAAGCGGGCAGAAGCAGACATCAAGGTGGTAGCTCTGCTCGGTGGCCAGCTCCAGCGCCACCACGTCCTTGCCGAAGTAGCTCGACACCGCCACGGCCGCCTCATGCGACGAGCGCGGACCGAACCCGGCCCAGAAGTGGCCGCGGCCCGCATCCCAGATGCAGTCGCCCGCGCCTTCCTGGAAGCAGCCCTCGGGCAGCAGTGCGACTTCGTCGAGCAGGCCGCGCTCGCGCAGCGTGCCGAAGACGTCGGCGAACGGCGCTTCCTCGCCGCGCCGCTGCGGGTAACGGAAGCGCGCCAGCAGCGCGCGGCCATCGAGCACCACCGCGGCGTTGGCCGGGAACACCATGTCGGGCAGCCCCGGCGCGCCAGGGGCCACCTCCACCGCAAAGCCGGCCCGGCCCAGCGCCTCGCGCAGCGCGTCGAACGACTGCATGGCGCTGCGGTGCATACCGCGCGGGTCGCGCGCCCAGGCAGCCGGGTCCATCCACGGATTGATGCTGTACGACACGTCGTAGAAGGTCGGCTCGACAAGCAGGATGGTGGGGGTGTGGGTCACGGGGCGGCTCCTCTTTAATGGCAGGCGTTGGGAAATCAATCGGTCGATTGAATTCTCGGGCAAGCTGGTGTTAACTAATAGCCAGCAACTTGCGCAATTTGCGCGAGTCATATATCAAAATGCCAGCTTATGCTGGCGCATTGCAAAGGCTGTTTGCCCACCTCATGGATGCCACCGATCACCAGCTGATTTCCCTCCTGCGCGACAACGCGCGCATGCCAGTCACGGCGCTAGCGCAGGCGCTGCGCGTGTCGCGCGCGACCGTGCAGAACCGTATCGACAAGCTGGAACAGGAAGGAGTGATCGTTGGCTACACGGTGCGCCTGCGGCCCGAGGCCGAAGCGCACCGCATCCGCGCCTGGATGACGATTGCCGTGGAAGGCAACAAGGCCCGCACCGTGCTGCAGGCGCTGCGCGGCGAACCCAATGTGCAGGCGCTGCACACCACCAACGGCCGCTGGGACATCATTGCCGAGCTGCGCGCCGATACGCTCGAGGCCTTCGACCGCACGCTGGACCGGATCCGGCTGATCGACGGCATCAGCGCCACCGAGACCAGCATCCTGCTGTCGACCTACAAGTAAAAGACCCGCTCAGGTCCCGGCGCTTTCCACCACCGGCAGGCGCGCCACGCCCAGCGCCGCCATGCGCTTGCGCTTGTGCGGTGCATCATGCCCCACGATTGGGATGCGCTGCACCAAAGGCGACCAAATATATCACCCCGTGATATATTACGCGCACCATTCCAAAGCGCCCCCCGTTACAAGAATGCCAACCGCCCCCGCTGTCTCTGCCCTGGCGCAGAATGCCCGTGCATGGCTGCGCACATTCGTTCCGCTACCCGTTGCCGCCAGCCGCAAGGAGCGCCTCAAGAGTTGCCTGGGCGCCCTGCTGGGCTTGCTCTGCACTGAATGGATCAGCCACCAGACCCTGGGCGGCTTCAACCCCTGGTTTGTCGCGCCGATGGGGGCCTGCGCGGTGCTGCTGTTCGCCGTGCCGTCATCGCCGCTGGCACAGCCCTGGTCAGTCATTGGCGGCAATCTGATTGCCGCGGTGATCGGCGTGGCGTGCGCGCGCTGGATCCCGGAACCCGGCCTGGCCGCAGCGGTCGCAGTGGCTGTCTCCATCGCCCTGATGTTCCAGTTCCACTGCGTGCACCCGCCCAGCGGCGCCGTGGCCATCACCGCCGTATTCGGCGGGCCAGCGGTCAGTGCGCTGGGCTTCGGCTTTGTTGCCGTGCCCGTGCTGTTCAATTCGATGCTGCTGCTGATGATGGCGCTGGCCTTCAACAACCTGTCGCGGCGGCGCTACCCGCACCGCCCGCCCGAGCCTGCAATGCAGCACGGGACGAAGGACGTGCCGCCATCCCAGCGCGTGGGCGTCACCCGCGCCGACCTCGATGCTGCGCTGAAGGTGCGCGGCGAATTCCTGGATATCGAAGAAGACGACCTCGAACAGATCCTGGTGGCCGCGCAGTTGCGCGCCTACCGGCGCCACTTCGGCAACGTGCTGTGCGGCGAGATCATGTCGCGCGACGTGATCATGGTGACCCCGGACCAGCCTGCGCATGAGGCCGGGCACCTGCTGTCGCGGCACCGCATCAAGGCCCTGCCGGTGGTGGACGCCACCCGGCGGCTGGTGGGGATCATCACTCAGAGCGACTTTTTTGCGGCGCAGCGTGATACCGGTGCGCGGCGGCTGGCTGGTACCGTGCGGAACCTGATGACGCGGGCGGTGGTGACTGCCCGTGCTGACCAGCCGATGGTGGAGCTGGCGCAGGCCTTCTCTGACGGCGGCCTGCACCACGCGCCGGTGATCGACGACCACCGGCGCGTAGTGGGGATGGTGACGCAGTCGGATCTGGTGGCTGCGCTGCTCAAGAGTGGGGTGATGGCGGTGCCGGACCACGGCACACTACGATAAAAGGTGCCGCCCGCAGGGCCAGTAAACGCGCTTTAGGTTAATTTTTCCGCTCGGACAAGAAGTGACTCGCCGGCTACGCCGGCGAAACAGCCACCTCCGCCAAGAGCCACAAACCGACCGCAGGCGAAAAGCCAAATACCCACCCGCTATCCACCGTCACAAACCTATGGCACTGTGCCCCCACCAGGGGGAACACGCCGCACGCAGCGGCCCACCGCCATAGTGACGACTAACCCACCCATCATCCCCCTTCCGCATCGCCCCACCCAACGTAAGCTATATTTACGCCGTTCCCGTCACACCGGCGGGGCCAAGGGAGAGCCATCCATGAGTTCCGGCCAGTTAATTGAGAAAATCGCAGCCGTCTTCGCGCTGATCGTGCTGATCGGCGGCTCGCTGCTGGTGCTGGCGCCGTTCACCACTGCGCTGCTGTGGGGCGCGATCCTGGCCTTCAGCTCGTGGTACCCCTACACGGTGCTGTCCCGCTGGCTGGGCAACCGGCGCAACCTGGCGGCGTTGATCTGCGTGCTGCTGGCCACCGTGGTGGTGCTGGGTCCGTTCGTCTATGCCGGCGCCAGCTTCTCGGCGCACCTGGACGACCTGTCCGCGCTGGTCGACCGCTATATGGAACACGGCCTCCCACAGCTGCCCGCCTGGCTGAGCAGCGTGCCCTATGTCGGCTCCTACTTGCAGAACTCCTGGAACAGCGTCATCAATGCCGATTCCGAGATGGTCGCCAACCTGCGCAAGCTGATCGCCCCGGTTGGCCACGTGCTGCTGGGCGCCGGACTGTCGATCGGCGCCGGGCTGGGCCAGCTGGCGCTGTCGATCATTCTTGCGTTCTTCTTCTATACCGGCGGCGAGTTCGCCATTGCCTGGCTGCGCGCGGGCATGCGCCGCATCGCCGGCGAGCGCGCCGACCACCTGCTGGAGCTGGCCGGCAGCACCGTCAAGGGCGTGGTCTACGGCGTGCTGGGCACGGCCTTCATCCAGGCGGTGCTGGCCGGCATCGGCCTGTGGATCGCGGGCGTGCCGGGCGCGGCCATCCTGGGCTTCGTGACCTTCTTCCTGTCGGTGATCCCCGTCGGCCCGCCGCTGGTGTGGCTGCCGGCCGCGCTGTGGCTGTACCACACTGGCGCCACCGGCTGGGCCATCTTCCTGGTGGTATGGGGCGTGGGCGTGGTCAGCATGGCTGACAACATCGTCAAGCCGCTGCTGATCAGCAAGGGCACCGGCATGCCGCTGATCTGGATCATGCTGGGCGTGCTGGGCGGCGCACTGGCGTTCGGCTTCCTGGGCGTGTTCATCGGACCGACGCTGCTGGCAGTGGCCTATGCGCTGCTGCGCGACTGGACCATCGGCTCGCAGGCAGAGGTAAAGCATGACCTGAAGCAGGGCGAGGCACTGGCGGCCGCGCCGCCGGCGCCGGCCGTGGTCGACAACCCCGACGTCCCGCCGGCCACGACCGGCAAGCACCCCGGCTGATGGCAGGACACGACGCGCCCGCCGCGCCCGCCACCCCCGCCACCCCCGCCATCTCGCCGGCCGCGTTGCACCGGCTGGTGGCGTGCGAATACTGTGACGCGGTCTACGAACGCACGCCGATCTCGCCCGGCGAGCGCGCGCTGTGCCTGCGCTGCGGCGGCCAGCTCTACCGCGAAAGCCGCCGCCAGTATCAACGGCTGCTGCCGCTGGTGATCACCGCGCTGATCCTGTTCCTGGTCTCCAACGCCTACCCGATCGTCGAGATGGACCTGCAGGGGGTCCGCACCCAGACCACGCTGCTGGGCGCCGTGCAGGCCCTGTACACCGACAAGATGGGGCTGGTGGCGGCACTGGTGTTCGCCACCACCATCCTGTTCCCGCTGTCCGAAATGCTGATGATGGCCTACCTGCTGGTGCCGATGGCACAGCACCGCATGCCCGCCGGCTTCGACCGCATCGTGCGCGGCATCCGCCAGACCCGGCCCTGGGGCATGATCGAAGTGTTCATGATCGGCGTGCTGGTCACGCTGGTGAAGCTGTCCAGCATGGCGCGCGTGCTGCCCGGCATCGCGCTGTGGTCGTTCGCGGCGCTGGTGATCGTGCTGGCGGCAATGCTGTCGTTCGATCCGCGCGACCTGTGGCGCCACCTGGAAACGCCCGATGACAACGCCGCGGCTGCGGGCGAGGAAGGCCGATGACGGACCAGCCGCAACGGCCGACGCAGCGTCCCGGCCAGCCAGGCGGCCGCCTGGCCCGCCCGCGCCAGCTGGCGCGCGAGGTGGTGGCCGAACTCACCGACGACGACGAGCGCAACCCGCTGCCGCAGGTGCCGACCGCCAGCCGGCTGGGCCTGCTGTCATGCCACGCCTGCGACCTGATCAGCCCGCGCACACTGGAGGGCGAGCCCTGCCCGCGCTGCGGCGCCACCCTGCACCATCGCAAGCCCGACAGCCTGGCGCGCACCTGGGCCTTCCTGCTGGCCGCCTTTATCCTCTATATTCCGGCCAACGTGCTGCCGGTGATGGTGACGCAGTCCATCCTCGGCACGCAGCAGGACACCATCCTGTCCGGCGTGATCTACCTGTGGCTGTCCGGCTCGCGCATGCTGGCCGGGCTGGTGCTGATCGCCAGCATCATCGTGCCGCTACTGAAGATGGTGATCCTCACCTTCCTGCTGCTGTCCGTGCATTTCCGCTCGACCTGGCGGATCCGGCAGCAGACCCGGCTGTACGGGCTGGTGGAGGTGATCGGCCGCTGGTCGATGCTCGATATTTTCGTGGTGGCGCTGCTGGCCTCGCTGGTGCGGGCCGGGGCGCTGGCCACCATCATCCCCGGCGGCGGCGCGCTGGCCTTTGGCGCGGTCGTGGTCATGACCATGCTGGCCTCGCTCAGCTTCGATCCGCGCCTGCTGTGGGATTCGCTGGAAGACAACAATGCCCGACACTGACAACCAAGCCTCCACGCCCGCGGGGTCGCCCCCGCCGGGCCTGCCGCGGCCCGAACGCCGGCGCCGCGCGCGCTGGCTGCCCTCGCTGGTCTGGCTGATCCCGATCGTCGCCGCGGTGGTCGGCATCTCGCTGCTGGTGCATACGCTGACCTCGCGCGGGCCGGAGATCACCGTCACCTTCCGCACGGCCGAAGGCCTGACTCCCGGCAAGACCGCGGTGCGCTACAAGGACGTCGACATCGGGCTGGTCAAGTCGGTGCGGCTGGCGCGCGACCGCTCGCACGTGGTGGCGTCGATCGACCTGACCAAGGACGCCGAGAACTTCGCCGTGGCCGACACCCGCTTCTGGGTGGTGCGTCCGCGCTTTGCGGCCAGCGGCGTGTCCGGGCTGGAGACGCTGCTGTCGGGCGCCTATATCGGCGTGGATGCGGGCAAGTCCAATGAATCCGCGCGCGACTTCAAGGGGCTGGAAGTGCCGCCGGTGGTGACCACCGATGCCTCCGGCAAGCAGTTCGTGCTGCGCGCCTCCGAGCTGGGCTCGCTCGATATCGGCTCGCCGGTCTACTACCGGCGCGTGCTGGTGGGCCAGGTGGTGGCCTACCAGCTCGACCCCAACGGGCGCGACCTCACGCTGCGCGTGTTCGTCAACAAACCCTATGACAAGCTGGTCACCGCCGACACGCGCTTCTGGCATGCCAGCGGCGTCGACCTGAAGCTCGATGCCGGCGGGCTCAAGCTGTCGACGCAGTCGCTGGTGACGGTGCTGCTGGGCGGCGTCGCCTTCCAGGCGCCGGACCACACCACCGCCACCGACGCCGCGGCAGAGAACACGCAGTTCCTGCTGGCCAACGACCAGACCGAGGCGATGAAGGAGCCGGAAGAACTGGCGCCCACGCTGGCGGTGCTCAATTTCGACCAGTCCGTGCGCGGGCTGTCACCGGGTGCACCGGTGGACTTCCGCGGCGTGATCGTGGGCCAGGTGCGGTCGATCGGCATCGAGTACCAGCGCGACAAGAAAGCGTTCCGCATGCCCGTGGTGGTGGAGCTGTACCCGTCGCGCATGGGCTTCCGCGAACGCGATGTCGAAGACCGCGAGCGCGCGCGCAAGATCATCCAGGGCCTGCTGCAGCGTGGCATGCGCGCACAGTTGCGCACCGGCAACCTGCTCACCGGCCAGCTGTACGTGGCGCTCGACTTCTTCCCGAAGGCGCCGCCGGCCAAGGTCGACCTGGACGCGCCGATTCCTGAGTTCGCCACTACCCCAGGCACCTTCGACCAGATCCAGGCGCAGGTAGGCGACATCGTCAACCGCATCGACAAGGTGCCGTTCGACCAGATCGGCCAGGACCTGCGCACCACGGTGGCTAGCCTGAACAAGACGCTGGCGACCGCCGACAAGCTGGTGCAGCAGCTCAACGGCGACGTTGCGCCGCAGGTGCTGGCCGCGCTGCAGGACGCGCGCAAGACCCTGACCGCGGCCAACGGCACGCTGGCGTCGGACGCGCCGCTGCAGCAGGACACGCGCCGCATGCTGCAGGAACTGACGCGCACCGCAACGTCGCTGCGCACGCTGACCGATTACCTGGAACGCCACCCTGAAGCGCTGCTGCGCGGCAAGCCGGAGCAAGAATGATGAAGCGCCTTACTATCACCAGCCTCCTCGCCGGCGCGCTGGTCGCGGCCGTGCTGGCCGGGTGCGCCTCGCCCGAGCCGCGCTACTACACGCTGGCGCAGGGCGCGGGCGCGCCGCTGCCGGCCACGACGACGCCGGCGTCGACCAACACGCTATGGCTGGAAGTCGCGCCGGTGCGCGTGCCGGAGCGGCTCAACCGCCCGCAACTGGTGGTGCGCGATGGCGGCGACGCCAGCCTGCGCCTGCTGGACCTGGCGCGCTGGTCCGCGCCGCTGCCCGACGAGCTGCGCGACGCGCTGTCGCAACGCCTGCAGGCCACGCTGGGCGCGGTCGACACCTACCAGCAGGGGATGTCGGACGTGCAGCCGCTGTACCGGATCACCACGGAGGTGCTGCGCCTGGATGCCGACGTGGGCCAGCGTGCCGGCGCCACCATCAACTGGACCGTGCGGCGGCTGCCGGACGGCAAGGTGGTCAGCGGCCGCACCCAGGCAGAGCTGCCCGCGCCCGGCGCGGTCGATGGCGTCGTGGCGGCGTACCGCGAGATCGTCGCCAGCACGGCGGCCGATATCGCGGCCGGGGTGCAGTCGCTGCGGCCCTAGGGCCTATTCACAGGCCCTAATCGTCGCCCCACGCCGCCGTGTCGCGCTCGCGGCGCGCGGCGGCTTCAGCGGCCCGCCGGTGAATCGCCTCGGCCATCGCCGCCAGGCACTCGGCCGCCCCACCCTGCACCAGCTTCGCCGCACACGCCAGCATCAGGTTCTTGCCCAGCCCGAAATCCTCCACCACGAAGCCGCGCGCATCCAGCGGCGCGCCATCCTCGTCGGTGGCCACGGCAACGCGCTCGCGCAGCGTGCCCGCATCCGCGCTGTAGGCCCAGACCGGCTTCTGCAGCGCCACCGCAAAGCCCACCTCGAACGCCGTGCCGGAATCCGGCTCGCCCAGTCCGCGGAAATCGTCGAGGTTGGCCATCACCATGTCGGCGCGCCGCAGCAGCACAAGATTGGCGTCATAGATCCAGCGCGCGGTGTCGGCGCCCGACAGGCCACCGGGCGCGGATTTGTCGAGTGGATACAGGCCGCTGAAGCCGTGCGCTGCGCACAGCGCCTTGAGGTGCTCGCCCCAGGCGCGCGCATCCTTGCGAAAGACGTCGAAGCCAGCCAGGTAGATGGTTTTCATGGCACGTGAAGTGGGGCAACAGGGATCAGGATCGCAGCATAACCCGCCGCCCGCGGGCGCGATACCACCGGCCTGCACGAACATCGCACAACTTGCGCGCGCACGATTTGCCTGCCCCCTGCGCATGGGGGGCCCTTGCGCTACCATTGCCCGTCCCCTCCTTGCATCCCGCATCCCATGTCTGCTCCCCAGATCCTCCAGGTCGGCCCGCTCGCGCCGCAGACCAATGCCACCCTGCGGCAGCAATACGGCGCCGCCGCGCTGTGGCAGCAGACCGATCCGATCGCGTGGGCGCGCAGCGAGGGCCAGCAAGTGCGCGTGGTGGTGACCTCGGCGCGCCACGGCTGCAGCGCGGCGCTGATCGATGCGCTGCCGCGCCTGGAAGCCATCGTCAGCTTCGGCGTCGGCTATGACGCGATTGCGCTGGATGCGGCCCGCGCGCGCGGCATCCAGGTCAGCAACACGCCCGACGTGCTCAACGACTGCGTCGCCGACCTGGCCTTCGGGCTGCTGCTGGATGCGGCGCGCGGCATCGCCCATGGCGACCGCTTCGTGCGCGCCGGGCGCTGGCCGCAGGGCGGCTTCCCGCTGACCACGCGCGTGTCGGGCAAGAAGCTCGGCATCCTCGGGCTGGGCCGCATCGGCGAGATCGTGGCGCGCCGCGCGCAGGGCTTCGACATGGAGATCGCGTACAACAACCGTCGCCTGCGCGAGGGCGCGCCGTGGCGCTTCGAGCCGGACCTGAAGGCGCTGGCGACGTGGGCCGACTTCCTGGTGGTGGCCACCGTCGGCGGGCCGTCGACGGCCGGGCTGGTGTCGCGCGAGGTCATCGACGCCCTCGGGCCCAGCGGCATCCTGGTCAATGTCTCGCGCGGCAGCGTGATCGACGAGGCGGCGATGGTGGCGGCGCTGGTTGACGGGCGCCTGGGCGGCGCCGGCCTGGATGTGTTCCAGGACGAGCCCAACGTGCCGCCCGCGCTGCTGGCGCTGGACAATGTCGTGCTGGCGCCCCACATGGCCAGCGGCACGCATGAAACGCGTGCCGCCATGACCGCGCTGACGCTGCAGAACCTGGATGCGTTCCTGGCTGACGGCAGGGTGCTGACGCCAGTGCTGTAGACGGCTACCCGCGTGCCTATACTGGATGCACCGGCTCCAGCCCACTCTGCGGGCCGGCGTCAGGAGGCATCATGGCACGCAAGTTTATCGATTGCCGCGAGTTCCCGAGCGACACCCACTGCACGGTGGCAATGAGCGCCGACAGCGAAGACGAACTGCTCGAAGCCGCGGTCCAGCACGCAGTGGCCGTGCACCAGCATCAGGACACCCCTGAGTTGCGCACCCAGTTGAAGTCATTATTCAAGGAAGGCATGCCGCCGGCGTGAAACCGGCACGGCTGGCGCCCGGGGGCGCCGGCCCCCACCCTTGGGGCGCATTCGCAGTCCCTGATACAGCACTTAAGCCACTTCGAATACCCATGACGGCCGTCATGGCGCATCATTGACGCAGCGCTATATACAGACGTATATTGCGCCTGACAGTCCACCCGCACAGGCCTTGCCGCACACGCCGGCTGGCCGATTCCCGAGGATTCCGATGTCTGCCTTCCGTTCCTGCCGCCGCGGGTTCCTGCTGGCCGCCTCCGTCGCCACGCTGGCGCTGGCCGCGCCGCCCGCCTTTGCCGCCGACCTGGTGGTGTCCGCGGCGTCCAGCCTGACCAACGCCTTCAAGTCGCTGGCCGAGTCGTTCGAGCGCGCCCATCCCGGCACGCACGTGGTGCTGAACTTCGGCGCGTCCGACGTGCTGATGCAGCAGATCATCAAGGGCGCGCCGGCCGACGTGTTCGCCTCGGCCGACCAGGAGGCGATGAACAAGGCCGAGGCCGAGAAGGTGATCGCGCCGGCCTCGCGCCGCAACTTTGCCGCCAACCAGGTGGTGCTGATCGTGCCCGCGGACAGCAAGCTGGCCATCGCCTCGCTGCAGGACCTGACCCGCCCGGAAGTCAAGCGCATCGCCTACGGCAACCCGGCCTCGGTGCCGGTGGGCCGCTACACCCGCGGCGCGCTGGAAGCGGCCGGGCTGTGGGACGCCGTGGCCGCCAAGGGCGTGCCGGCGCAGAACGTGCGCCAGAGCCTGGACTACGTGGCGCGCGGCGAGGTCGAGGCCGGCTTCGTCTTTGCCACCGACGCCGCGGTGATGCCGGACAAGGTCAAGGTGGCCGTGCGCGTGCCAAGCCGCACGCCGGTGACCTACCCCATCGCCATCACCGGCCAGACGCGCCAGCAGAAGGAAGCGGCGCAGTTCGTCGACTACGTCGCCTCGCCGGAAGGTCAGGCCATCCTGTCGCGTTTCGGCTTCCAGAAGCCCTGACGGAGCGTTGCGCGCACCATGGACGCCGTCTGGGTACCGCTGCTGCTGTCGCTGAAGGTGGCCGGCTGGGCCACCGCGCTGAATGCCGTGCTCGGCGTCGGCGCGGCCTGGGCGCTGGCGCGCTGGCGCTCGCCCCTGCGCGACGTGGTCGATGCGGTGCTGACGCTGCCGCTGGTGCTGCCGCCCACGGTGCTGGGCTACTACCTGCTGGTGCTGGTCGGGCGCCGTGGCGTATTCGGCGAGTGGCTGGCGCGCCTGGGCATTGAGCTGGTCTTTACCTGGCAAGGGGCGGTGCTGGCTTCCACCATCGTCGCCTTCCCGCTGGTGCTCAAGTCCGCGCGCGCCGCCTTTGAAGGCGTGGACCATCAGCTGGAAAATGCCGCCCGCGTGCTGGGCGTGCCCGAAGCCGGCATCTTCTTCCGCGTCACGCTGCCGCTGGCCGCGCGCGGCATCATCGCCGGCGTGCTGCTGGCCTTTGCCCGCGCACTGGGCGAATTCGGCGCCACGCTGATGATCGCGGGCAACCTGCCCGGGCGCACGCAGACGCTGTCAGTCGCCATCTATGAAGCGGTGCAGGCCGGCGACGACAACACCGCCAACCTGCTGGTGCTGGTGACCTCCGTCACCTGCGTGCTGCTGCTGGTGGTCGCCGGGCGCCTGGTGCCGGCCGCTGCGCGCAATCCCGCTGAACTCTATGAACGCCGGCGCCTGCGCCCGCGCATCCGCTAAGCCGGATATCACGGATATCGCCATGAGCATGCACGTCAGCATCCGCAAGCAGATGGTCTCGGCCGACCGGCACTTTGCACTGGATATCGATTTCGATTCGGCCAGCCGGCGCATTGCGCTGTTCGGGCCCTCGGGCGCCGGCAAGAGCCTGACGCTGCGCGCCATCGCCGGCCTGCTGGCACCGGACAGCGGCCGCATCGTGCTGAACGGCCGCACGCTGTTCGATGCCGACGCCGGCATCGACGTGCGCCCGCAAGAGCGCCGCGTGGCCTACCTGTTCCAGGAATACGCGCTGTTCCCGCACCTGACCGTGGGCCAGAACATCGGCTTCGGCCTGTCGCACGGCTGGCGCAACCCGCGCCGCGGCGCCGTGCACCCCGAAGCGCAGCGCTGGATCGACGCCTTCGGCCTGGCGGACATTGTCGGCAACTACCCCGCGGAGATCTCTGGCGGCCAGAAGCAGCGCGTGGCGCTGGCGCGCGCGCTGGTGGCGCAGCCCGATATCGTGTTGCTGGACGAACCCTTCTCCGCGCTGGACCCCGCGCTGCGCGCCCGCATGCGTGCGGAGTTGCGCACGCTGCAGGCCAGCCTGGATGTGCCGATGCTGGTGATCTCGCACGACCCCGCCGATGTCGAGGCTCTCGGCGACCACGTGCTGGAAATCCGCGAGGGCCGCATCTTCGGCAGCGGCACCAGCCGCCACCATCCGCCGGTCTACGCGCCGGTGTCGGCGCGCGTGGCCTGAGCCGAGCGCAGCAGGTCGACGTAGGCGCCTTCAATCAGGTTCGACGCGGGGATGCCCAGCCGCGCCAGCAATGCGTGTGCTTCGGCCACGCCGTCCTCCAGGCGCTCGTCTTCGGCCAGCACCACCTCCAGTTCCAGGAAATCGCCCAACGCGTCGACCCGGTCCAGGTGCACGCGCGTGCGGCCAGCCAGGTACAGCGTGCGCAGCTTGCGCACCCGCCCGCCCTCGCCATGCGCCGCGGCCAGCGCCGCGCGCAGCGTGGCGGGCGATTGCGTTGGCGACAGGATGTAGAAGCTCTCCTTCGGCCCCGCCTCGTCGGCACGCGCATAGAAGATCAGCTCGCCGCGGTCGGGGGCGAACTCGCGCAGCTTGAGCCGGCCGTTGGCGCAGGGGAAGAAGGTATCGTCCTGGCGAATGTATTCGGGACCGCTATCGGCCAGCGCTGCCGCATGCGGCAGCACGGCTTCGATACTGTCAATGCGGGCCTTGATCTCGACGTTTCTTGGCATGCGTCTCTCTCCTTGCGATCAGCCCAGCAGCAGCCGCGCGGCAATCACCCACATGGTGATGCCGATCACCACTTCCAGCACCTGCCACGCGCGCGGCCGCGCAAACACCGGCCGCAGCAGCGCCGCGCCATAGCCCAGCGAAAAGAAGAACAGGAACGACGCGGTCATGGCACCCGCGGCGAACTCGCGCGCGTTCCCTGCGAACTGCGTCGACACCGAACCGATCAGCATCACCGTGTCGAGATACACATGCGGATTGAGCCAGGTGAACGCCAGGCATACCGCCAGCGTGGCCCCAAGCGGCCGTGGCGCGGCGTCACTGGGGTCCAGCACCGCGTTCGAGCGCCACGCGGCCAGGAAGCTGCGCGCGCCATACCAGATCAGGAAAGCCGCACCGCCGTAGCGCATCGCCGCGCCCAGCCAGGGCAGCTCGCGGATCATCACGGCAAAGCCGGATACGCCCAGCAGGATCAGCAGCGCATCGGAGAGCGCGCACACCAGGCAGACCCAAAATACATGCTCGCGCCGCAACCCTTGTCGCAGTACGAAGGCATTCTGGGAACCGATGGCAAGAATCAGGGAAAGGCCGAGGGAGAAGCCGGCCAGGGCGGCGTGCATTGGTTGTGGAACGGCTGTTTTTTTGGGTGGCTATTATTGCACGCCGGGGGCAGCCGCCATGCCCGCCCATCTTCCCATTCCTGCCGCAGGACTACCTCACGCCACTACGCCCAGGATCACACTTGACGCCTTGAACACCGCCACCGCAGCCACCCCCACCTCCAGCCCCAGCGCTTCCACACTCCCGTTGGTCACGATCGCCGCAACCGTACCGCCGCCGTCGAGTTCGATCACCACCTCGGCGTTCACCGCGCCAGGCATCACACGCGACACCACGCCCGGCAGCTGGTTGCGCGCCGACAGCCGCATCCCCGGATCGGGCAGCCCCACCAGCACCGACGATGCCTTGATCAGGGCGAACGCTTCGACCCCTTCGGCCAGTTCCAGCGTTTCGACGCTTTCATGCGTGATGGTGGCCACGACCTGCTGCCCGCCAGGCAGGTCCAGCACGACCTCATCATTGACCGCGCCGCCGCGCACGCTGGCCACGCGCCCGAACAGCTTGTTGCGTGCACTGGTCTTGATCATCATTCGCCTCATCAGGTGGATATCGTCGGCCGCCCCCTCGCCCAGGCGCGACAGCTGCGCGACAAAGCGCTGGTGTTCGTCTTCCAGCGCACGATAGGTGCGGATCAGTTGCTTGCCGCGCGCGGTCAGGTGCGTGCCGCCGCCGCCCTTGCCACCGGCGGCGCGCACCACCAGCGGCTCGCCCGCGCTGTTGTTCATGGCATCGATGGCGTCCCACGCGGCCTTGTAGCTGATGCCGACCGCGCGCGCGGCTGCGGTGATCGAGCCGTGTTCGCCGATGGCGGCGAGCAGCGCGATGCGGTCCTTGCCGCCCCAGTCTTGCGAGCCGGAGCGGAACCAGATGGCTCCCTGGAGTTCAAGCATGGATGTCGGGTGCCGGTGGCCGGCACCGCAATGGAGTCCGAGACGCGGCTATGGTAATCCGAATTGCGGATCGGTCCAGCATACTCGGTCCGGGTGCGCGGGGATATACCAGCACGGAACACTAGGCCATGATGTGCGCGCCGCCATCCACATAGACAGTATTGCCCGAGATGCGCCGCGCATACGGCGTGGCCAGGTAGGCAGTGGCAAAGCCCACGTCCATGATGTCGACCACCTCGCCCAGCGGCGCGCGCCCCGCGGCGTCGGCCAGCAGCAGGTCGAAGTCCTTCAGACCCGAGGCCGCGCGCGTCTTCAGCGGCCCGGGCGAGATCGCGTGGACGCGGATCCCCAGCGGCCCCAGCTCGTGCGCCAGGTAGCGGCAGCTGGCTTCCAGCGCCGCCTTGACCGGGCCCATCAGGTCATAGTTGGGCACGACGCGGTTGGCACCTTCATAGCTCATCGCGAACAGCGTGCCACCCGCCTTCATCAGCGGCGCCGCATGCCGCGCCATGCGGATGAACGAGTGGCACGAGATATCCATGGCGCGCGCAAAGCCCTCGGCCGACGAGTTGAGCAGGCCGCCCTGCAGGTCGGCCTTGGGCGCGAACGCGATCGAATGCACCACCGAGTCGAGGCCGCCCCACACGCTTTCGATGCGAGCAAACAGCGCCTCCATCTGCCCGGCGTCTTCCACGTTCAGCGGCATCAGGATCGGCGCCTGCACCGCCTCGGCCAGCGGCGCGACGTGCGGGTAGGCCTTGTCGTTCAGGTAGGTCATGGCGACCTGCGCGCCGAGCTCGCGAAAGGCCCTGGCGCAGCCCCACGCGATCGAATCGGCATTGGCCACGCCGACCACCAGCACGCGGGCGCCTTCAAGCGGCGGATTGGATACGTTGACCATGGCGTGGCTCCGGGATGATGTCAGGCGCTATGGATGCTCAACTGAAACGCTCAGCTGCGCGGCCGTGGTGTCGTGCCCGCAGCCGGCTGGCGCGGCGGCACCGCGCGCGAGGCCTGCGGCTTGCCGGCCTGCGCGTGCTCGTCTGGCGGCGCCTCGCCCTCCGCTGCCTCGGCCACGTCGGCACGGCCGACGGCATCCGCAACCTCCGGCGGATGCCGCGTGCCCATCACCTCGGCGACCTCGCGATAGCGTGCCAGGTGTTCGCCTTCCAGCGGACCCTTGACCGTCATCACGCGATGCGCCGCCACCATCAGCCTGCGGCGCGTGTCGCGATCCGGCACCAGCGCCGGCAGCGCCTGGATCGCCCGCTTTGGATCCAGCCGCACGATAAAGCTCTGCTGGCGCACCGCCGCCTTGAAGGTCGCCAGGTCTGCATGTGCCGTGCCCTCGGACTGCTCGCGTGCCATGCGGCGCAGCAGGTTGAAGGGGCGTTCCTCGATGGAACTCGGGCGGTCGGCCACATAGGCCAGCACGCGCACGAAGGCTTCGAGCGGACCGCCCTGCCCGATCGCCGCCTCGGCATCGTGCAGCCGGCGCTCGGCAAGCTCCTTGCGCAGCGCCACGGTGACGGGCGACTCCACGTTGACCGGCGCCTGCGCGCGCATGCCCACCAGCGCCGCCATCGCCGGCGAGTTGTAGATCGCCTCGAAGGCCCGCTCGTACCACGCGTCGCGCGCATCGCGGTACTGGTCGAGCGCGTTGACGATCTGCTCCGAGGCCGCCTTCTCCATCGCCAGGAACGGGTTGTCCGGCGATACCGGCGCGCGGTTGGCGCGCACCATCGGCGCCATCGCGCCGATCCAGGCCATCCACGGATTCATGTCGGTCGCTACCGCCCGCTCCAGCCGCGCGGGGTGCAGCGCGCGCATCCACTGCGCGCTGAATTCGTTGGACATCGCGCGCACCCACGGCGAGGCGAAGGTGTCGTAGATATGCTGGTTGATCTCGGCCACGCGGCGCACCACCTCGAAGGGGCGCTCGTCCTCGCGGCCGTCGTCCAGCGCCAGGATATCGGTCACGCTGCGGCGCTCGAAGCGGATCAGGTAGCGCCCTTCGACCAGGTCGCGGTGCGGCAGGCCGGGTGCAATGTCTTCGATTTTGGCCTCGTACAGGCCCGGCGGCAGCACGTCGATCAGGTCCAGCGCGCAGAACAGTTCGCTGTGCTCGCGGTTGGCCACACCGGCGGACACGAAGATGCCCAGGTGGCCCACGGTCGGGTGCAGGCAGTAGACGATCACCTGGTCGTTGGCGACCAGCTCTTCGTCGGTGGGGTACAGGTCCGGGATCCAGTTCAGCGCCTGCTGCGGCGGCGTGATGTTGTCCCCCCAGGACGCGAAGACGATCACCGGCGAACGCACGTTGCGCAGATCGACCACGGTCTTGCCGTCGCTGCTGCGCACCTCGCCCGCGGTCAGCCGGTTGCCGACGAACAGGTTCTGCACGATCCAGTCGATCTCTTCGCGGTTCATCAGGAAGTGGCCGCCCCACCAGCGCTCGAATTCCAGGAAGCGCGGGCCTTCCGTATCGGCCTTGGCGTAGACGTCGTAGAGCTTCTTCCACAGCGTATTGGCGGGATTGAGCTGCTCGAAGTTCTGCACCAGCCAGGCGCCGTCGAAGCGTCCATTGCCCGTGTCGGCGGTCAGCGAGGCCAGCCACGAGCCGCCCAGCAGCCCGCCGCTGTAGCGCATCGGGTTGTGCCCGCGCACGCCCGACCAGTACGCCAGCGGCGCGCCGGCCACCAGCAGCGGCCCGGTACGCTCGGGCGCGACCGCGGCCAGGATCATCAGCGCCCAGCCGGCCTGGCAGTTGCCGACCACAAAGGGCTTGCCGGGTGCGTCCGGGTGCCGCTCGCTGACAATCTTCAGGAAGGCGGCCTCGGCACGCGCCACCGATTCGATGGTCTGGCCCGGGCAGGGCTCCTGGTAGAAGGTGACGAAGTAGCACGGATGGCCGGTGCGCAGCGCGATGCCGATCTCGCTGTCGGCCTTGAAGCCGCCGATGCCGGGGCCGTGGCCCGCGCGCGGGTCGACCACCACGAAGGCGCGCTTGGCGGGATCGGTCGGGCTGTCGGCCGGTGGCACGATGCGCAGCAGCGCGTAATTGACGGGCTCGGGCAGCTCACGGCCGTCAGCCAGCAGTTCGTGCTCGAACACCAGCACGGCCGGCATGCCCTCGCGTTCATGCTCCGCGGATTCGTTGCCGCGCTCGCGCAGGATGTCGAGCAGCAGCACGGTGCGCTGCCAGGCGTCGGTGACGTATTCCAGCGCCGGCTGGCCCAGCGCCGCGAACGGATTGGCGGCGCCTGCGGCCTGGCTGGTGGAGGGTGCTTGTGCGGACCCGCCCTGCGGCGGCCCGGCGGGTATGTGTGCGGTCATTCCACTTTCCCCTGTTGGCGCCGCTGCCGGCAGTCTGCGCGCTGTCGGCGCAGCCAGAGTGACGCATGTTGCGCTGCAACTAAAACAAGCCTAGCAGCCGCAAAGGGGTGGTGCAAGCCGCGAACGGGTGGTGCGTGAAGCCGCATCGCGGGCCGTCTGTACCTGTCATCGACGTGTCATCGACGCGACAGATTCGTCGCCTATACTGGCCGCGTGCGCTTGCGCGTTGCAGCAAACCCCGGTGCCTCGCGCCGGGCGCGAAACTTGACCGGACCGCTGTACGCCATCGCGCCGGACCAGTACCCTAGCCCTGCTTTCGCTCTCGGAACATCGTCATGACTGCTGCCTCGCCCGCCACGTCTGCCATGTCCGGACTTGCCGCGCCGACTGCCGACGCGCCGGACAAGTACGCCGCGCTGCTCGCGCGCTGCGCCGGGCTGCCGCCCATCCCCACCGCGGTGGCGCACCCCTGCGATGTCTCATCGCTGAGCGGCGCGCTCGAGGCCGCGGAGCTTGGCCTGATCGTGCCGATCCTGGTCGGGCCCGCCGCGCGCATCCGGCAGGTCGCCGCCGAGCATGGACTTGCGCTGGGCGACACCCGGATCATCGACACCGCGCACAGCCATGCCTCGGCCGAGCGCGCGGTTGAAGCCGTGCGCGCCGGCGACGCCGAGCTGCTGATGAAGGGCAGCCTGCACACCGACGAGCTGCTGCACGCGGTCACAGCCTCGGCGAGTGGCCTGCGCACCGGGCGGCGCCTGTCGCATGTGTTCGCCATGAGCGTGCCGCGCTACCACAAGCCGCTGTTCATCACCGATGCGGCGGTCAACATCTTCCCCACGCTCAACGAGAAGGCCGATATCTGCCGCAATGCCATCGACCTGGTGCGTGTGCTGGGCGTCGACCGTCCCAAGGTGGCGATCCTGTCGGCAGTGGAGACCGTCACCGACAAGATCCCCTCCACCATCGACGCGGCCGCACTGTGCACCATGTCCCGCCGCGGGCAGATCACCAACGGCTTGCTGGACGGGCCGCTCGCCTTCGACAACGCCATCAGCCGTGAAGCCGCCATCACCAAGGGCATCGACTCCGAGGTGGCCGGGGACCCCGACATCCTGCTGGTGCCTGACCTGGAAGCGGGCAATATGCTCGCCAAGCAACTCACCTTCCTGGCCGGCGCCGAAGCCGCCGGCATCGTGCTGGGCGCGCGCGTGCCCATCATCCTCACCAGCCGGGCCGACAGCGTGCGCGCACGCATCGGCAGCTGCGCCATCGCCGTGCTGCTGGCGCACGCGCGCCGCACCGCCGAAGCCGCGGCGCAAGTCTGAGCTGCGCCGGCCAGCTGCGCCGGCGCAACAACCTGGGAGTCCATCGAGCGTGACCGCCATTCAACCTGCCGCGCATCCCGTCATCCTCATCGTCAACGCCGGCTCGTCCAGCGTCAAGGTTTCGGTCTACGCCGTGCCCGAGGCCGCGCATGGCAATGCCGACATCAACCCGGTGCTGAGCGCGCACGGCCAGATCGAAGGCATCGGCGTGGCGCCGCGCCTCACCGCACGCATGGCCGACGGGCGCGTGGTCGCCGATGAGACCTTCCCGCAGGCCCAGGTGGCCGACCACGACGCCGCCTTCCGCCTGGTGCGTCTGGTGCTGAGCGTGGGCCTGCGCGACAACCCGCCGGTGGCGATCGGCCATCGCGTGGTGCATGGCGGCGCCGACTATGCGCAGGCGGTGCGCATCGACGACGAGGTGATCGCAAAGCTGGAGACGCTGGTGCCGCTGGCGCCGCTGCACCAGCCACACAACCTGACTGCCATCCGCGCGGTGCGCGAGGCCGTGCCGGACCTGCTGCAGGTGGCCTGCTTCGACACTGCCTTCCATGCCGGCCACGAGGTGCTGGCGCAGCTGATGGCGCTGCCCTACGCGTACTACGAGCGCGGCATCCGGCGCTATGGCTTCCACGGGCTGTCGTACGAGTACATCGCGCGCCGGCTGCGCCAGGTCGCGCCCGACCTGGCCGAAGGCCGCGTGATCGTGGCGCACCTGGGCAACGGCGCCAGCCTGTGCGCCATGCGCAACGGCCGCAGCGTGGAAAGCACCATGGGCCTGACCGCGCTCGACGGCCTGCCCATGGGCACGCGCTGCGGCTCGGTCGATCCCGGCGCGCTGCTGTGGCTGGCGCAGCAGGGCATGAAGCCGGCAGAGATCCAGGCGATGCTGTACCAGGAATCCGGGCTGAAAGGACTGTCAGGCGTGAGCAGCGACATGCGCGCGCTGCTGGCCAGCGATGCGCCGCGCGCGCGGCTGGCGGTGGACTTCTACGCCTACCGTGCCGCGCAGGAGATCGGCAAGCTCGCCACCACGCTGGGCGGGCTCGATGCGCTGGTGTTCACCGCGGGCATCGGCGCCAACTCGCCGCCGGTGCGCGCGCGCATCTGCGAACACCTGGCGGGCCTGTTCGGCATCGCGCTCGACGGCGGCGCCAACGGCGAGAACAGCCAGCGCATCAGCCGCGACGACAGCCGCGTGCCGGTGCTGGTGCTGCCGACCGATGAAGAAGGGATGATTGCGCTGAACACCGCCCGCATCCTGCGCGAATGCGGGCAGCTCTGAGTCAGCCTGCCAGGTAGTGCCCGCGCAGCTGCGCGATGTCCACTTCGAGCGCATCGCGCAGGTAGTTGTCGACGCTGCCCCAGCCTGCGTCGATGGCCTGCATCGACGCATCGAGATAGCTGGCGCGGACTTCCAGCAGCGGCGTCATCACCGCGGGGGCCACGCCAAGCCCGGCCATGCGCGCCAGCGCAGACTGGTTGAACTGCGCATTGCGCTGGTTCGACTCCAGATAGTTGGCGAGGATATCGTCCTGCGCCACGCCCAGCGCCGCCAGCAACAGCAGTGCGGCAAAGCCGGTGCGGTCCTTGCCTGCGGTGCAGTGGAACAGCAGCGTCTTGCCGCCCAGCGCGGCGCGCATGAAGCCGGCGAAGGCCTCGCGGTAGCGCACCGGGAAGTCGCCATAGACCTCCAGCATGAAAGCATCCATCTGTGCCGGCGTGCTGGCGCGCAGGCGCGGCATCAGCACGTCCATCGCCATGCTGCCCTCCAGCACCGGCGCCGCCACCCAGTGGAAGCGCTGGCCGAAGGCGGCCTCTTCAGGCGACTTCTCGCCGGGCGAACGGAAATCCACCACCATGTCGAGCCCGAGCGTCTGCAGCCGCTCCAGGTCCGCCGCGCTGGCCAGCGCGGGGTTGCCGCTGCGGTACAGGCGCCCCTGGCGCACGCGGCGTCCGCCCGCGCCGGCCAGGCCGCCCAGGTCGCGCGCATTGCTGATGGTGTCGAATGCCAGGTCATGCTGGCCCTTCACGCCCGCCGCGGCCTGAGCCTGCGGTACGACTGCATGGGTGTGCAGACAACCTGCGCGTTGAAGCCACTTGATCATTGTTCTTTCCTGATTGTCCTTGCGATGCGGGCCGATGCCGTGCCGGCGCTTCAGCGCGCCCGGTACGCCGGCACATGCCAGCGCAGATGGCAACCCGCGATATAGCGCCGGTCAAGCCGCGCCACCAGCTTCCACACGGTCAGCGCACTGGCATCGATATCGACCCACGCCCAGGGGTGCCTGGGGTCGCCTGCTTCCACCAGTTCCACCGAACGGATCTTCGCATACGGCGCCAGCGCCTCGCGCAGCGCCGCCGCGTCCAGCCCTGCTTTCAGTCCCCGTACTAAAACCTTCATGGTCGGCTCCAATTATTTCAGATCACTCCCGCTCATGCATCACCCGGCCGGGGCCATCGTGGCGCGCTTGCGCACACACGCCGCCGCCAGGCCTTATGTGGCGAGCTTCTCACTGGTATGACGCCTGCGGCGGCCCGGGTATCCATTGATCACGCGTGGATTTGATCTGGCTCATGACGGGCGGAAATAGCATGGAGTTGCCCTCGACAGGGCCGGCCGCCAGTCGGAAAATTCCTATCATGTCGAACGCGGCGGCCGCGCCAGCAGCGAGGCCGCTCCGGGTACACCGCACACGGATGCCGTCTCGCGACCGACACTTGCCTGTCCTGCCGGCCGTGCTGTCCCAGCGCCGGAGCGCCGCACTGTCCACCGAGAGCCGTCCGAGCCAGGTGCCCCCGGGTACCGACCAGGATCACCAACCAAAAGGATGCCGGCGATGACAGATACTTCCGCCTCCCCCCTTCCGTCCCCTCCGCCGCTGCTGCACAGGCTGTCGTGCCGACGCCGAAACTCACGCTGCACTGGGGCCTGTTCGCCGCCGTTGCTGCGCTGCTGGTGGTGCTGGCGATCCCGCAGCCCGAGGGGCTGACCGCCGCCGGCCAGCGCATGCTGGGGATCCTCGCATCGGCGTGATGGACTGGAAGACCATGCAGCAACGCACGCCGTGGGGCACGCTGATCGTGTCTGGAGTCGGCATCAGCCTGGGCACGGCACTGCTGTCCACCAACGCCGGCCAGTGGCTGGGGCAGTTCGTGGTCACGCATTCCGGGCTGGCGGCGCACGGCGCGCTGCTGGTGTTTGCGATCCTGTCGGCCTTCCTGATCCTGATCCACCTGGGCATTGCCAGCGGCACCGCGCTGACCGCGGCGATGCTGCCGGTCCTGATCGCGGTGCTGCAGACGCTGCCCGGCGACATCAACAGCGTGGGCATGACCATGCTGCTGGGCTTTACCGTCAGCTTCGGCTTTATCCTGCCGTTGACATCCTCCCCCACCACTCGCTAACGCTCACCGGCCTTGAGGCCGGAAAGGAGGGGGATTCCTTCTATGAGCAGTACTATGTCAAGGCCTTTGTGAACTCACTGGCTCTCCCTGGACGTGGCCAATACCTACGTGCAGGAGGG
>NZ_JBSVZB010000032.1:0-94291 GCF_054072015.1 Cupriavidus sp. CP313 | reverse complement strand
TCATCGCACTGTGCCAATGTTCTTGCAGCAGGCACCAGATGTGTGAGTAGCGCCCCCATGACGGATCACCATTGCTCGATATCGTACGCTGTGGCCGGCTTGCTGTAGTCGACGGACGCCTCAGTGGGTTTCACCGGTGTGCTTTCGCTCTGCCGAACCTGAGAATTCTCTTGCCGATAATTTCTTGGCGCCGGATCCTTTAAGACATTGCCTCGGCGGCTTGCGCCCAACGTTTGCGTTCTTGCGCGTGCAACGATGCGTCGCTGTTCATCCACGGCATCAAACAGCATCGCCTCGCTGACGTATTCATGTCCCTGGGCGCGCAGATGCCGTAATGCGCTGCGTTGCTCCCATAACGAAACGCGTTTGCGGCGCAAGTCCGCAAAGGTCGCCTCGAGGTACTGTTTGCCATCAACGCTGACGAAAATCTTGGAGAGGTCTTCCGGGTGATACCTTGTAATGACCTTCTGCTTGGTTGCCCGCCACGCAGTAAAGATTGGGTGCCAGTACCGAATGTAGAATAGCGTGAGGCCATCCGCCTGGACCGTTCGATAGGTCATCGGCAGGAACTGGATCAGGAAGCGCAAAGCCTCGGCCGCCGTATCGGGAAGCAACCTCGGTGTCACGCCGCCAAGTGTGGCCCACATGGAATAGGGAGTGGCTCCGCGCAACCCCCGGTGCGCATTGTGGTGATAGCGCTGCGCAATCTCCAGGACCAACCACCGCTCGAACTCTCGGATAGTCAGGGATGCCTCCCGTTCAGGCGGCCTGGCCTTGCGCCCCTTCGGGGAGGATCCGGTCGAACCCGGCAAGCTGTGGACTCGCTCCATGAGGGTCCGGTTCAATCGCTCGATATGTCCGCCGAAGTATGGGCGTCCGGCGGGACGGTACATCAACTCCACCCCATACTGGCTACACCCGGAACGCAGCGCCCTGCTCTTGAACTCGGCCACGTTGTCGAGGTGAAGCACTTTCGGGATGCCGTGCATCGGCCATTCGGCACTGACCTCGAGGCTGGCGAGCCAGCTCAACTTGGGGAGAACGACTCGCGTCAACAGGAGAGCGACCGTGGCCGCATTCGGGCGGTCCATTCCCACATACACTCCCACGACACATCGTGTGGCAACGTCAACAGCGAGGCTAAGCCATGGCCTACCTATGGGGCGCCGATATAGCTCATCCACCACGATCACATCGGCCAGCGTGTGATCGACCTGAACGATGTCCATCGGGTAATGCGCCACGAGACTGCCAGGCGGAACTGCTGCCGCCGGTAACGCCGCCAGCTGAAGCGCTTCTTCCTTCTGATGAGCGGCCCATCGCCGTGAAATGGTTGTCCTGGCCGGTGCGCTAACGCCAGCCGCGGCACAGCGTTTGCGAATTTCAATGGTCAGTTCAAACAGCGAGCGCTGCTGGGGCAGCCATGTCGTTAGAACATCGTTCACGATGTTCTCGACTTGCCCTAGCAGTCGCCCCCTTCCGGATCTTGGACCACGAGCATATGGCTTCAGCTCACGACAGGATCGGCAAGGAATCGCTGCCGCAGACGATAGACCATGGACCGATGCATTCCGAGCAATTTTCCAGCGTACTCAGCTTGCTTGCGCGAGAGCGGCCCTCTTCCAAGGGGACGCAGGACCCGCGCAATGGCAAGCTCACGCTCCGTAGGTTCAGTCATGGAGATACGCAGAACACTTACCGTCAACCCACAGTAGTCGAATTACCGGTCCGTCGAGCCACAGTCGCTGAATTTGTGGTCCTCCGCAGAGAAGGCCGTTGCCTCTACGCAACGGCACCCAGCTCCAGTGCGCGCTTGTGTGCCGCCGGGGTGATCTCGCCAACGAATACCGGCATGGCCCACCCGCGTTGCCGAAGCGCCTCGAAAACAGGGAGAACAGATGGGCGCCTCCCAGCGTCGAGATGCCGATGAAGCCTGCTGGCTGGGAAGGTGTAGAGAGCAGACGGCGGGCACCTACGGCCGCAAGGCTATGGTGAAGGTGTGCTCCAGCCCACAAACAGCGCATGCGCTGGCGGCGAAAGCCGACGAAAATCCCTCGCCGAAAGGCATGCCGGTTCGATTCCGGCTTCGGGCAAGTGCTAATCAATGTTAAACAAAAGCCGCCCCCACACAGATAGGGGCGGCTTTCCGAAATGGTATTCAGGGTTGTTCGATGCCTGCCCTTGTCTGCAAGGCTGTGGGCACCTCGTGGCGCATGCGGGCAGGCGTCGGACAAGCCTCGACCTGCGACGCAAGAAGCGGGGCGTCGGATGTTATCCGGGCTGCGAGCACGAACCAGCTGGCAGGAGCGACTAATCGCCAGTCGCGGCCTCGGCATCACGCGTTCGCACCACCACTTCCGAGTGAAGCGTCCTATGTACCGGGCACTTCTCCGCAATCGCCAGCAATGCGGCGCGTTGTGACGCGTCGAGTGGACCTCTCATGAGTATCTCCCGCTCGATCCAATCCATTCTTCCTTTCTTCGTTGCACAATCCGCGCAATCCGTAGCATGAATCTTCTCGTGCCGAAGGGACACGGCCACGTGCTCCAGTGGCAGCCCTTTGCGCTCCGCGTACATGCGCATCGTCATCGCCGTGCATGCGCCCAGCGCGGCAAGCAGGAGGTCGTAAGGTCCAGGCCCGCCGTTCAGTCCGCCGAAGGCAACCGGTTCGTCAGCCACCAGGCGATGCGGGCCGACAACTACGCGCTGCTGATACCGTCCAACGTGGTTCTCCTCTACGCGTACCAGGCCCTCCTCGGCCACGGCGGCCGGAAGACGGGATGTATCGATACCGAGGTACCGCTGACTCCACGCGGCGATCGTGTCGGCTACATAATCTGCATCTTCCTTACGCGTCAGCAAGTGGTCTGCCGTATCAAGGGAAATGAAGCTTTTCGGATGCCTGGCAGCACTGAAGATATGCGTCGCGTTCTCGATGGCGACGGTGTCATCGTTTGGTGCGTGCATGACCAGCAGGGCTTTGTGCAGCTTGGAGACACTCCCCAGCAGGCTTTGTTCTCTCACATCCTCTATGAACTGACGCTTGATTCGGAATGGGCGTCCGGCAAGCAGCACCTCCGCCTCGCCCTTGGCTTCAATGCGCGCGGTATGGTCTTGAAACAGGCCGACCACATGACTTGGGTCGCTCGGTGCGGCGATGGTCACGACCGCCTTGACCTCAGGCATTCCGCCGGCTGCGCTCAGCACTGCCGCGCCGCCAAGGCTATGGCCTATTAACAGGGCAGGAGCCTGAAAGTTCTCTCTCAGATAGCTTGCTGCCGCGTGCAGGTCGGCTACGTTTGAAGAGAAATTCGTGTTGGCAAAGTCTCCTCCACTGCCGCCAAGGCCTGTGAAGTCAAAGCGCAGGACGGCAATGCCGTGCGCCGTGAGCGATTGCGCAACCCGGCTTGCGGCCAAAGTGTCCTTGCTGCAGGTGAAGCAATGCGCGAACAGCGCGAACGCCCCGACCGGCCCTTCTGGCGTGTCCAACCGTGCGGCGAGCTGCTGGCCGTCGCTTCCAGGAAATTGCAGACGCTGGGGATTCATGATTTCCTCGTCCGTGGTCTAGGCCGAAATCGACAGTCGTAGACGACCTGGCTCGGGGCATCTGAGCCGGCGCGCATCAGGTATGCGTCACCAGTATGGCCCCACAATTGCGCGCAGGTGTCCGGGTTTCCCCACCTTGAGCTGAGGAAGCGATTCCGGCCGCCGCTCGCCTCTGGCCGAGCGCTGCTGCGCGAGGTCCGGCTCATAGTTGGCTTGGCTTGCAGCGCCATCGAAAAGCGCGATGCTGATACCGGCTCGCTCCGGCCGCACAACGAGGTCGGCACCGATGAGGCTAGTCGGTTCACTCCGCAACGGATCAATGAGTCACCTACAGTGCGCTCGTGCCCTCGGAGCGGTTCCTTCTCACTACTTCGTGTCGTCCAGCTTGACCGCAAAACCGCGTTGCACTCCAGGACGCGCCCATAATGCCTCATACCAGCGCTTGACGTTCGGAAACTGACTGAGGGAAACCTGATGGCGCTCATGCCGCCAAGCCCAGCCAAGAATTGCGAAATCGGCCACGGACAGCTCTCCGGCGACGAACTCCACGTCTGCAAGCCGGCGGTCCAGCACCCCATAGAGGCGGTACGTTTCCTCCGAGTAGCGCTTGAGGCCATAACGCCGATCCACTTCGGACTCGACCATGCGGAAGTGATGGACCTGGCCGGGCATCGGACCAAAGCCGCCCATCTGCCACATCAGCCATTCGAGCACCGGTACACGCTCGCGCAAGCTTGCAGGCAGGAATCTGCCGGTCTTTTCGCCGAGATAGAGCAGGATCGCGCCGGATTCGAAGACGCTTATCGCCTGACCGTCTGGACCTTCCAGGTCGACGATTGCCGGGATCTTGTTGTTCGGACTGATGCGCAAGAACTCCGGCGCAAATTGCTCACCCTTCGAAATATTCACCGTCCTGACCGTGTAGGGCAAGTTCATTTCCTCGAGCGCGACGCTGATCTTGCGTCCGTTCGGCGTATTCCAGGTGTGCAGCAAGATACTCATGAGATGCAATCCTTTAGATTCGGCGCGCTGACTGGCACGGTTACCACTACACCTTTCGCCTTTCGCCTTTCGCCTTGCCATCATAGTCGTATCGCTACCGTGGTTATCATTTTCGCCACCTGAACAGTTTGGACCATCTGGCAAGGCCTGCAGCGGGTGATGGACTTCGCCGTCGGCCTCAGGTTCGCCCGTGAACTGGACGACTAAATTGTGTGTAATCAATTGGCTCAAGGGGGCATGCCAAGATACGGGCAATCCGCTATCGTAAGCACCAGGAAATCGCTGATTAATGGCTCTTGCGTCGACGCGCTTCGCCCACCTTGCATCCGATTTCCGCGATGCGGATGGCGAAGCCCAAAAGAAGATAGTCCACCCGGCTTTCAATGTCCGTGCCGTCCCCCGCCGCGGCGCATGCCTTAGTCGAGGTCGGCCTCGAAGGCCTCCCACAGCGTATCGCGCCGTTGCAGACAGGCAGAGTTGGGCAGCGCCCTCGGGATGTACCGTATGTGAGGACCCTCTGTGAGGTCCCCTCCTGTGGCCCGCTGATTCCTGGGTGAGTTCGCTGAGCCGAGACTTGATTTCCGCTTGCAGACGCTCCGTCCCCTCGTGCTTTGGAATGGTACGCAGCATCTCCTTTAGGCAATCGAGCTGCTCGCGGGGCTGCCTTGCCAGCCGATAGGCTTGCTCGGCCCGTTTGTACTCGGGAGAGAGGTTTGCTGGCATGGTTCCGTCAGCGCAATGCAGATCTGCGGGCACTGGGCCCTTTTCCGGTGGCCCGCGCCTTGTCGCGGCTCGTGCCAAGTGGCCCCAGCGACGCGATGCTCGCGGCCAACCCGCTCGTCACCGCCGCCATGCGATGATAGTCAAGCGTCGCCGGGACATCGTGCGCGGTGTGGTAGTGCGGATTGCGCAGATAGGCAGTGTCCGTCACCATGACGGCCGGATAGCCTTGGCGCCAGAAGGAGAAATGATCGCTCAGGGCGACCCCGGGCACCCACCACGGCAGCGCCGCTGCTTCGACCGGAAAACCGGATGAGGTCCGGAATGCGTCCACAATCCATCGCAAGTGGCGCAATGAGCGAAGATTGGAAACGAAGGCGATAAAGTTGCCGCGTTCTGGATAGAAGTAGCGCAGCAGTGGCGGATACCTTTGTGTGCCGGGTTCGTCCCGGTAGGACCAGGGCAAAGTACGTGCTCGGCCTGACCGCCACCCCGATTCGACGTGATGGCCAGCAGCCCATCATCTTCATGCAGTGCGGGCCTATCCGGTACACGGCGGCGAAGCCGGCCAGCTCACCTCACACCTTGGAGGTCGTACCGCACACATGCCTTTCGCGAATCGAGCTGCCGACAGCGTCTGGAATTCAGGATGTATTCCGGCACCTGGTCCACGATCAGGCCCGCACTGACGCCATCGCTGCAGAAGTGCTCGAGGCCTTCAAGCAAGGCCGCAAGATTTTGCTGCTGACAGAACGCACCGAACATCTCGACGCCATCCAGGCTGCGTTGGACGGGCAAATTTCCCCCCTATTTGTGCTGCACGGACGGATGGAAGCAGAAACGCGCCGCATTGATCACGGCGCTCGACGCCCTGCCAGCTGACGCGCCTCGTGTCTTGCTGGCGATCGGCAAGCTGGTTGGTGAAGGTTTCGACCACCCGCCACTCGACACCCTGGTGCTGGCGATGCCTGTGTCGTTGGAACCCTGCAACAGTATGCGGGCCGGCTGCACCGGGAACATGCCGATAAGACCGACGTACGGATCATCGATTTTGTCGACACTGGCCACGCGGCATTACTGCGGATGTGGGAGAAGCGCCAACGAGGGTACCGGGCAATGGGGTATCGGATGGTGGGAGGGGCCGGGACAGAGTGATTGTTTCCCTGCAGTTGGGTTCCTGCGAGCGCTTCTTCGCCGATTCCCCCCCGCACGCATGGGTTGCCGTCCACGCCGCAGCCGGGGAAAAGCCGCCCGCAGGAGCGGCACCGCCTCGGATGGACCAGCAAGGCATAAGGCGCCGCACGCCAAGCGAATGGCATTTCCGCACCGATCGAGGACCGCATCCGAGATTGACGCCAAGCCTGATCGCGGCCCTACTCTTCCAGCCAGGTATGCTGTTCCCCGTCCGCATCCTCGCCGATCTGGGCCGCATGGGCCGCTGCCTGTTCGAGCCAAGGCGCATCGGCCTTGGGAACGACCAGCATCGTCAAACCAGTCCGTCCATCACACGCAGGACGCTCGAAGTTGACGCTCTTGCCGTTCTCCAGCTTGGACAGCATGTCGATGGAGACACCGCAATGCCTCGCCGCCTGGTCAATTGGTATCCCTTCCCCTGCCCGGCTTGCTCGAATGCGATCGCCCAGTTGGTGAATGGTGCGAATCGTCGCCGTATACCGCAGAAAAAGTGCCACCAGTTCGCAAGCAAAAGTGCCACCTCTGTCCGTCAAGTTGACGGTGTCGGAAGAATTTCCTTGCAGTTCAATAGGTTGGGTGAAACGAAGCGAAAGTGTCACTGGCTGGCTCTCGTGGTGCCGGTAGACGATTTCGACTTATCCCTCCTGCTCCAGCGCGCTTCCAGGTCGGCGATGAGCAAGGCGAAACGTTCCAGGTGCGTACGAGGGTCGCTTGCGCGCCAGCACCGACAACGGTTTCCAATGTCGCCGAGATCAGGTTGGTGGCGTTGGGCGATTGCCGGTGCCAGCGTCATCATCAAGGCCAGCTAGGATATTGTCGGGGACGTGTCGGCAGGGCGTCTGGAAACGGTGCTGGAACAACATATTGCCGAGGATATGCACCGGTACGCGGTCTATCCCGGACACCGCGAAGGCACGCGCCGGCTGCGTGCGTTCATCGAATACATTTCCGAAAGGCTGGACGCTCAGGATCGGTGAACCCCGCGCCTGGCGAGCGGACGATCCCGCTCACTCCTCGCCGAGGATGGCCCGGTTGCGGGCCTTGATCGATTCGGCGGTTCTCTCGGTCGCGCCCTCGCCAGGTTGCAGACGGACATCGCGTAACCCAAGCGTGCGCGTGCCTACGCGCAATTCCACCGGCTCGACGGGCAGGCCGGTGCTGTGCTCGACGAGCTGTATCGGCGCCTCGTGCCCACACCACTTGTCACCCCATTGCATCAGCGCGACCAGTACCGGGTAGAGCGCTTCTCCCTTTTCGGTCAGCCGATATTCGGCACGCTTCTCGAAGCCCTCGGCTAGCACGCGCTCGAGAACACCGACCTCCAAGAGGCGGTTCAGTCGCGCGGTCAGCACATTGCGTGCGATGCCAAGACGACGCTGGAAGTCGTCAAAGCGCGTCGTGCCCAGCGTGCACTCTCGCACGATGAGCAGGCTCCACCACTCGCCGACCTCTTCGAGCGAGCGCGCGATCGAGCAGTTCATGCCATCAAAAGTTTTGCGATACATGGCATCGATGGTAGCCAAGAAAGTTGCGTCGCGCAACTTAAGCCGGTATAGTAAGTTTCATCACGAAACTTATAGGGTCGCTTGGCCCGCAATCGGCCTCGCGCCGTGAAGGATTTCCAGATGGATAGACGTCTCCTCATCCTGGCCGGCGGCATGTTCGCGATCGGCACCGACAGCTTTGTCGTCGCTGGCGTGCTGTCGCAGGTATCCGCGTCGCTCAATGTGTCCGTCGCGTTGGCCGGGCAAATGGTCACGCTCTACGCGCTGAGCTATGCGCTGCTGTCGCCGGTCATCGCCGCGGCGGCAGCGCACTGGCCGCGCAAGCGTTTGCTGCTCACCGGTCTGGCAGTTTTCGTGCTGGGCAATGTCATCACAGCTGTGGCGCCGAGCATTGAGCTTGTGCTGGCAAGCCGGCTGCTGGCCGGCCTGGGCGCGGCCATGTTCAGCCCGACGGCGACGGCCACCGGTGCATCGCTGGTGCCACCCGAGCAGCGTGGCCGCGCGCTCGCCATCGTCATCGCCGGACTGTCCAGCGCAACGGCGCTGGGCGCGCCGCTGGGCACCTTCATCGGAGGCTGGCTGGATTGGCGCGCGACGATGTGGTTCGTCGCCGTTGTCGGCACGCTGGCCGCTGTTGGCGTGGCCTGGCGCCTGCCGGACATCCCGACCCTGCCGGCCGTCAGCCTTGCGCGCCGACTGGCGCCGCTGGGCGATGCACGCGTGCTGCTGACGCTGCTGACCACCTGGCTTGCGTATGCGGGCCTCTTCCTGGTCTACACCTACATCGGTCTGAGTTTCGACCGAGCCACCGGCGGCGACACGCGCGTATTGGCCGCGCTACTTCTGCTCTGGGGCATGGCGGCGACGATCGGCAACCTGGCCGCCGGCCGGCTGACCGACCGCTTCGGTAGCCGACGCATCATCAACGCGGCCATCGCCGCCGTCGCACTGGACTTCGCGCTGCTGCCCTGGACCTCGGCCTCGCTCGCGACCGCCGTGCCCGCCCTCGTCGTCTGGGGCCTGTGCGGCTGGGGCCTGCTCGTGCCACAGCAGCACCGCCTGATCAGCATCACGCCCTCCGCGGCGCCGCTGCTGCTGGGGCTGAATTCGGCCGCTGTATATATCGGCGTGTCGATGTCGGGCCTTATCGGCGGCGCGGCAATCACTTGGCTCGACCGTCACGCGCTCGGCCTCGTCGGCGCGGCCTTCATTGCGGTTGGATTGGTCGTCGCCGAATGGGCACAGCAGCGTATTGTGGCAGCGAATCGTCATTCGGCTAGCACAGCCATCGCGCCTTCCAACACAGCCCGCTGATGCAATAGCGCACGCTCGAGTCGATACGCATGCTTGCCCGCAGTACGCGTCCCGGCTTGGCCACTGTATTCCCCTCCTTTTCGGACCGCTCGGCCCGGCGGGCGACGTTCGGCCCTGATTTTTGGCTTTTCCAGTTGAAGAAACCCGACGAAACACGGAGTGAAGAAAGATGAATCAGCAGTCTCGACGCACGCTGATCGCCATTGCCATCGTGGCAATCCTGGGCGCCGGCGTAGCTACCTCGGTTCTGCGTCCCTGGCACGGCGGGGAAGCACAGGCCACCACGCCGCCACCCGCGCCGGCGGTGGAAGTGGCGGCCGCAGTGGGCCAGACCATCACCGAATGGGATGAGTTCTCGGGCCGGCTCGAAGCCGTGGACCGCGTGGAAATCCGGCCGCGCGTATCCGGCACCATCGAGACGGTGCATTTCCGCGACGGCTCGATTGTGAAGAAGGGCGATCCCCTGTTCACGATCGATCCGTGGCCGTATGCGGCGGAAGTTGCACGCGCCGAAGCCGCCCTTGCTGCGGCACAGGTGCGGGCCTCGCATGCGCAAACGGAAAAGGCCCGTGCCCAGCGCCTGCTCGACGACAACGCGATCTCGCGTCGTGAATTCGATGAACGCGTCAACGCGGCCAGCGAAACCTTGGCCGACATGCACGGCGCACAGGCCGCACTGGAAGCGGCACGGCTGAACCTGGGCTACACGCGCATCGTGGCGCCGGTCGCGGGCAAGGTATCGCGTGCGGAGATCACTGTGGGCAACCTCGTCGCCGCGGGTGCCGCCGCGCCGCCGTTGACGACAGTGGTGTCGGTCTCGCCGGTGTATGCGGCCTTCGAAGTCGACGAGCAGAGCTACCTGCGCTACACGGCGCCGGGCGCTGCCGGCGGCAAGGACGGACTGCCGGTGTACCTGGGCCTGGCCGACGAGGATGGCCATCCGCACAAAGGCAAGATCCAGTCGGTGGACAACCGCCTCGACCCGCGCAGCGGCACGATCCGCGTGCGCGCGGTCTTCGACAACGAAGACGGCCGCCTGCTGCCGGGCCTGTACAGCAAGGTCAGGCTCGGAGGCGGCGCGCCCCACCCGGCCGTGCTGGTCAACGATCGCGCGATCGGTACTGACCAGGGCAAGAAGTTCGTGCTGGTCGCCGACAAGGCCAACAAGCTCGCGTATCGCGAAGTGGAGCTGGGGTCGACGTATGAAGGCCTGCGCGTGATCCGCAAGGGCCTGGAGCCGGGCGAGACCATCGTCGTCAACGGCCTGCAGCGCGTGCGGCCGGGCGATACGGTGGTGCCGAAGAGCGTCGCGATGGCCTTTCGCCGCGAGCTCGAACCGCGCCCCAATGCGCCGGACCGCAGGCAGGCTGCGCAACAGCAAGCTGAAACACCCGGAGTGAGCTGAGCCCAGCCAGGCCCGCCAGACAATCTCCCCCTTGCAACTGCAGGTGGCGTCCGCTCCGGCGGAGCGCCAGGGGAACCACTTTCGCCGAGACCAGTATGAACCTCTCGAAGTTCTTTATCGATCGCCCGATTTTCGCGGGCGTGCTGTCGGTGCTGATCTTCCTGATCGGCGCCATCTCGGTGTTCAAATTGCCGATCTCGGAGTACCCGGAAGTGGTGCCGCCTTCGGTGGTGGTGCGCGCGCAGTTCCCCGGCGCCAACCCCAAGGTGATTGGCGAAACCGTAGCCACGCCGCTGGAAGAGCAGATCAACGGTGTCGAGGACATGCTCTATATGTCGTCGCAGGCCAACAGCGACGGCAACCTGACGCTGACGGTGACCTTCAAGCTGGGCACCGATCCGGACAAGGCGCAGCAGCTGGTGCAGAATCGCGTCGCGCAAGCCGAGCCACGCCTGCCTGAAGATGTGCGCCGCCTGGGCATCACCACGGTCAAGAGCTCCCCGGACCTGACCATGGTGGTGCCTGGGCATCACCACGGTCAAGAGCTCCCCGGACCTGACCATGGTGGTCCACCTGGTCTCGCCGAACAACCGCTACGACATGACGTACCTGCGCAACTACGCGGTGATCAACGTCAAGGACCGCCTGGCCCGGATCCAGGGCGTGGGCCTTGTCAAGCTGTTCGGCTCGGGCGACTACTCGATGCGGGTCTGGCTGAACCCGGAAAAGATCGCCGAGCGGCACCTGACCGCTTCGGACGTGGTCAAGGCCATCCGCGAGCAGAACGTGCAGGTGGCGGCCGGGGTGATCGGGCAATCGCCGTCGCTGCCCGGAACCGACCTGCAACTGTCGGTGAACGCGCAGGGCCGACTGCAAACCGTGGAGGAGTTCGGCGACATCATCGTCAAGACCTCGCCGGACGGTGCGGTGACCTACCTCAAGGACATCGCGCGCATCGAGCTCGGTGCATCGGAGTATGCGCTGCGCTCGCTGCTCGACAACCAGTCGGCGGTGGGCCTGCCGATCTTCCAGTCGCCGGGCTCGAACGCGCTGCAGATCTCGGCAGACGTGCGCAAGACGATGGAGGAGCTGAAGCAGAACTTCCCGGAGGGTCTCGACTACCGCATCGCGTACGACCCCACCCGCTTCGTCCAGCACAGCATCGATGCGGTGGTGCATACGCTGTTCGAGGCCATCGCGCTGGTGGTGCTGGTGGTGATCCTGTTCCTGCAGACCTGGCGCGCGTCGATCATCCCGCTGCTGGCAGTGCCGGTGTCGATCGTCGGTACCTTTGGCCTGATGCATGCGTTCGGCTTCTCGATCAACGCGCTGTCGCTGTTCGGGCTGGTGCTGGCGATCGGGATCGTGGTCGATGACGCGATCGTGGTGGTGGAGAACGTCGAGCGCAATATCGAGGAAGGGCTGACGCCGAAGGAGGCGACCTACAAGGCCATGCGCGAAGTCAGCGGCCCCATTATCGCCATCGCGCTGACGCTGATCGCCGTGTTCGTGCCGCTGGCCTTCATGACCGGTCTGACCGGCCAGTTCTACAAGCAGTTCGCGCTGACGATCTCGATTTCGACCATCATCTCGGCGTTCAACTCGCTGACGCTGTCGCCGGCGCTGGCGGCACTGCTGCTGCGCAATCACGACGCGCCCAAGGACTGGCTGTCGCGCTGAATGGACCGTGTGTTCGGCGGCTTCTTCAAGCGCTTCAACCAATTCTTCGGCCGCAGTGCCGAAAGCTACGGCCGTGGCGTGAAGGGGGTGATCCGTCGCAAGGGTTCTGTGTTCGGCGTCTACGCGGTGATGCTCGTGGCCGCCTGGGCCGTGTTCCAACTGGTGCCCAAGGGCTTCGTGCCGGCGCAGGACAAGCAGTACCTGGTCAGCTTTGCCAGGCTGCCGGATGGCGCCACGCTGGACCGCACCGAGGACGTGATTCGCCGCATGTCGGAGACCGCACTCAAGCATCTGGGCGTGCAATCGGCGGTGGCTTTCCCGGGCCTGTCGATCAACGGCTTCACCAACAGCCCGAACGCCGGCATCTTGTTCGTCTCGCTCAAGCCGTTCGAGCAGCGCAAGAGCAAGGAATTGTCCGGCAAGGCGATCGCGGCTGACCTGAACAAGCAGTTTGCCTCGATCCAGGATGCGTATATCGGCGTGTTCCCGCCGCCGCCCGTGCAGGGCCTCGGCACGATCGGCGGCTTCAAGATGATCATCGAAGACCGCGCCGCGCTGGGCTATGACGCGCTGTTCGATGCGACCAAGGCGTACCTGGCCAAGGCGCGTGCCACGCCCGAGCTGGCCGGTGTCTTCAGCAACTACCAGGTCAACGTGCCGCAGCTCGACGTGCAGCTCGACCGGACCAAGGCCAAGCAGCTCGGCGTGCCCGTGACCGACGTGTTCGACACGCTGCAGACCTACCTGGGCTCGGCCTACGTCAACGACTTCAACAAGTTCGGCCGGACCTACCAGGTCCGGGTGCAGGCGGACGCCCAGTTCCGCCAGCACGCCGAGGACATCCTGCAACTGAAGGCCCGCAGCGCGAATGGCGAGATGGTGCCGCTGTCGTCGCTGGTCAAGGTGAAGCAGGGCTTTGGTCCGGACAGCGTGATCCGCTACAACGCCTTCACGGCGGCCGACATCAACGGCGGTCCGGCGCCCGGCTTCTCGTCGGGCCAGGCGCAGGCGGCCGCCGAGCGCATCGCCGCCGAGACGCTGCTCAAGGGCATCGGCTTCGAATGGACCGAGCTGACCTACCAGGACATCCTGGCCGGCAACGCGGGGGTCTGGATCTTCCCGCTGTGCGTGCTGCTGGTGTTCCTGGTGCTGGCGGCCCAGTACGAGAGCCTGACGCTGCCGCTGGCGGTGATCCTGATCGTGCCGATGAGCCTGCTGGCCGCCATCACCGGCGTGTGGCTCACGCGGGGAGACAACAACATCTTCACGCAGATCGGTTTCATCGTGCTGGTCGGGTTGTCAGCGAAAAACGCGATCCTGATCGTCGAGTTCGCACGAGAACTGGAGCACCACGGCCGCAGCATCGTGCAGGCCGCGATCGAGGCCAGCCGCCTGCGGCTGCGCCCGATCCTGATGACCTCGTTCGCGTTCATCATGGGCGTGGTGCCGCTGGTGGTATCGAGCGGTGCCGGTGCCGAGATGCGCCATGCGATGGGCGTGGCGGTGTTCGCGGGCATGCTCGGCGTGACCTTCTTCGGGCTGTTCCTGACGCCGGTGTTCTACGTCGCGTTGCGCCTGCTGGCCACCCGCGGCCAGCGGCGCACGGCGCACCAGGCCCAGGGCGCACAGGTGACCGCCTCGGCTGAATGATGGTGAATAACATGAATGCCTTTACGATTCCGGCCAATCAATTCCTGCCGAAACTCGCCACCCTGGCAGCCGCGCTGTTCCTGGCCGGCTGCTCGCTGGCCCCGACCTACAAGGTGCCGGAAACGGCCACCGTGCCGGCCTTCAAGGAAGCCGAGGCCGCGCAGGCCGAAGGCGCGCAATGGAAGACCGCCACGCCGGCCGAAGGCCAGCAGCGCGGCGAATGGTGGAAGGTCTTCGGCGATGCCGATCTCGACCGGCTGATCGAAGCAGCCAACACCTATAACCAGGATCTCGCTGCGGCCGCGGCGCGCCTGAAGCAGGCCCGCGCGTTTACGGGCGCGACCGAGGCTGACCTGTATCCGCAACTGAGTGTTGGCCTCGATCCGACCCGTTCACAGCCGTCGGCCGCTTCGCGGGGTCTGCCCGACGGGACGCGTGTACCCGCGCAAACCGTGCTCAAGGCGCGCATGTTTGCCGGTTATGAGCTTGACCTGTTTGGCCGCGTGGCCAGCAGCGTCAACGCGGCGCGGGCCGAAGGCGAGGCTGCCGAGGACCTGTATCGCTCGGTGCAACTGGCGCTGCAGGCCGATACTGCACAGGCGTACTTCGCGCTGCGCACGCTCGACAGCGAGCGCGATCTGCTCAACGCCACCGTCAAGCTGCGCGAGGATGCGCTGTCGCTGCTGAAGAAGCGCTACGACGCCGGCGAGACCACCGACCTCGATCCGGCCCGTGCCGAAGCCGAACTCGGTACCGCGCGCGCCGACCTGGCCAGCGTCGAGCGCCGTCGCACCAACCAGGAGCATGCGTTGGCCGTGCTGACCGGCGTGGCGCCGGCGCAGTTTGCACTTGCCGCACGGCCGTTCGACACGGCGCCGGTGGCGATCCCGGCGGGCCTGCCGTCGGTACTGCTCGAGCGCCGTCCGGACATCGCCGCAGCAGAGCGCCAGATGGCGGCTGCCAATGCGCGCATCGGCGTTGCCAAGGCCGCGTTCTTCCCGCGCATTACGCTGACCGGGCTGTTCGGCTTCGAATCGGCGGATCTGTCGAACCTGTTCAAGTGGTCGTCGCGCGCATGGCTGCTCGGGCCGCTGGTCGGTACGACCATCGCCCAGACCGTGTTCGACGGCGGCCGCAACAGCTCGAACCTGGCCGGTGCGCGTGCGGCGCATGAGGAAAGCGTCGCACGCTACCGCCAGACGGTGCTGGTGGCGTTCCGCGAGGTCGAAGATAGCCTGGGCGATGTGCGCTGGCTCAGTCAGCAAGCCCAGGCGCTGGACAGCGCTTTGGCTGGCGCGAAGCGTGCGCAGCGCATCTCGCGCAGCCGCTATGACGCCGGCGCGGTCGACCACCTGACCGTGATCGACGCGGACCGCACCGTGCTGCAATCGCAACGCGAGGCCAACGCGGTGGCCGGCCTGCGCGCCGCGGCGACGGTGTCGCTGGTGCGCAGCCTGGGCGGCGGCTGGGGACCGTTGCCCGAAGCGCTGGCGAAGAACTGACGAAGCCTGTAGGTCTCCAGCAGCGCCGGGGTAGCCCGGCCGTCCTGCACCATCTGCAACTTCAATGTAGGCAGGCCGCTGGTGGTGGCGATCGAGGCGTAGCCAGAGTTATTGCGCAAGGAACCGGTGCGCCGTGCTGCACACCCTGGTGGAAAATGCAGTGGCAGCACCTCGCTCACCCGCATTCATGGAAATGAAGGGCGAGGCTTCGAAGCGGTGCGCACCGCGCGGGCGGACGAGCGCAACCGGCTCCGCTATGTGCAGAGAATCTTCCATAAGATCAATGCCTTACGAGCGGGATTCGAAGTCTAGGATGCCAATTGACGAAATTAATACGGACTTATGCGAATTGACGACTTTGCTTCGCGGGGAGTGCAAGCAATATTGTCAATTCGCCTCCCGGACCTCTATATACAGCGCGGGTTCCAGGCAGATTCCGGAGTGACAGAATCGCTTTGTTGTACGATAAAGCGGTCCGTGCGAGGAGCGGCATGAAGCGATCTGGCTCGACGCGTAAAGCTCAAGATCATTCCGGCCACTGCGCTACCGGTCGATGGCGGAGCCATTTGGCGCAAAGATGGCGAGCTGCCGGATCGATTTCACGGTGGCTCGCCTGTGGATGGGCAGACGGTGCTCGTATTGGACACCGTCTGCGATGCGATCATCGGCAATCCGTGGCGACGGGAGTCGGTATCAGGCCAGCGCGCCGTCGGTGTAGACGTCACGGTTGCCGATGCTCGCGGTTAAACCATCGCGATTGCTGATGCGTGCGCCGTCCGTGTAGACATCACGGTTTGTGAGGTGAGCGCCGTCTGTATAGGAGCTGCGCTGATCGTTGACGCGAGAGGTGTAGCCGTACGCTTCGCCGGCCTCTTGCGGGGTGGCCTGGGCAACGCCCATTACGAAAGCGGCGGCAATAGCAGCGGCGGTCAGGATGGTCGTGGCGTTCATGATGTTTTCCTTGCGATGGGGCCGGCGATGCTGTTTGGGTAGCTGATCTAGGGCCATGTCTGTGTTGCGTAGTAAGCAGCTCTCTCCCCGTCCTCGTTGGCATCTACCTCCAAAAAAAGACCGCCTCCGGTACTGACAAAGTGCTTGGTAATGCATGGACCGCTTGCGTTGCTGCCGTTGGTGTGGCCGCTGCGTCGCTGTCCATGGCCTGCATACTATCTACTACTAGATAGATAACAAAGACGGATCTGTCTCAGCTTTGTAGGGCGATGCTGTGGAGTGACGCATCAAGTCACCAGATTCAAGTAGATGACCCGGGTGTCCCCAACTGTCTGCTCACAAAGTCTGCGAACGTCTTTACTTTCGCTGAATGGCGGCGTTGCTGTGGGCTAACGAGATGAATCGGCATGGGCACCGCCTCCCAGTCAGGCAACAGACGCTGCAATTCTCCACTTGCGAGTTCCTCGTCGAACAGCCAGGTTGGTGAATATCCGATCCCCATCCCCGCCAGCAAAGATGCTCGCATGACCTCGCTGCTGTTGGTCTGCAGATTGCCCTGAACACGCACCACACGCCTGGTGCCGACCGGTTCCTCCGAACCCGGGCCGGCGGTAAAGCTCCATTCGTTGCGAGACACGGTTTCCGTATAAACGATGCAATTATGAGCGGAGAGATCCTCCGGCGCATGCGGCGGCTTGAGCCCCGCCGGCAGCCTGCGCAGGTACTTGCGATGCGCTACAAGCATCCGATGGGTAGTCCCGACACGCCTCGCGACCAGACTGCTGTCAGATAGCTCTCCAATGCGCACGGCTACGTCGATGCCAAGTTCGACAAGGTCGATGAAACCGTCGTGCAGCCGAAGGTCGATTTTTACGTTGCGGTGTTCGGCCAAGAATGCCTGCACGATGGGCATAAGCTTGCGCCGACCAAAGCCCACCGACGCGGCCACTCGCAGCCATCCGGTCAGTTGCTGCTCCCCAGTGCGCAACGCGCCTTCCGCCTCCGCAATTTCCTCCACTAGCCGGCGTACATGCTCGAAGTAGCGCTCACCTTCATCGGTGAGTGCGAGCGATCGCGTCGTCCGCGTAAGCAACTTAGCGCCAAGGTCGGCCTCGAGCGCCGCCACCTGCTTGCTGATGGCACCTTGCGTGACGTCGGCCTCGTGGGCGACCGCCGAAAAGCTTCCCGCCTCCACTACGCGGACGAACGTACGCATCGCCTGGAGTTTGTCCATATTTATTCCCACTAGGAATTAGTTATATGAGCATACACCACCTAAATCTTCGACCGGGAATCAACCATAGTTGTCTCACGCAAACGCTGCAGCACGCAAACGGCGGCGCAAATTGAATGGAGACTCACATGAACAAGCCCGTAATCCTGATCACTGGTGCATTGACCGGCATCGGCCGTGCGACAGCGCTGGCGTTTGCTCGCGATGGCGGTCGCCTCGTTGTGAGTGGTCGCCGCGAGGAGGCAGGCCAAGAACTGGCGGCTGAGTTGCGCGCGCTCGGCGCCGAGGCTGAGTTCGTCCATGCTGATGTGCGCTTTGAAGTCGAGGTTCGCAATCTCATAGAACGCACCGTCGAACGCTTCGGCCGCATCGACGTCGCTGTGAACAATGCAGGCACCGAAGGTGAAAGCTTGCCCCTGACAGACCAATCGGCCCTCAACTATGAGGAGACCTTCACCACCAATGTGCTAGGCACACTACTTTCCATCAAGCATGAAATGCGCGTGATGCTGGCTCAAGGTGGCGGCTCGATTATCAACCTGTCATCCGTTGCCGGCCAGGCTGGCATTGCAGGAGCGTCGGTCTACGTCGCCAGCAAGCACGCCGTGGAGGGCCTTACGAAGAGCGCTGCGCTCGAAGGTGCAAGTGCCGGTGTGCGCGTGAATGCAGTGGCCCCGGGGCCCGTCGCAACGGACATGCTGGATCGCTTTACCGGCAACAACGAAGGTGCCAAGTCCGGCTATTTGGACACCATCCCAGCGCGCCGGGCTGCCCAGCCCGACGAAATCGCGCAAACCATCGTTTTCCTGGGAAGCGACAAGGCGCGCTACCTCACCGGCCAATCGATAGCCGTCGATGGCGGCTATCTCGCCCAATAAACCAGTTTCCCCAACCCACTCTGAAAAGAGCTCAATCATGACCGTAATCAACGTACCGACCCGCGAAGAAGTCTCCCCGTCCAACCAGGCAATCTTCGACAAACTCAAGAGCACGCTCGGTATGGTGCCCAACCTGTATGCGACGCTTGCCCACTCAGAGCACGCACTTGGCAACTACCTGGCGTTCCAAAATGGCGACAGCAGCGTTACGGGCAAGGCTCGCGAAGTCGTGAACCTGGTCGTCAGTCAGGTCAACGAATGCGAATACTGCCTTGCGGCACATACCGCCATCGGCAAGATGCATGGCTTCACGGACGGGCAAATCCTGGAGATTCGAGCCGGCGCAGCGACCTTTGATGCAAAGCTGGACGCGCTGGCGCGCCTGACGCGCAATGTCGCTCAGAATCGTGGCCACGCCGACCAGGCGCTCGTCGACGCGTTCTTCGCAGCCGGCTGGAACAAGGCAAACCTTGTGGATGCGATTGTCATCATCGGCGACAAGACCGTGACCAACTATCTGCACGCGACCACGCAAGTGCCGGTGGATTTCCCCGCCGCTCCGAAGCTGCACGCCTGAGCTACGCCTAGCAACGAGGCACCACAAAGCATCAAGAGCGCCTGGCCTCTCCCTAAGGGGAGGGCCAGCGTTGCCTCACACGCCAAGCAAGCCGCTGAATAAATGCAGCAAGTTGTTCTTACTGGAACGATAGCGGCAACACTTTTCCACCCGTAACAATTTGCGATGCCTCCTGCGCAGGCGGCTGCTAGCCGCCTTATTGCGATCGACCATGGCGACGTCCCTATGCCCTCCTGGCATTTACCCAGGCCGCTTCAGATTCTGCGGCCACCGTCCGAGGCGCTACAAAGGAGACTTTTCGTTGTTATGCAGGAGTAATTGGAATGGATGCGCGACCCGCGCGCTCGAGATTGTCTGCGTCAGCCCCCCTCCCGCAACGCACATCTACGCTTGGCGAGCGCTGGTCGGACTCCCCGGCGCTGAGCGCGGGGAGCAGCTGGACACTTATGGGAATTAGATGAAGGTAAACAACTCGTGCTGCGGCAGACGCGACTTTGGAAGATCGGCGTTGAAGTCGGCTTCGCTTCGGTATCCTAGGGACACGAGCACGACACTCGTCAAACCACGTTCACGAAGCATCAACTCCCGATCGAGGGCGGCAGCGTCGAAGCCCTCCATCGGCGTCGCATCAATTCCCTGGATCGCTGCACCCAGCAACAAACCACCAAGTGCAAGATAGACCTGCTTCTCCATCCATTGAGGAACGTCGCGACGCTCATAGCGATGCGTGTTGATATATGCTCTGCGCCCCTTGTCCTGGGTCTCCTTGGAGCCAGGCACCTTGAACCGGCCGTCGATGCTCTCTTGCTCCAGGAGCGCGTCCAGGTGAGCATCGTCCATACCAACGCGCATGCACAACGCGATAACGTGCGACGCATTTCTCACCTTAGGATTGTTGTACTCGTACGCACCCGTGGTCGCCTTTGCTATCCGCTCCCGGCCGGCGGAGGTCGATGCCACCACAAAATGCCATGGCTGCGAGTTGACTGAGGATGGGCTGTTGTGCAGCAGCGTGAGCAGCGCGTCGACCTCCTGCGTGGGCAAAGCTCTCCCGCCTTCATAGGCTTTGACAGCGTGACGCGAACGGACTGCATGGATAAGATTCATGGTGGACTCCCGCGTGAAAGATACGGAAGCTTCAGTGCAGAGGAGCCTTCAAAAAAGCAGGAAACTGAGATAAGACTTTTACTGCTGGAGTGAAAATGATCAGGCTTGATGATCTACAGCTTTTCGTACGCACGGCTGCTCTTGGGAGCTTTTCGAATGCGGCCAGGGAGGCCGACTTGCTTCCCGGACAAGTCAGCGCAGCCATCCGACGTCTAGAGCGCGAGCTCGAAATCAGACTCTTTGCCCGATCGACACGCAGCCTGAGATTGACTGCGGAGGGCGAACAATACCTGCCATACGCGGACGACGTCCTCGCAATGCTAAGGCAAGGGCGGGACCGGCTGCGCGGAGAGCACCAGGTCCTGCAGGGAACCTTAAAGATCGCAGCGCCCTCGGACTTGGGGCGAAACATCCTGCTTCCGTTGCTCACCGAATTTCGGCAGTCGCACCCTAAACTCGTGCTCAGGCTATCCCTGTCCGATCAGCTAGCAGACGTATTCCGCGATCCCATAGACATCGCGATTCGCTACGGCATGAACGAGAACGCCACGTATGTGGCCCTACCGCTCGCTGAAAATAACAGACGTGTTCTCGTTGCCTCGCCAGAGTACCTCCAGCACCATGGACGGCCAACGGCGCTCGAGGATCTTTCCGCTCATCAGTGCTTGCCCTTTGCACGCGGGGGCCGGATCTACGACCGATGGATATTCCCCGCTGCGGGTGCCCGCAGGCAAATCACGGTCAAAGGCACATTGATTTGCGACGATGCGGATATCGCGAGGAAATGGGCAATCGATGGCAGGGGTATTGCGTACAAGTCATGGATCGACGTCTGCCACGATGTCGAACACGGCCGGCTCGAGCTGCTGCTGCCTGAGCAGCCCGGCGAACTGGCGCCTCTCAACCTGGTGTGCCCTCACCGTCAGCAGTTCTCGCCGGCGGTGAGATACTTGCACGCGGCACTGCGCGATTACTTGTCCGCCCTGAGCGCGAGGATGCCAGTCAAGGCAGACCTTCAAAGGCGACTGACCGCAGGCAGCGAGAAGGATATCGCAGTCTAGGACCAGAACTAGCCTGCAGCGAGCGATTGAGGAAATCGAGCCCGCCCTGCCCCCAGTACGGTTCGCGACTGGCTTCGTGAACGATTTGAAGGTCTCGGCCGCTCAACGGACGCCGAGGAGCTGGCGTTGTATATCTTGATGCTAAGCCAAGGGATCGCCATGCTGTCCAATGCGCTAGGCGACCGCGACTACGTGCAACGTGAAGTGGAACGCGTGGAGAACTGGATCGCGATGCAATTTCCACTTGCCAACGGTGGGAACAAGAACTTGAGCCAGAGCAACTGCTCCACGTCCGTTCGATCCAAGTTCAATAGCCTGCACCAAGAGCAAAAGGGGAAGGGAACTATCCTTTCCCCTCTCTGAACAATCCGATCTTGTCAGCGTCGTCGACGATCGACGATACAGTAAACCTACACGCTCACCGGCCGCCCAGACTCCAGCGACTCCGCCGTTGCAGATAAGACCGCAACGTTCTCTACCATCTGTTCCATCAGAATCGGATAGGGCGCCCCCGCGGTAAGGGATCTGGAGAATGCCTCCAGATTGTCTCGCACCGAGTCATTCCAATCGAACGTGGTCAAGCGTTGTTCGCCGTTGGCCATCTTAACCTCCAACGTGCTTGTGCCCCGTGCATCCGGGTGAGCCAAGTTTCGCACCTCCGCCCACCCAGCAGATCCAAACACGGCAAAGCGCATGTACAGGGGAGTCTCCAGGACCGAGTTCATGTACGCTGTCGCCCCCGATGCGAACCGCAGCTGGAGTGAGATTGTATTGCCATCAGCGCCATCAACCCGGGGCGACGTCGCATAAGCTTCAGAAGCTTCGCCAAACAGATCCAGAAACAGATCGGTCAGATGGACACCCGTGCCGGTCATTGCTACAGGCGCAATTTGTCTGTCCACGAAACGCCAGCTGTCAGTGCTCACTCCTACCAGCTTGTCGTGGCTAAAGTTTCCCTCGGCGTGGACGACTTTGCCCAATTCGCCGGACTTCGCGAGGGTCATGAGCTTCGCAATGGCGTGTTCGAAGCGACGTTCATGGCCGATTCCCAGCCCGACACCAGCCCGCCTGCAAGCTACGACGCAACGTGTCGCATCAGCCACGGTCAGAGCCAAGGGCTTTTCACAGAAGACATGTTTGCCGTGAGCCGCCGCTTGCAGTACCTGCTCGGCGTGGAGGCTATGAGGCGTTGTCAGGACGACAACTTGAATTTCCTCATCCGTTAGCGCAGCCTCGTAGTTAGTCGTAAAGGTAACACCATGCTCGTCAGCCACGGCACGGTGTGCCTCCCGGCTGCCTACCGCGACCGTAAACCTCAGGTCTTTCGACTCGGCCATCTGCTTCAGTATGTGTTTTCCCCACCAGCCAAGCCCCACAATTGCTGCGTTCAACGTCATGATCAAACTCCAATAAAGTGCGCGCCGGCAACCCATGCCAGCTGGGATAGTTACGGGGATGAGCGGAAGTTCGCACAAACCCTCAGGCCGGTTAGATGGGCACTTCCAATGCGGTCATGCGAGGCGGTGCGATGACTCAGTGCCACGCAACCCGCCGCTTTGCCGATTTCAGAAAGCCGAGCCTCCGCCACGGCTTTGCCTGTCTCCGTCTCCGGTAGCGGCAGGTACCAATCGACTGCGGAGCTCCAAAGCCTTCTTACTCACTCGAGGGTCGAGAAGCGCCGCGCTTGAGCTCGATTTCCTATGAGAGGGAACGCGCCTCGCATTGCGCTGGATTGTTGCAGTGCAGTGTCTCCATCTTTCATGTAGTTATCGCCTCTTGTCGGTGGATGGCGCGGGTCATTCATGCACCGAATGCCTTTACCACCCTTGCATCAAGTTTCGTCTTCAACTACTGTTACCGCAAACGTAAATATCTCCGCTCTTGCATGAGTTCCGCGAATGAACCCCCGCCGACTGACTCCCTCCATGTCATTACTGGTGGCATTTGAAGCCACGGCTCGCCACTTGAGCTTTACTCGTGCCGGTGAAGAACTCTCCCTTACGCAAAGTGCTGTCAGCCGCCAAGTCAGGGCGCTGGAAGAGCTTCTTGAGGTCACTCTCTTTCGTCGGGATCAGAGGCAGATTGAGCTGACGGAAGCTGGTGCGTTGTACGCCAGGGAAGTGAACGGCGCGCTTCAGCGCGTCCGAAATGCGTCGCTGCAGGTCATGGCATGCCGCTCTGGTGGTGGCATTCTCCATTTGGCCGCGCTTCCAACGTTCGCCAGCAAATGGCTGCTGCCGCGGCTTAAGGACTTTTACCAGAAGCACCCCGATATCTTCATTCACATGCATGCTCGCATCGGACAGTTCGACCTGGAGCGCGCAGGCATGGACGTGGCCATAGGAGTCGGGGACGGCCATTGGCCTGGACTTCAGTCCTATCCGTTGATTGAGGAAAGGCTCCTCCCCGTAATTAGCCCTGCACTTGCGGCGAGTCAGCCAATTAGCGCGCCTATCGATCTCTCACGCCATTTGCTACTGCAAGTCACCGCGCGGCCGTTCGTTTGGCGACAATGGTTCCAAGCCCACGGTCTACCCGACGCGGTCATGCGGCTTGGGCCGCAGTTCGAACTGACCTCTCATCTGATTCAAGCCGTGGTTGCCGGCATGGGAGTTGGATTGGTCCCGAGCTTCCTGGTCGAGGACGAGTTACGCGAAGGATCCCTGCAACTTGCGCTTGACAGCCCGCTGCGTTCAGGACTGTTCTACCACCTTTTTGTACCGCCACATCTCGCAAATCTTCCCCACATCCTCGCTTTCCGTGATTGGTTGATGACTGCGCGCGAACCGCACGTACATGCCACGGAAGCCGAACGAAGCTTGGACCCCTAAACCGTGCTATTTCCGGAGCACGCTCGGGAACGAAGCCGCTCCGGACGCCCAATCGCTGCGAAACGACCGGAGCGGCTCGACTTTGCTAACATCAGACGGTCAATCGTGACAGATGCGAGACGAAAAGGTCGAGCCGATCCAAATAGTGTCCAAGATATGCCAGATCGATTGGCTGGTTCTCTGGCACCGCAATCTGCACCTACGCGATCAGGCTGCGACGGCATCGACGTAGGACAACCAGGCTCGACAGCACTTCCGCGAGTCTCCCAGTTGATCTCTGCCGTTAGGCCGCCGGCCACCCGTCAAATTGCGGTTCCAATGCGAAGATGTTCAACCGTCTGGCCTTGCAGCCATGCAGGCACCTCGCCTTCACCGTCCCAAGATGACCAAGGGCATCTCCGAATCGCGCCGTGCTTCGTGCCACAGCCAACGGTTCCCTCGACGCCCGAAAGCAGCCAGCGGCCTGGAGGTCCTCGACACGAATTCCAAAGCGAGCCATTTGCGTTCTAACAAACAAGATCGCCTCGGCGCGTTCGCGCAACGCCTGAACCTTGGGATTCAGACGCAAATCATTACTTGTCATGGAGAGCAAAGGAAAACCAGACAAAGCCAGGGGCACGGGGCAGCCTTCCAGTGGAGGTTGCAGAAGTCTTTCCTGCAGCATACACCACATGACGCTAGAGAATCGCCCCAGGGCCACGGGCTAAGCGTGGCCGCCCCTCTTTGGCGCACTCTCACCCTTGTAGGAAATCGAAAGCGCACGGTACAGCGGCGGGGCAAAGCTCGCGGATATCCAGGCGGCGAGGAGACAAGTAGCAAGTATGGGGAACAAAGCCCGCAGTGAGCCAGACAGCTCTATTGCAACTACGCAAGCCGTGAATGGGCCCCGCGTCAAGGCTGCAAGGTAGCCCGCCATGGACAAGGTCACAAAAACCTGGACGTCGACAGAGTTCATGATCTGATGCAGTACTTCTCCTATACCTGCCCCAATCGAAACGGATGGTACGAAGACACCACCGGGGATGCCCGCAATAGCCGTAGCGAGAAGGGCGAGCCATCTTGCGCATACCTCGACCGGGAAGAATTCTCCACCTTCCAAGATCCTGTGCACAACCTGCTCAGCACTCTCCAGAATCCTGCCCCGCGAGCTCATCGCAAGCAGGGCAACAAACAGCCCACACGCAGCACCAAAGATCACAGGGCGTGCAGCTCGAAGGGCCGCAAGCCAAACCGGCAGCCAACGCGTGCTATGCACTAGCATCCATGCGAAGCCGGCTCCGGCCAGCCCAGTAGCCGCACCAGTCAACAGAACAGCCATGACCAGCTGCCCGTCTCGGATGCCAGGCGGGATCTGTGGGGCCACAATTCCGGAGGCGGCAAGAAGAGGGACAGCAACGGCCGCAAACGTTGCCATCAGGAGTAGCGCAACAGTACGGCCGCGGATTTCCTCACCGACCAGCAGTTGCTCCAACGCGAACGTGACCCCAGCCAGAGGCGTATGGAACGCGGCCGCGAGTCCAGCCGCTCCTCCCAAGGCGATCCATTGCCGGTCCGAAACCTCCGAGGCCGACCGCCTTTGCAGCAGGGGAACGCGTGCACGGATCTCATGCATGATCACAGCGCCCAAGTAGATCGTGGGCCCTTGCCGGCCAATCGGAAACCCGGCGGCAGTTGCCAAGACCGAGAGTCCAACTTTTCCCAGCAGCAAGCGCCAGCTGAGTAGCCAGCGCTGCGTCGCCAAGTCACCGTCAAGCGCAGCGATCGTCTGAGGCACACCGCTACCTTCTGCGCCGACAAACCATCGTCTCGTGATCCAGACGCACGCAGCACCTGCTGCCGGCATGATGACCAGTAATGCCGAAGGGAAGGCGTCAACCAATGTCATCATCGCCGCATGCGCGGACACCATCGCCCACGCATACAGCACGGCCACCGCCCCCACCAGCACGACCCCAGGCCACAAGAACCAGCAGGCACGCGCAGTGCCTGCCAAGCTACGCATCGACAAAGCCATGCCTAGAACTTATGACGGATGCCGGCTGCGAACGTGGTTCCGCTCCCAGTGCCAGTGATTTTGTCGAACATGACTGCGCCGTAGACGTCGGTGCGCTTGGAGAACGCGTAGTCGTAACCGCCCGACACTGCATGGCGCCGGTAATCCTTCATGACGTCGCTTCGCACGCGTGAACTCGCCAGCGACAACAGGAACTTTCCGTTGCCAACGGGAACCGTCGCGCCGATCTGAGCCGTGTCGGTCAGGGTGGAGGCGCCACTCGTGCTCGTATGGGCATACGTCGCCATCAACTTGACGACCGAGAAGTCATAGGACACGCCACCAAGCATCGCCGTCTGAGCCCAGCTGCCAGTGGGTAGACCCGGGCCCACCCGTGTGCGCTGGATCCCGAACGCGGCAGAGAACGGTCCGCGGTCATAGAGCAACGTACCACCCGCATTGTTCGAGGCGTTGGTTCCAGATTGCTCGCCAAGACTATAGAGACCGCGGAAGCTGAAACCTCCGAAGTCTGGCGAGTAGTAGCCGACTGCGTTGCTCCAGACAGTATCGCCAGCCACGTACCGTCCCTCGGCCGGCGTCCACAGCATGTTGTTGAAGGGCGAAAGTTTGGTGGAGAACGCAAACGCATCATACAAGCCGCTTGCAAGGAACAACGGATTTCCCAGCCGTCCGAGGCGCACCTCACCAAATCGCTGGTGCTCGAGGCCCACATAGGCGTTACGCGCGAACAGGCCGTCGGTCGGATTTCGGCCGCCAATACCTGTATCAGGCTGCAGGTAGCCTTCAAGGCGGAAGTTCGCTCTCAGACCCGCCCCGAGGTCTTCCGTACCGGCCAGTCCCCAGAATGAAGTCTGCATACCACCGCCCTCCACGCCAACAGTGGAGTGGCTCGCGCCACTTAGCTTGGTGCTCCCCAAGTACGAGTCGACCAGGCCGTAGATCTGCACGCCCTGCGCCTGCGCCTGGCATACCGACGGAACCACCAATACAGCTGCCACCGGCCAAGCTCTGCGCGAAAATACCCCGCAGACCTGGCGGACCCGATTGCTGAAAGCAAGCTTATGTTGTCGAATTTTCATATGTCTCCTCCTTACTGCTCGGGTCTAAAGTGCCTTGGCCATCGGCTATAGATTTCGCGCGAACGAACGCTCCCCCGCCGCTTGCGTGGATCGCAAAGCAGCGCATTCGGTAGTGCGCGAAACAAACCGTCAGGCCGGGGCTGTTGAAACGGTTAGCACGGTGCGGTCCGGGCCAATGGCCGGACCGCACATATCGTTAGCCGAGGAACTCCATGACGTAGAGACCGCCGTTGTAGTCCGTGCTGTAGATCATTCCATTGCTGTCCACGAAAACATCCGCAGACTGAATGACCTGCGGCCTATTCGGACGCGAGTCGACCAGCGTCGCCGGCGCCGGGGGCACCAGCGCGCCTACTTCACGCGGCGCATACTTGTCACGGATATCAAACACGCGAACACCTGCGTTCTGATATGTGGTGAAGATCAACTCGGAGCTAACGAAGCTGCCTGGACGGTTCTCATGCAGGTTGTGCGGGCCAAAATGTCCTGGCTTGGCCTTGTAGGGGATGTCGGTCGGCGACTTAAATGCCGAGATGCTCACCGGGTTCGCCGGTTCACGGATATCGAACATCCAGACCAGCTTTTCACCATCTTCCTGATGATCAAGCACAGCCTCGTCCAGTACGACAAGCAGGTCGCGGTCAGGAAGCGGCAGACAGTTGTGAGTGCCTCCACCAAACGGGGGCGACCAGTTCCTGTGCGAGATCAGTTGCGGCTTGGTCCGATCCTTGACGTCCAGAATCACCATCCCCGCATCGCGCCACGCCAAGTAGGCAGTATCACCATGGACAATGGGATGATGCAGTCCGTGCCTGCGCGCCGGATCCCAGTCAGGCGACTCCCCGGCTGCCAGGTTCATCCCAGGAAGCCAGAAACGTCCGGCCTCGCGCGGGCGGGTCGGATCCGACATGTCGATGGTGATGAAGATGTAATCGGTGAAGCCATCGATCAGCGCGGACGCGTAGGCCCAGCGGCCGCCGGTGTACCAGACACGGTGAATGCCACCTCCATCCACCGGCATGAACCCGATTTCGCGAGGCTCGCCACCACGCGAAATGTCGTAGACAGCCAAACCGGCCCGCCAATCGCGCTCCGCACGTTTGCCGTCAGCCGTCCCAACCTTTTGGCCGAGCGCGCCGCTGTAGTAGGCCTTTTCATCCTGGAACTCCTGGGCGGCGAACATGTTCTTGGCGTTGATGACAAGTAACAGGTCGTCATGCGTCTGCAGGTGGATGTTCCAAGTATTCGGTGGCGCAGCAACGTAATTCACAGCGCGCGGCTGACTCGGGTCGCGCACATCGATCACGCTAAAGCCATTGGAGAACATATGCCCCACATAGGCATAGCCACGGTGGACCATGATCTGCACTGCGTCCGGCCGACCGCCCTGGTCTGAATGGCCGATCAGCCGCATGTTCCGCGCCAAATCCGGCACGGGCAAATCGGAACGCTTCACTTTTCATCTCCCTGCGATTCGGGCCGGCGAAGGAACTTCGACGATGCCGTGTGCTTCAGAATTCCAGACACGCTGTGGAACTCGCGCCAATGCGGATCGTTTTGCCATTCCGACGGGTCGACATGCTCGAGCATGTATTCGCCCAGATCCCGGCCTCGTTGCACCGAGCGCGAAGCGATTGGCTGCCGTACGTGATCAAATCGCGCGAGGCCCTCGTCGATGTCAACCCCACCAGCGAGCTCCTGCGCGAGCACCTCGGCGTCGGAGCCGGCTTTGGCGATGCCCATGCCGATGTGCGGCCGACATACTGCGGCGGCATCGCCAATGAGCGCGACACGCCCGTACACGAGACTCGGCGACAGGTGATCGTAGATGGGCGTGAAGAACGGCTTCTCCACGCACATCAGGATGTCGCGCATCGCAGGCGGCAGCATGTGCCGTGCATCTTCCTTCAGGGCCTCAATAACGTCCGCACGCACCTTCGGCGGCGGGATCGACAGGTCGTAACGGTGACCGTCACTATCCGTCAGCATGTCATCGAGCTGAGACGCATCAACTGGTCGGTACCACACCCAGTTGAATCGCCGATGGCCGGGGCGAAGGTCGTTGTTCGGACCCGCGATCGGATATCCGATGTTCTTGTTGTTCGGAGGCAGGAAAAACGCGAACTTGTCGAACACTGCCGCGTGGGCCTCGGGTGGAATATCGGCTTCTTCGGCCAGCCCACGCCAAACGACATAGCCAGCGTAGATCGGCTGAATTTCGGGGGCGACGATCCCGCGCACGGTTGAACGGAAGCCATCGGCGCCCACCAGCAGGTCGGCGGTTTCGCGGACACCGTTCTCAAACACTGCGGTAACCGAATCCGGGGTCTGCTCAATTGCCTTGAGGTTGTAGCCGAGATGGTGCGAATCCGGCGGGATCGTGGCACGCATGATCTGATGCAGTCGATCCCACGACGTCACAATCTGGTCGTAGTGAAGACGCTCGACTACCTTTCCTTCCTGGTCGATCGCGATGCGCTCGCTGATGTGCACACCCAAGTCGTTCAGGTCTGCGCCACTGCTTTCCAGTGTCTGAATCAGATCATCATGCGTGACGATACCTGCGCCGCGGCCAAACAGCTCCACCTCAGTGCGCTCATATATGTCGGTACGCCAGCCTGCCTTGCGCAGCAACGTGGCCGCAAACAGGCCTGCCATCGAACCACCGATAATGATGGCTCGGCGCTGGCGCCCAGAATTGTTTGCGTATTGCATAACATGTCTCCTCTTAGTGTTGACGAACCTTGGAATAATTGACGAAGCTCATCAGCACGGCGCCCACAATCGGCGGCACCACAACCATGAACAAGGACGCGGACGACCAGCCCACTTTCCCTACGAGCTCCCCAAACAGATATCCGGCAAACGGTCCAGGCAGGTAGAACGCGGCCAGAGCCACTGCTCCACATTGACCAATCTTGCTCGGTGCACAGCTACGCTGCACCACCGACATGAACCGTGCAAACAGGAAGCCGCTGACCATCAGGCCGAATACGAACGACATCGCCAGGTGCAGCCAGAATGACGTGAACCCGTGGAACAGCAGATACCCGGCCGAACCTAGAATCAGCAGAGCCACGACAACGCTGCGATGGCCCGTTCGGTCTCCGATCCAGCCGCCGATAACACCGCACATCGCCCCAATCCCATACATGCCGAGAGCAGATCCGGCGTCCACCGACGAGAACTTGAGGGCGCCGTGCAGATAGCTCGCGTAGAGCGCGGTGTAGGAGAAGAATGTCAGGCCAACCAGGCCGAACGAAATCGAGCCAAGTACAACATTGCGGCACCAGATGGACGGCTCATCAGCGCTTACAGTGCGCGCGACCCGGGCTACCTCACCGGCCTCCGTGAAATCACGCGGCAGCGTCGCGGCGGCAATGAGCGCCATGACAATACCTGCCGCGCCGAAGACGTAGAACGAGATTTCCCACCCATTTGCCCAGGCCTCTAGCCGAGTTCCGAGTACCGGCCCCAAAAACGCACCAAGCCCAAAGAAGGTCTGCATTGCCCCCATGGCAGCGCCGCGGTTCGCACCGAAGTACCCGCCAATGCATGCGAAGACAGCGCCGACTTGGAGAGCCTCCCCAAATCCCGTCAAAGCGCGCAGCACTGTCAGACTCACGAAGCCGCCGGCAAACGGTGTGGCCAGCGTAAAGAACGAGTATGCGATCAGCCCTCCCAAGAGCACGTGACGCCGTCCGAATTTGGCCATGAACCAGCCACTCAGCGCTGCGAAAATCGCTACGTTGATGGTGAAGATCGTACTGACAAGCCCCCCTTGCGGTAAGGTCAGTCCATACGCCGAACGGATGCTACCGAGCAATGCAGGGAATACTTGACGGTCCATTGCATTGAACATATACGACGTGCCCAGCAAGAGCAGGAACATCAAGACGCGCCACTCGCTGTAGCGAGTCTTCGGCTCGACGTCGGTAGCGCCGTACGGAATCGTTTCGATTGCGGCCATCTTTTGTCTCCTTGAAGATTGTGTTCACTACGTGTCCTGGCAGCGCGGCTCTGCGGCCGCGTCCCGCCTACTGCATGCGGTTCAGGGAAAAACTAGCCAAGTCCAAGCGAGCAAGCAGCGCTGCCCCATCCTTCCTGGCCATGGGTACTAATGGCGGTCGCACGGTGGCCCACGACGAATGGCCAAGCGCTGCGGCAAGTGTGTACTTCATCGCCGGAATCATCGCCGTCGACTGGTAGATCTGGCGGACCTTGTCTACCTCGCCCTGCAATGCAGACGCGTCCTGCTCGTTGCCCGACGTCAGTGCTTCGTACAGCGCCTGAATTCCACGAGGGTTGATGTTGACGGTCGCGCTAATGCAACCCGCCCCGCCAATTGGCAATGCCTTGGAAAGCAGCGACTCACTTGCCGGGAACACGTCGAAGCCCTCGCCCGAGAACTGTTCGATCATTGCCCGCGAGTTCTCCCAGTCACCCGAGGAGTCTTTTGCGCCGGCGATCGCCTGTGGGTACTGCTTGAGCAACCGCTCAATGAGCGACAGTGAGATCGGGACCTGTGTCAATTGCGGAATGTGATACAGGTAGATGGCGAGACGAGCATCGCCGACGCGCTCGATCAATTCCGCGTAGTACGCATACAGACCGTCGTCCGATACGCCTTTGAAATAGAACGGCGGCAGCACAAGCACACCGCCAGCACCATTTTCTACCGCGTGGCGCGTAAGACGAACCGTGTCGGAAAGCGCACAGCTACCCGTACCGGGCATCAGGCGTGGCCCCGGAATGCCTGCCTCAAGCAGGCGATCCGTCAGCGCAATGCGCTCGTCGACGGACAACGAAGCCGCCTCGGAGTTAGTGCCGAAGATCGCGAGGCTAGCGCCGTTCTCCAGCAGCCACTGGCAATGGTTGAAAAATGCGGGCCAGTCCGGATCGAGGTTCGCCGTGAACGGCGTCAGCACCGGGGCGAGCACGCCACGCAACCGGTCCTGCCGCGGCTGGAATGCAACAGATGTCACAGATGTCTCCTTACTGATATAACGAACAATGGCACTCAGCCAATGTCCTGCGCTGCAATTGGCGCCAGCACGTCGCTGGCGTGTTCGTTGCCTGCCGAAGCCGCACCGACATGGCGGCCATGTTTAAGCGCCCGATGAAGTAGCTCGGCCAGGTGCAAGACTTCCCGGCCAGTCTCCTGGCGGATCTGCTCCCGGCAGCTGAAGCCGTTCGTGAGAATCACCGTGTCCGCTGGCTGTTTGCGTACCTCCGGCAGTAGGACTTGCTCTCCCACGCCGCGCGACAGTTCGATGTGATCGGGATGAAAGCCAAAGGAGCCGGCCATGCCGCAGCAACCGCTATCGAGCAAAGTCGCCCGCGCCCCGCTCCGCTCGAGCATTTCCATATCGCCCTGGGTTCCGAAGAGCGATTTTTGGTGGCAGTGCGCATGCACCAGCACGTCAGCTTCTAGACGTGGAGGGACGTAGTCCCGCTCAAGAAGGAAGTCGCCCAGCAGGATTACTCGATCCGCAAGCCGTCGCGCTCGGGGATCATCTGGGAACAGCTTCGGTAGTTCGTCTTTGAAAACTGATAGACAACCCGGCTCAAGTCCGACCAGACGTACCGGCTCCTCGTCCCCACCATCGTCGAGAACTGGATCCAACGCGTCCAGGATCTGCGCCAGCTTGTCGCGAGCAAGGTCGAGGTAGCCAAAGTCGTAAAGCGGGCGCCCACAGCAGAGCGGCTCTTCCGGGACATCCACCGCGAAGCCAGCGTGGCGCAGAACGGCGACCGCGGCCTCACCCACTTCCGGATGAAAGTGATTGCAAAACGTGTCGACCCAAAGCACGACCCTGGGTCGCGTGATCCCTCGATGCTGCCGCTTGTGCCCCGCACGGAATGAGCGCGGAGCAAAGCGCGGGAGATCCCGGTCCTGCGAAACCCCTGCCACCCACTTCGCAATCACCGAAACACCTGGCGTTTGCGTCAAAAAGTTCGCTAGCGCCGGAGCCTTCGATGCCAGAGGGGCCCAGTCGCCGATTCTGCCCATCGACAGCGCCTGACGCGGACGGTTGTGGTCCTCGTAGAAGTGGGACAGGAATTCAGCCTTGTAAGAAGCCATGTCCGTATGCGTTGGACAGTCGCTGCGACAGCCTTTGCAGGCTAGGCAGCTGTCCAACGCTTCCTTTACGGCCTCGCTCTTCCAACCATCGCGGACCACATCCCCTTGGAGCATTTCCCACAACAACCGCGCCCTGCCCCGTGTGGAGTACCGCTCCTCCCGTGTCGCACGATAGCTTGGACACATCGTCCCGCCCTTAGCGGAACGGCACCGCCCCATTCCAACGCACCGCTCTACAGCACGCTGGAATCCGTTGCCTTCCTGACTGCGAAACTGCAACGTCGTCGCAATGGGAATGACTTTGTAGTTTGGACCGGCTCTCAGATTTTCGTCGACGCGATACGCATCGACGACCTTGCCGGGATTGAGCTTGCCACGCGGATCCCAGATGCGTTTGAACTCACGCATGGCACCCACCAACTCCTCCCCGAACATAATGGGAAGGAACTCAGCCTTCGCTTGGCCGTCGCCGTGTTCGCCGGACAGCGACCCGCCATAGGCAACGACAAGCTCCGAGGCCTCGCGCGTGAACTCGCGGAAGTGGGCTACGCCGGCCTTCGTGCGCAGATCGAAAGTTACGCGAGCATGTACACATCCGTCGCCGAAATGGCCAAACAGCGACGTCCTATAGCCATAGCGGTCGACCAACGCCTGGAACGCGCGCAGGTAATCGCCAAGTCGGTGCGGGTCGACGGCAGCATCCTCCCAGCCCACTTGCGGATCCGGGACGTTGGGATCAATCGACAGTTGGGTAGCGGACGCCCCATTCTCCCGGATGGACCAGATTCGCTGCTGCACGCCTTTCTCCGGCACCACCCGCGTGCTGGGACGTGGCCCTTGGGGGCGATTGCGGAAATACTCTGCAGCACGCTTGGCTTGTTCCACTGCAGCGTCCAACGTGTTCGCGCCAAACTCCATCACGACCCATGCGTCGCCGGGCGGCAGCAACTGGATTTCTGCTTGGGCAAGATTCCGAGCCTCGAGACCCCGGATAATGGCGCGGTCTAATCCTTCGATCGCGATTGGCCCGAACTTCTCATACTCGGGAACTGCATCGGCAGCGACGTAGATGTCATCGAATCCGAGTACTAGCACTACACGCACGGACGGACTCGTCACGAGACGCAGGCGTGCGTGCAGTGTCATTGCGCACGTTCCCTCAGTTCCAACCAGCGCTCGCGCCACGTTAAAACCGTTCTCCGGCAGCAACTGATCCAGATTGAAGCCGGATACACGTCGTTTGATGGTTGGGAATCGGGCACGGATGAGGTCCGCGTACCGGTCTCGTAAGTCCTTCAGATCTGCATAGATCTGGCCCTTTCTGCCGCCAGCGCGAATGATCTCTTCGAGCTCAGTCTCGCTTGTTGGGCCGACCCAGAAGCGCTCTCCGTCATAGGTCAGAACCTCGAGCTCTTCCACGTTCTCAAGCGTCTTCCCGGCCATGACGGAATGCGGCCCACAGGAGTTGTTCCCGACCATGCCGCCAATCGTGCAACGACTATGCGTTGACGGATCCGGGGCGAACGTCAGACCGTACTTTTCTGCCGCATTCCGCAACGCATCGCACACCACCCCTGGCTCGACAACCGCGAACCGAGCTTCGGCGTCGAGCGCCATGATGTGATTGCACCTCGACGACATGTCGAAGACGACCGCCTCGTTGACCGCCTGCCCATTCATTGAGGTTCCGCCGCCGCGCGTCAGTATCGGTGCACCATGGGCGCTGCAGATCTTTACGCCCTCGATGAAGTCATCGAGCGAATCCGGTACGACAACGCCGATGGGCACCTGGCGGTAGTTCGAGGCGTCGGATGCGTACACCGCGCGATGCGCCGTATCGAACCGCACGGCGGCGCCTAATCCTTCTCGTAACGCGGCGTGCAGTGGCGTTTCGGACATCATGCACGTTCCCGCACACGTTCGAGGAACGTGGTCAACGCTGCGCCGATTTCGTGCGGGCAATCCTCCGGCACGTAGTGCCGGGCCTCTACCGTAACCTCGGTCTGGTTCGGCCACTGCCGGCAGTGTTCCCGCGCCGCGCCAGCAGTTCCATGGCCCTCGGTTGCGTTGATAAACAGCTTGGGCAGATGATGGCTTGCGCCCATCCAATCGCTGTAGCGCTTAACTCGCGCGTGCACGTCGGGCGGATCGCCATCAAACGGAATGTCCCGCGGAAACATTAGTGTGGGCTTACGCGACTCTGGCGTCTGGAACGGCGCCGCATAGACCGCCTTCTCTTCATCGGTCAGCTTGCGCAGCACGCCATACTCAAACAGCATCTTCTCGACGAAGAAGTTGTCACGCAGAACCATCTCTTCGCCCTCTGGGCCACGTAGGCGCTTGAAGACAGCTTGACGTTCCGGCGGCATGTCAGACCACAGACGAGGGCGCACCATGGCTTCCATATAGACGATGCCCGACACACTCTCCGGGAAACGGCTTGTCCGGTCGAAGCCCAAGGCGGCGCCCCAGTCCTGGATGACCAGGATGATGTTTCGGTTCAAGCCGAGCTTGGCAAACCATTCATCCAGGTACTCGGCGTGATCGAAGAACCGATACGAGCCGCTCGGAGACTTGCTCGATTGACCCATGCCGATCAAGTCCGGAGCGAGTACGCGTCCGAAAGGCAGCGCGTACGGAATGACGTTACGCCATGTGTAGGACGACGTGGGGTTACCGTGCAGAAAGATGATCGGATCGCCCTCGCCCTCATCGACGTAGGCCATCTCGGCGTCGAGCACCGGGATGCGCTTCATCTGAAACGGAAAATCTGCGCTGATAGTTTTGTCGTGCTGCTGCGCAGCGTTGGCCGATGTCATGTTGTCTCCAGTTCTGATTCAGGATTGGTGAAGACGCATTCACGCTAAGAATGGCTTGCAAGCGCGGCGTCTACGCTTTGATGCAGTTTGGTCTCGGCCGGGAGCCGTCGCAAGCGTAAAGAATTCGGCTCTTGCATGAGTTTTGTGAATACCCATCGCCGCGTGATGCTCGAGCCGACGCATCCCCCGCACAACACCCCTTGAAATTGCAAAGGGGTGGCCAATCACTCAGCCACCCCTTTTTTCTGCACGCTTGCTTAGTACCAGCAGCAAGCCGGTACGTTACACCGCAGGCGGCAGAAGCTTGCGATCGATGAACGACTGGAGCGCATCGCAGAACGCATCACCAGTATCGACCACAGCGCCAAACCCTGCCTTACGAAGCTTGATAGTGCTGACGAAGGCGACCGGACCTGCGGGCGCACCGGATGCGAACGCAAAGTCGACGTGTTGGTCGCCCTGACCGACAAACGACACCAAGTCTCCGCTGGCAAGGCCGTACTTAGCAACGATCTTCGCCCACACGTCGGTGTTCTCGCGGTTCGCGCCTCGTTGCAATCCTCATCGCCATGTTCAAGACCGTGGTCTTACACACACTAGGCGATTTACTGAACGGACGAACCGGGTTGGCGGAATTAGTGGACGCGGCGCCCCAAAACGCGTTGCCAGCGAACAACAGTGGTAGACGTCACAACGTAGGAAAAATCGTTTATGGATCAATCAGTTAGATCGATCTGTCATTGGCGGATTTAGCGGTCACCATTGGCAGAATTAATGATCGGCAACAGCATGAGCCTGAGTGGGATGATTCGTGGACAGGGTTGGCGCGCACGATTATTTCATGATCGTGAAAATTTATCTGCTACCAGTTGGCTACACGCTACGCATGGTGTCGCATCAAAATCCATGGCGATTAATTGCATTTTGGCGAGAGGCCGGAGCGCGCGCCGCGTGTTGAAGATCGTCATTCGTGCGAGCCACGCTCAACATTCATGCGACCGTAGCATTTTTACGCTCAGCATTCGTGCGACTGTATCTTTCCCATGCGAAACAAGGTCCCGGTGGGGCGTTGCGTGCGCTCTTCGAAGCAGTTGATTAAAATTACCAAGGTAATAGAGATTCCAGTACCAGGTCGTTTCAAGCTTGCCGGGATGTTGCACGCACATTGAAAAGGCCGGATCCAGCCACTCGAGTCTCCAGAATGGCGAACCGACATCGGCAGGATTCAGGATCAAACAGGGATAGCAATACGGTAAGCGACGTCTTTCGTAGATCCAACCAATTGGGGTCTGCATAGCTCTCAGGCGATCCACGCTCACGCGGGTTAGCTGTGAGAGACGTTCCAAGGTCTCAATCGGCACTGGCGGAAACAGTAGCCATTTCCTTTGCGTCAGGGTTGGCATCGGACCGAGATCGGCGTGCGTCCAAAGCTGTTCGACCGTCATGGAGTACTTTCCAGCGAGTCGTCCAAGCCAGCCTCCAAATGCCTCCCCATCAAAGGGACGCGGTGCAACGGGCCACGGCCTCGGCCGGTTAGAGCATGCAGCTCCGAGCGTGTTCAATGTGGCAGACATCAATCATTTCCCGTCCATCGCGGATCGCAAGCTCAGTGGCAGAATTCAAAAGCCGCGAGACCTCACCGGTCAAGCCTCCGCTCGCCTCTAGAACCGCCGAGACAACCTCTCGCCTCGACAGATTTGATGGCCGCCGCAAAGGAAGAATGCGCTCGAATGCCGCCATGAGGCCTCGGAAGGCTTCCGACTCCTGCCATCGAGGCATCTCGAAGCGCGCAAAGCGACTGCTCATTTGCGCATCGGTCTGAAGTGCAAACTCAGCATCGTGCGTTCCCACAAGGACGATCGTCATCTGGAGATCGTTGGCGAGAAATTTGAGCAGGTTCAGTGAGGCGCGCTGCTCGCGATAACTCCCCGCCAAGAGGTGATGAACTTCATCCACAACCAGCATGCGCGGTGAAACTTCCCGTAGCACCTCGCGACTCAGATTCTCGAGCACGCTGAGCTTTGCTGCTGCGTTGAACGGCGCTCCAAGCTCAAACAGGAGCGATGTGTAGAAGCGGCTCTGGTCGGGCGTCGCTGGCATCTGCATAGACACAACCTTCCGGTGCTCCACGCCTGCTATTTCGTCGTATTCCGGAGGATGGCGCCGTTCGAATTTCGCGATGACCTGGGTCTTCCCGATGTTCGAGTCGCCATACAGCAGCACGCACAGCATACGCTGCCGTGGAGGGATCTTCACCAACCGGTCCAAGAGCTCAAACGCTTGTGTTGCGCGGGGATAGTCGATCCATCGATCGCGAGCCAAGGCAAGAATGCGAACATTGTCGTCGCTCTTTGCTAAAGAACGGACATCCGGCAGAAGGTGTGTCAAGGAAGCACCCATTGCCAGTTCACAGTTGCTCTATGTGATAAATTGGAGCCGGCTTGCTGTAGTCGACGTCCGGCGTGGACGATGACGCATCGGGGGATTTCGTCTGTTGACTGGACCGCCCGCTCGCCGGGAAAGGTGAAGTCTCCCCTGCTCTTCCGCGTCTGTCTGCAGATCGCCGCTTCGTTGTTGCCCCTTCTATGAGGCTGCGTCGCGCGGCGATCGCATTGAATATCGCAGACTCCGTGACATGGGATTTTCCCTGCGATCGGAGATGCTTCAGTGCCGCCTTTTGCTCCCACAGGGAGATTCGGTCACGCCGCAAGTCGGCAAAGCTTGCCTCAACGTATTCCTTGCCATCGGCACTGACGAAGACTTTCGATAAGTCCTCCGGATAGTATCTCACCACGACGCGACGATTAGCTGCGCGCCAGGCGGCGAAGATCGGATGCCAATAGTGCAGATAGAACAGCATTAAGCCGTCAGCCTGGATGGTGCGACGGGCTATTGGCAGGAACTGAATAAGGAAGCGAAGCTCTTCGGCAGCCGAGTCGGGAAGAAGCCGCGGCTTCGATGCTTCAGACAACGTCGACCACGCTGAGTATGGTGTTGCGCCGCTTAACCCTCGATGGGCACTGTGATGGTAGGTCTGACCGATTTCATACATCAACCATTGCTCAAACTCTCGGAGGGTCAATGCGGCCTCCGCTTCTGGCTTGCGAGCATTTCGTCCTTTCGTCGAGGATCCGGTCGAGCCCGGCAGACTGTGTACCTTTTCCATCATGGTCCGGTTCAGTCTTTCTATATGGCCCCCGAAGTAGGGTCGGCCAGGCGGGCGATACATCAGCTCGATTCCGTACTGATTGCAGCCCGCTTGCAGTGCCCTACTCTTGAACTCGGCAGCGTTGTCGAGATGCAATACCTTCGGCACGCCATGCATCGGCCAATCTACAGCGACGTCTCTGCTCGCCAACCAGGGCACCTTCGGCAGAGCCATCCGCGTGAGAAGTAGAGCGACAGTCGCCGCGTTAGGGCGGTCGAAGCCGACATACAGGGCCACGACTGATCGTGTGGCGACGTCGATTGCCAAAGTTAGCCACGGTCTGCCAATCGTGTGGCGAAACACCTCATCGACCAGCATGATGTCGGCAAGTGTGTGATTGATCTGAACAATACCCAAAGGATGCTGTGCCGCAAAGTGGCCCGGCGCTGCGCCGGAAAGCTTCATGTTTTCCTTGTCACGGTGGTCGGCCCACCGGCGGGATATCGTTGGCCGTGAAGGTGGTGTGGCGCATGCAGCGGCGCACCGCATGTGAACCTCTCGGCAAATCGCATCAAGGGGATGCGCGAGATGCTTCTGCCGCGGAAGCCAATCGGATAGGACATCCTGAACGATTGCCTCCACTTGTTCCGACAACATGTATTGCCCTCGCCGTGGTCCTGACGGAGATAGGAGCAATGACGCTGTCACCGGGTCTTCTAGAAAGCGTCGGCGCAACCGGTAAACGGAAGAACAGTGCAAGCCTAATAGCTGTCCTGCAAGCGCTGCCTGCTTGCGGGTGAGTGGCGCTTGGCCAAGCGGGCGGAAGATTTGCGCCGCTGCCAGTTCGCGCTTGCCGGGCTCCTCTTTCATCGAAGGCCCCAGTGGTTTTTCGTCGTCTTACATTAGGCGATTTTTGGTCGTTTCGACGTAGTCTCAAGAATGTTGGGCATCCAAGGCTCCGGCGTTGCTTTTCAGCAACTGTCGTAAAGCGTTCTTCCGGACGAATTTCGCTTAGAAATCAAAGCATTCTGGCAATCTGCCGCGATGTGCTTGCTCTTACACAATGTGTGCATTGCTCGCACGAACCTTGTTCCTCTACACTAGCGGCCGGCAAGAAGCTGGCGCTCAGCCATCGGGACTGGCGCCCCTTTGCCGGGCCGCTGTCGCCCACCCAACAGCGTGCGCCGGCGATGGTGATCCTGAACGCGCTCTTTGCCTGGCTGACCGAAGCCGGCTACTTGGCCGGCAACCCGCTCGCGCTGGCCCGCCGCCGGCGCGCGCTTGTGGGCGACGTGAAAGACGCCGTCGAGGCGATGCCGACCGCGACCGAGCGCGAGCGCCCGCGTGCGGCGCGCTGTCGCTGGCTCTGTACGGTGCTCTATCTGGGCGGACTGCGGGCGTCGGAGGTCACCAGCACGGCCATGGGGGGCGTTCTTCTTCCGGCGCGATGCCCAGGGCATCGAGCGCTGGTGGCTGGAGGTGAACGGTAAGGGCAACAACACCCGGCTGATGTGACGAACTGATTGCCGAGTTGGCGCGCTACCGCCGCGCCAACGGGCTGGCGCCGACCCCGCAGCCCGGCGAGACGCGTCTGCTGGCGGTCATCGGTCGCGACAAGGGCAGCGACAAGGGCAGCGACAAGGCCGCGGACCCTCCCCGAAACTCTATCTTTGCCGCAAGAACCGGCATTACGTACCACATAAGACTTATCGCTGGGAAGAATGACCTTCGATGCTGCTTGAAGATACGGCGCGCGCAGGACGGCGTCGACTCAGGCTATCGCACTGGCGCGACTGGTCAAAGTAGCCGACCCGGCGATGGTAATCCCCAGAATGAGACGAATGAGCATTCTATTGAGCATCCAAGGGCTTATACGGATCACCGTTGCGACTTAAAGTGCAGGCTCCTACCCACCTGATAAAAGGAGTAACGCCATGAGCCGTATCGCCGTACGCGCCATCGCATCTGCCACCGGCGCCACCGCCGAAGTCTATGCCCAAGTCAAGAAAGCCGCTGGCGGCATCCCCAATCTGTTCGCCGCGCTGAGCGTCGCGCCGTGAACGTGCGTACGGGTAACCTGACGTGCTTCGACAACACGAAGATGCGGCTCGCGCCCGAGCATTTCATGGCGTCCGGCGCGCTTCCGAGATGTAGGGCATGTTCCGCGGAAAACGACAAACCGATGAGACCAGGGGTCAAGGAGAAGCGACTATGACCAGCAAGATTGAGGCGCTCATAAGCGAGTGCGCTGCAAGTGGCGCAGGTGGGGAACCGCCGGCGCTGCCCGGGCAGGTCGTACTGGTTCTGCAAGGAGGGGGCGCACTCGGCAGCTACCAAGCCGGGGTTTATCAGGCACTTCACGAAGCTGGCATCGAGCCTGACTGGGTCATCGGGACGTCGATCGGTGCAATCAACGGCGCAATCATTGCCGGCAACCGCCCCGAGGACCGTTTGGCTCGCTTGCGCGAGTTCTGGGACGGGGCGACCTACCGCGACCGATGGCCGCCGATCGGCCTTTACGCCGGCGCCGGCGACAGCTTCCGCAAGCTGGAGATCATGGTGCATGGCATTCCGGGATTCTTCAAACCCCAGGGCGGCGCCTGGCTCAGCCCGCACGTGTCGTTCGGCGCCGAGTCGGCGTCGTACTATTCGACGGCTCCGCTCAACGCATCGCTCGGCAAACTCATCGACTTTTCATACCTGAATGAAAGGCGCGTGCGGCTCAGTGTCGGGACCGTCAACGTTCGCGCGGGCGCCCTGCGCTATTTCTCCAATCGCGACACCTCGCTATCCGTGGAGCACGTCATGGCCTCCGCCGCGCTTCCCCCAGCCTTCCCGGCGGTGCGCATCGACGGCGATTCCTACTGGGATGGCGGGGTCCATTCCAATACGCCGATCGAGGCTGTGTGGGACGACTCCCCGCGGCGCGATGCCGTTGTTTTTGCTGTCCAGCTATGGCCGATGAGTGGTCCGGAACCGGAAACGATTTGGCAGGTGATCAGCCGGCAAAAAGACATTCAATATGCGAGCCGGACCGAAAGCCAATTGGCGCGGCAGCGTCAAATTCACCATTTGCGACATGTCATCCGCGAGCTTGGGCGCCACATGACTGCCGACGAGCGCGAGACGACCGCAGTGAAGAAGCTCTTGGACTGGGGTTGCGGCACCACCATGCACGTCGTCCAGTTGAAGATGCAACGAATGCGGGGAGAGGATCACACCAAGGATATCGATTTCAGCGTCGACGGCTTGCGGGCCCGTTGGGATGCCGGTTACGCCGCGGCGCGCGGCGTGCTGGAGAGCGCCCCGTGGCGCCAGGCAGCGGACCCGATCGAGGGTATTGCCGTCCATGAGGCGGCTCTTCCGGTCGCTTAGTCTGGTCATTAACCGCAGGAGCGGAATCCCACGAAGAGGTCTTGCGGTACGGCAGAGAGAAGTTTCGGTAGCGAGGGTGACGCATCCGCTCGTGTGTGGCGAAAGAGCCGCCACGTACGGAGCGGTGTGTCCGAAACCACGGCGCCGAATAGTCCTGATACAGGTCAGCTGAAAATCCCGGGTACGGTTCGAACGGATCCGCAGTCCACTCCCACACTGATTCGCCCCAGCGGAACAGCTCATGGCACGCGGCATGTTCCCGATCATCTCGACGTTGCTGGAGCAGTTTCTGCTGAAAGAAGTCGCGCTGTTGGCCGCATGCTTGATGCTGCTTCTATGCTCTTTGTCGCCGCGCTCTACGGCTTCGTGAGGGGGCCGCGCGGAAGTGCGGCCTATCCCTCATGACCGGACGTTCGCGAACGGATGGCGGCGGAGCGCTCATGTCGAAAGCGGGCACCCGTGAGTCCTGACCGCTGGTCGTGCCGCTGTGATGTTCTCGCTCAATGTGGTTCATGGGCGATGTTATCGGGCTGTTCTCAAATAATGTTGGCCCGTTCTCACGTAACGTGGTCCCGAGCGCTCGGATATTCTCAGCTAATGTGGTCCCGAAACCACCGATGTAATCGGTCCCGACCATTTTCGTAATCGGGCCGCTACACATAGCCATCGCCGTTGGCGCCAGAGGCACTAGTAACCAGAATGCGCATGTCGAATCCTGCGAGGTAGACCGAATGTGGTGCGGCGAAGTCCATTTTTGTCGCATGAACGGCGCTATGCGCTTCGGGGCGTAAGACTTATTGTGCGGAAGAATAATCGTCAATGCTGCTGGAAAACACGGGGCGTGCGCGACGGCGCCGGCTCGGGCTAATCGCCCTCGCGAGCCAGTGAGAGCAGTCGATCCTGGAAGTATGGCAATCCCCGAAATGATACTAATCAGCATTTTATCGAGCGTTTAAGGTCTTATGAAGATTATTGGCTCGGCTTAAAGTGGAAACTCCTACCCACCTGATAAAGGAGTAACACCTGAGCCGCATCACCGTACCCAATATCGCATCTGCCACCGGCGCCACCGCCGAAGTCTATGCCCAGGTCAAGAAAGCCGCCGGCAGCGTCATCTGTTCGTCGCGCTTGGTGCCCTGTCACCCGAAGTGCTCAAGGCGTTCCTGAATGCCGAAGGCGTGCTGGCTTCGGGCACGCTGAGCAAGCAGGAAGTGGAGACGATCAAGCTGCTGGTCAGTGAACTGACTGGGTGCGACTACTGCGTTGCCGCATTACGTTATTGGGCAAGGTGACGGGCCTGTCGCCGGAAACGCTCAAGCAGATCCGCGCCGGCCAGCCTACGGGGGACGCCAGGCGCGACGCGCTGGTGCGCTTCGTGCAGAACCTGCAGCAAACCAGCGGCACGATCAGCGCAGACGAGTTCGCGGCGATCAAGGCGGCCGGCTACACGGACGCGCAACTCGCGGAAATCACATTGGCCATCGCGTTGACCGTTTTCACGAACGCCTTCAACCGCATCAACGACACCGACGTGGACTTCCCGCTGGTGAAGTAATGCGCAACGGGCAGGTGCTCCTTTCCAGCGCCTGTTGCAGTCTAATCGAAGAGTGGGATGCGTCACGAGCCGTCTGGACGAATGCATCGCAATTTTTACGGACACGGGATGAAAGATCATGAACATTCATTTTCGAGTGGCAGAAAAGAGGTGTGTCGGGCTCGTATCTGTAAGGTGTATTTCGCGCTCCCTTTGTATCGCGCATGTGTCCCATTTCGACGGGCTTCTATGGCCAGTGAAATGCGCGCGGTCGTAAGGAAAACCAGGGACCTCTTCATGATCGCCGGCTCGCATCGCGGCATACCGGCTTATTGCGGGTGGCCGTCGCGATGCCCGAGAAACATCACTAAGGATGGAAACCCAAATGAAACACGCCCGACTCTTTTCACTCGCCGCTATGCTCATTGTCTCGGCGCTCACTTCGGCAGCCCATGCGGCTGATGGCGGCGGCACGGCACATCAATTGACACGTGAAGAGGTACGCGCCGACCTCGACGCATGGTACCGTTCGGGCCTTGCAGAACTTTGGAGCGGGGACGTCACGCCCGACGTCAGCAGTGCCGATTATCAACGACGGCTGGCAAGCTATGAACGTCTGCGTGCGGCCCAGGCCCCCAAAGCCAAGCATTGATCTCTCATGGCAGCCACGGCACGCTGATGGAAAGCGTGCCACTGGCCGCGTCGAGACCCACCCCGACACCACCAATCCGTCACCGTGGCTGCCTGCGCCCGCAATGTACGGTCTCAGCGCACCTCGACGATAAGCACGCGCCGTGTGGCAACTGCACTATTCCAACCGCACTTCGCGCATGACGCCCCCTGTCGGCAGACACTGCGGCGAAAAGATCGCTTGCGGCGTTCGTCACTTGACGCTGCGCGGTGAAGTCCGCGGTCGACTGCACAAACCTTGTTAGCTTGACGATCCGCGATCCTCTCGGATTTGCGGCCAAACTGCATACGCTGCAACTTGGCAATCCACAGCTTCAGATGCTCGATCTCGAGCGCCCTGTCCGAGACGGTCTTCTGTAACGTCGAGACAGTGCCGCGCAATTGCTCGAGGTCGCTGTCGCGCTCGCGCAGCGCCGGGGCCTTCTCATGGTCGTCCTCCGCAGGTTATCCGGCGCAGCACGAGAGCTGCTTCACATCCTTCGAGAAGGTCTGCGCGGCGAGCTTGAGCCCCTCGACCATCGTCAGATACGGGAACAGCTGGTCGGCGAGGTCCTGCACGGTCATCCTTGCGCGGATCGCAATCGCGGCCGTCTGGATGAGTTCGCCTGCCTCGGGTGCCACCACATGCACGCCGATAAGCCGGCCGCTGCCGGCTTCCGTTACTAGCTTGATGAAGCCGTGTGTGTCGAAGTTCACCAGCGCGCGCGGGACGTTATCGAGCGTCAGCGTGCGACTGTCGGTCTCGATGCCCGCCTGGTGCGCCTGCGCCTCGCTGTAGCCGACCGTTGCAACCTGTGGCTCGGTGAAGACGACCGCCGGCATCGCGTGGAGATCGAGCCGCGCATCGCCGCCGGTCATGTTGATCGCCGCACGCGTGCCGGCGGTCGCCCCGACATAGACAAACTGCGGTTGATTCGTACAGTCGCCCGCCGCATAGATGTCCGATGCGCTCGTGCGCATGCTGGCGTCAATCACGATTGCGCCGCGCTCGTCGAGCTGCACATCGGCGCTCGCCACTTTCAGACTACCGGTGTTGGGAGCGCGGCCCGTTGCCACCAGCAGCTGGTCGGCCCGCACCTCGCCGTGGTTCGTGGTGAGGACGAACTTGCCATCAGCGTGCGACACGTGGCTCGCCTGGGTCTGCGTCAACACCTCGATGCCCTCGGTGCGAAAGGCCACCGTCACGGCTTCGCCGATCGCCGGGTCCTCCTGGTAGAGCAGTGTGTGACGGGCCAGGACGGTGACATGACTGCCCAGCCGTGCAAAGGCCTGGGCCAGTTCCACCGCGACCACCGACGATCCGATTACGGTGAGCCGTTTGGGGATGACGTCGCTCGCCAGCGCCTCGGTCGAGGTCCAGTACGGAGTGTCCTTCAGACCCGGAATCGGCGGCACCGCCGCCGTTGCACCCGTGGCAATCAGGCAGCGATCGAACGACACCGTGCGTTCGCCGCCGGCGGTCAGCATGACAGTGAGCGTGTGGCTCCCCGTGAAGCGCGCCTCGCCATGCAGGACGTTGATGTTCGGGCTCGTGTCGAGAATGTTTTCGTATTTGGCGTGGCGCAGCTCGTCCACGCGCGCCTGCTGTTGGGCGAGCAGGCGCGGCCGGTCAATGGCCGGCGCCACGGCGCTGATCCCTACATCGAAAGGGCTTACCTGCCGTAGATGCGCGATGTGGGCTGCACGGATCATGATCTTGGAGGGCACGCACCCGACGTTGACGCAGGTGCCGCCGATGGTGCCGCGCTCGATCAGTGTCACCTGCGCGCCGTTTTCGGCGGCCTTCAGCGCAGCTGCCATGGCAGCGCCACCACTGCCGATGACGGCGACCCGCAGCGCGCCGTCACTGCCGCTACGCTTCCCCCCAGTCCCCACCCAGCCGGGCGCCCTGTCGGGCAGGCCTGCGGATTGGGTCGGCACGTCGGCAACTCTGGCGTGGTAGCCGGCTGTCCTCACCGCGGCAGCCAGCGTGTCGTGGCTGACTCCTCCCTCGACCGTCACATCGGCCAGCGCTCTGGACCAGGAGACCGCTGCCGAGCGCACGCCGGGCACGTTTTCCAGCGCCTGCCGGACGTGCTCCGCGCAGGAAGCACAGGTCATCCCGTCGATCTTCAAGGTTGTCATGGGCTTGCTCCGCTCTTTCATGGATTGAGTTGGCTGCGTCACGGCTCAGCCTTTGCGCACGTTGCTCGTGCTCAAATTACACGATTCGGTGGTACAGACGCGGTGCGCCGGGGAGATCAGGTCCCAGACCGAGGTCGCCAGCATGACGGCGAGGCCGGGATAGAGCAGCCAGCCGCTGCGCTCGCCGTAGGCCCGCATCACAAACACGGCCGTCAGCACCAGTACCGGGCCGCTCAGGCCGGGCGCGGTACGGCGCCACTGCCGATGATTGAGCCACCCGATCGCATTGGCGAACAGCGCGATACCGGCAAAGGCTGGTAGCAGGATGCGGATGAACACCCCTTCATACTGGTTCAGGAAGCCAAGACCAACGGCCGCACCCAGACTGGCGATCGCGGGAAAGCAGCTCGCACAGCCCATCGCCGACACAATGCTGCCAATCAAACCGGCCTTATCAGCCGCGCGCGTGACGAATGACATTGCAGTATCTCCGTAACTTCAGTGCTTGACCGACGACGGATAGCCCGCGACCGCCGTGGCTTTGGTTAGCATCTGGACATTGGTCTTGTCGTCGTCGAACGTCACGATGGCTTCCCTCTGCTCGAAACGGACGTCCGCTTTTTCGACGCCGGCAACTTTGGACAGCGCGTGTTTGACCGTGATCGGGCAGGCCGCGCACGTCATGCCGGGCACAGACAGCGTGACCGTCTGCGTCGCGGCCCAGACCGGGACGGCAACTACGGCGAGCGCGAGTGCAGCAAACATCTTTTTCATGATGAACTCCAGGTTCAATAGAACAGGGGCAGTACGTAGGGGAAACCGAGCGCGATCAGTACTAGCGAGACCACGATCCAGAAGATGAGCTTGCACGCGGCGCGCACCTGTGGAATCGCGCACACCTCGCCGGGCCTGCATGCCGCAGCGGGCCGGAAGATGCGCCGTCCGGCGATGAGCAGCGCCACCAGCGCGGTCCCGATGAAAGCCGGCCGCCAGGGTTCGAGCAAAGTCAGGTTGCCGATCCAGGCGCCGCTGACACCCAGCGCGACGAGCACCAGCGGCCCGAGGCAGCAGGTCGACGCGAGGATCGCGGCCAGTCCACCGGCAGCGAGCGCGCCGCGCCATTTCTGTGGTTCCGCCATACACTTGCCCTTCCAGATTTCAGATGAGTAGCATAACGTTACTTCCGTACCTATGTACGGAGTCAATCGGTATGGAAAACGGTAGCGAAAATCTGACCATCGGCGCCTTCGCGAAGGCGGCCGGCGTCAACGTGGAGACGATTCGGTTCTATCAGCGCAAGGGCCTCCTGCTCGAGCCGGAGAGGCCGTACGGCAGTATTCGTCGCTACGGCGCAGCGGACGTGACGCGGGTGCGGTTCGTCAAATCGGCCCAGCGGCTCGGCTTCAGCCTCGACGAAATCGCGGACCTGCTGAAACTGGAGGATGGGACGCATTGCGATGAGGCGAGCAGCCTCGCGGAGCACAAGCTCCGCGACATTCAGGACAAGCTCGCCGATCTCGAGCGCATGGAATCGGTGCTCACCCAACTCGTGCGCGCGTGCCATTCGCGCAAGGGCAATGTGTCATGTCCGCTGATTGCCTCGTTGCAGCGAGGCGAAGAACCGCGTGACGCCGGCGCCGTGTAAAGGGGCATTCGGCCTTAACGTACGCAAAAGTCCGTTTCGTGAGGCCCCCCCCGATTGGTCCGACACACCAAAACGCTATGGAGCGGAGAATGCCGCCCCGATTTGGCGGGCTCGTTTCGCCTAGTCGCCGTGCAGGTAGCGCAAATGTGCTGCAGCACATTTTCTCTCCCCCAAAGTCGCCACCAACACCACTTTCTCCACCTCCAGTCCCTTCGATCTGCTGCCGCACCCCGAGCCCATCCCGCCCGCACCGTCTGCACGGACTACCGACAGGACACCGTGCGCAAGACCATGACACTCACGGCTGACGAGTTCATTCGTCGCTTCCTGCTGCATGTCCTGCCCGACGGCTTCAAGCATATCCGCAGTTACGGGTGGCTGGCCAGCCGCTGCCGTGCGCGCCTCCCACTGTCGAACCGCCCGTCGTAACGGAAGACTATCGCGACCATTACCAACGGCTTACTGGCAAGTCGCTGCGCGAGTGCTCCGTCTGCGGCAAGGGGCACATGGTCTGTATCGACACGTTCCTGCCGGGGCGCACTTCCGCGGGCACCACCCCCCACTTCCCATGAGTCCTGATCCCTTAAGACGACGCCGCGCACCACGTTGCTATCGACTTGCCATGGCAACGCGTCCGTCCTTGTGCGCCCGACCCGGACCCGCCCGCCAATGTTGTGCAACACCTGGCATTCAGGCATTCATTCCCTGCTGCTGCCCATCACATGGTTTTCGCGCTACAGTTTCACAAACGAGGCGCTCGGTTCATTCATTCGGACTGCGTCTGGTCAACCTGCAGCAGCGATTCAAGGCCCATAGCGGCGACCGCCTGTGGAGCAGTTCAGCACAAACGGTTTTTTGGTTACCGGTCGCGGTCTAACCGCATCTACCCTGGTTCGCTATGAAGCCGCGACCGCCAACCAAAGAACCCTCTGCTTTCTCAATAACATGCCTACAGCGCCAACGGATGCGAGCACGCCGATAATGGCGAACACCATCACAAGGGCTCTCCATATTAACGATTTGCTCATATGCCACCTCTAATCCTCGCCGGAGGGCTGGGCACGAATCCGCGACACGTGCCCTGCGCCCTCCAAGCGTACCGTCACTTTTTGCTCTGAAGCGGATCTGGCTCATGCTCTTGCCGATCCTCGGTCATCGCGCTCACTCGATCGCTCATGCTCTTCATCATCAGCCACATCGATAGCGGGCAGAGTAAGAGCAGGAGATAGGGTCCCATACCAAGTACAAGCGCCCGGACCGGTGGCAACGCGGCATAGGCGGCGGCCAGTACAGCCATCAGGGCAAGGCCTGCGGCAATCATTGTCTTCATATTGCATTTCATATGCAGTACTCCTGTTGGGGTGGTTCGAATCGGAACGGCGCCCTTACTTCGTCGGAGGCGTCTGGATCTTGTCCGCGTACTTGCGCATGATTTCGCCCATCGTCCGCATCATTTCCGCGTGCATCTGCATTGAGAGCTTCTCGTTCCCCGGAGGCAGTTGCCCCATCATTGGACAACTGCCCATCATCCCGCCACCCATCATCTGGTCCTTCATCATGTCGTGCCCTTTATCCTTTGCGAAAGCCTTAGTCCCTTCCGCAGCATCGGTTGCGGTAGCGGCCGCAGACCATCCACTAGCGCCGAGCATGAGAGCAAGGGTTGCAGCCATTAGCGACTTCATATTCATGTTGATCTCCTTGTCGAACCGGATTCAATGGCCCGCACCAAACCAGCGTCGGATCGGTGGGTGCGGACGAATCGCGCGGTGGTTGACAGCGCTTCGCCAGATCAGTCGAAGCGCGCTCAATCACTTGGACTCGGAAGCCCCCTTCTGGCTGCCGCCGCCTGCCGGATGGGAATCCATTTGCTTCATCATTTCGTCGCAGCGCGCCAGCATCGCGTCTCTGGAGGCAGACGTACTGGGTGGCGCAGCAGGGTGTTGCGCTGCAGTGCGCGCGCGATTGATGACGTCCCAGTCGGGACCCGCGAACGCCTGCGCGGTCGCGACGCCAAGCGAAATGAGAACGATAGTTTTGAGAGTGGAGTGCATGATGATCTTCCCCATAATTCGGATTGGCTCAGCCGAGACGGGGTCATAGCACCCGTGCTCGGGCAGAGCAACGACAATCGAGCGCGTGGCCAAGGTGGGCCACGCGTGGGGATAGATCAGATTCGCAAGCGGGCCGTTGCGAGATAGACCGGACCAGGCGATGTGTTCGCGCTGTCAGCCGTGTGGAAGATTCGGAAGGCGTACGGCGTGGGCGGAAGAATGTGTACAAGCCCAGCCTTAGCCGGCAAGACACCGAGATCGTGAGCGTGACCGTTGCTGTCGGCCCAATGCCGACCGTCCTGCTGATGGTCCGCGCACAAGGCTGGCTGCGCGCGGTCCATCTCCAGGCAGCTTGTCATGGTGGCCATTGCCACCGGTTCCATTGCCCCCCCGGACTCTTGCGGGCATAGGTACCCTGCCACCGCGAGGCGCGCAAAAAATACCGTCGCCAACAACAGCAGCGCGAGCAACCGGGCGAAGGGGCTATGACTATGCTTCATGAATCATGCCAATCATTAATCCTAGTCTATGCTGCCAAAACGGGGCAGCAAGGCGAGGAGACGTTGTTGGGTGCGGTGGCATCCCACGCATAACGATCTGCCGATATACGATCGCTAGGACACTCGGCTTCGCAGTCGTAGTGCGTTGGAGATTACCGAGACGGAACTCAGGCTCATGGCCAATGCCGCAATCATCGGCGACAGCAACCACCCGGTGAACGGGTACAGCAATCCGGCAGCCAGCGGGATACCCAGCGCGTTGTACACAAAGGCAAAGCCCAAGTTTTGCCGCATGTTGGCGATGGTGGCTTCGGAGAGCTCCCGCGCGCGAGCGATGCCGCGCAGGTCGCCCTTGACGAGGGTCATCTGGGCGCTGTGCATCGCCACATCGGTACCGGTTCCCATGGCGACGCCGACGTCGGCTTTGGCCAACGCCGGCGCATCGTTGATGCCGTCGCCTGCCATCGCGACCACGCGTCCTTCCCCTTGCAGTTTTTCAACGAGCGCCAACTTGTCGGCCGGCTTGACTTCGCCGTGAAACTCATCGATGCCGAGGCGGCCAGCCACCGCACGTGCCGTGACAACACCGTCGCCAGTGGCCATCACGACGCGTATGCCGGCTTCCTTGAGCGTCGCAAGCGCTTCGGGTGTGCTGGCCTTGACGGGATCGGAGACGGCAAGCACCCCTGCCAACCTGCCGTCGGCGGCTAGATACATGACACTGGCGCCTTGCTGCCGAAGGGCATCAGCCTGAGGCGCTAGTGGCGCGACACTGATTTGATCCTGGTGCATCAGGGCGGCATTGCCCAGCACGAGCTGGTAGCGATCGACGCGGCCGCGTACCCCCATGCCCGTATCCGAGGTGAAATCCTCAGCCTTCGCCAGAGGCAGCCCGCGTTCACGCGCTGCGGTGACGAGAGTTGCAGCCAGCGGATGCTCGCTGCCTTGGTCGAGGCTCGCCGCCAGACGGAGCACTTCGGTCTCTTCAAAAGAGCCGACGCCAAATGCCCGTTCGAAGGTCGGCCGGCCTTCGGTCAGGGTGCCGGTCTTGTCAACGATCAGAGTGTCGACGTTGCGGAAATGCTCGATGGCCGCCGCGTCCCGGAACAGAATGCCCTTGGTCGCACCGTTCCCGCTTGCCACCATGATGGACATCGGAGTGGCAAGCCCCAGCGCGCAGGGACAGGCAATGATTAGCACAGCCACCGCATTGACCAGGCCAAAGACCCAGCTCGGCTCAGGGCCGAAGATGCCCCAGGTGAAGAAGGTGAGTAAGGCGATGGCTACGACCACCACCACAAACACGCCGGCGACCCGGTCCGCCATCCGCTGCATCGGCGCCTTGGAACGCTGCGCCTGGGCCACCATCTGCACGATCTGCGACAGCACCGTCTGGGCGCCAACCTTCTCCGAGCGCATTACCAGGCTGCCCGAGGTGTTGATGGTGGCGCCGATCACGTGATCGCCAACGCGCTTGGAGACGGGCACGGGCTCACCGGTGATCATCGATTCATCGATGGCGCTGGCCCCTTCGGTCACGACGCCATCGGTGGGTACCTTCTCGCCCGGGCGAATCCGCAGCAGATCGCCGACATGCACGTGCGTCAGCGGAATATCGTCCTCGCTGCCGTCCGGATTAAGCCGGCGTGCCGTCTTGGGTGCCAGGCCGAGCAGCGACTTGATGGCCGCCGAGGTCTGCGAGCGCGCCTTCAACTCAAAGATCTGGCCGAGCAGTGTCAGCGAAATGATGACGGCTGCGGCTTCAAAGTAAACGGCGATGCGGCCATGCATGATAAAGGCCGGAGGAAAGAGTCCCGGCGCAACCGTGGCCACGACGCTATACACGAATGCCGTCCCCGTACCGAGACCGATCAGCGCCCACATGTTCGGACTTCGGTTCCGGAACGACTGTAAGCATCGGTAGTAGATGGGCAAACCGGCCCACAGGACCACAGGTGCGGACAGCGCCAGTTCCACCCAGCTTTGTGTCACGGGGTCCAGACCCGCGAAACGGTCCCCTAGCATCACAAGCAACACGACAGCGATCGTCAGCGGCACGGTCCACCAGAAGCGATGGCGAAACGCTTCGAGTTCTGGATTCTTGTCGTCCTCGAGGCTCGGCATGACGGGCTCAAGTGCCATCCCGCACTTCGGGCACGTCCCTGGATGGTCCTGGCGAATTTCAGGGTGCATCGGGCACGTGTAGGTTGTACCCGGCGCCGCTTCGACTTCATGGGGTGCCGATTCGTTTTGCTCCTCCACATAGCGCGTCGGATCTGCCTCAAACCGCTCCTGGCAAGCGCTACTGCAAAAGAAATACTGCTCCCCGGCATAGCTCGCTTGGTATGGTGCATCGCGCTTGACTGTCATGCCACACACCGGGTCGCGCGCACTGGCCCCAGACGTAGGAGTCCCGTGACCGGAGAAGCGCTGATCCCGTTGATTCGGCGCGTGTTCGTTCACAGTGCCGTGCCCACAGTGCGCGTGCATTTCGTCTTGTGCTGCGGCAATGGCGTGGCTTGGCGCAACGCCTGCAGACCGCCGGTGCCGATCGCTCATCTTCATCGCCGTCAATGCCTCGTTGTGTGCAGCCCCGTATCTTCTTGCGGGACTTCGCCGCTGATTTCGTCAAGGATCGGACAGGCGGGGCGACTGTCGCCTTCGCAATGCGCCGACAAATACAGGAGTGTGTCGCGCATGCCGGAAAGCGCGGCAATGCGGGCGTCCAGTTCCTGAATCCGCTGTTCCGCGATCGCCTTCACCGTTGCGCTCGCGCGCCGCTTGTTTTGCCACAGCCCAAGCAGCTCCCGAATCTGCGCCATCGGGAAACCCATCGTCCGCGCTCGCCCGATGAAGCGCAGCGTATGGATCTCTGCTTCGCCATATGTCCGGTAGTTCCCCGCGCTTCGCTCCGCGGAAGTCACCAGGCCGATACTCTCGTAGTAGCGGATCATCTTGGCCGAGACCCCGGATACGCTGGCGGCTTGTCCGATGTTCATGATATGTGCTCCTTGCCTCTCGTCCCTTGTCGGTCCGGCGGGCACCGCTCGCCGCAGGCCGCCTGCTGATGGGCAACCGAGTGTCGATGACTTGACGATAGACCTTGCCCCCGTGGGAAGGTCAAGGAAGCGGTTCCTCTGAATTCGGGCTGGGCGCTATCAGCCGTTGCAACAAACAATGCCTGGGCCAAAAAGTCAGGTTGCATGACCCGAAAAAAGCAGTATCCTTGCCACAATCACACCCACGGCAAAGCACTCTTGCGTCACTCTGCTCGCCGGCGTCCCTTCTTCGCCGGCCTCCTGCTCGTTGTATTCCTGACAGTTCAACTGGCAGCGGCCGCGTACGCCTGTACCGGTAGCCGCTACCAGATGGAAGGCAGCGGCACGACGGCGGCAATGACCGAATCTTGTGCCGACATGGCGGCTGACAGTGATGACCATGGCGCTGACCAAAGTGCGCTCTGCCTGGCGCACTGCCAGGCCGATTCCAAGAATGCCGACCATGTGTCGCCACAGCTTCCGGCATTCCTGCCGGTGCTGGTGAGCGTCATTGAACCCACGCGCGTGGTCCTCGCCGATGTCCGCATCGCGCTGCGCGCAGAGGTGGAGGCGCGCGGCCCGCCGCCCCTGAACATCCTTCACTGCAGTTTTCAAACGTAGCCTCCAGATCGACGTCAATTTCGTGCTGCCCCTCTAGACTCGGGTAGCTGTCGTCGTTCATGGAGGCTTTATGCTTTTTCTACGTCGCCTGACGCTGGCGCTGCTTTGCGCGCCCGCATTCGGCTTGGCGGTGTCGCAAGCCGCGGCTGCGCAATCCGCCCCTTCTCTTTCCCTCGAGGAAGCCCTGGCGCTCGCGACCACGCACGCCGGCGATGCCGAATCCTCGCGCGGCGCCGTCGAGGCGGCCGTGCAAATGGCGGTCGCCGCCGGCCAGTTGCCAGATCCTGTGCTCAAGCTCGGGCTGAACAACGTCCCGGTGAATGGGCCAGACCAGTTCTCGCTCAGCAGGGACTTCATGACCCAGCGGTCCGTCAGCGTGATGCAGGAGTTCACGCGCTCGGACAAGCGCCGCGCCAAGGCGGCGCGCTTCGAGGCGGAGGCCTCTGCCGCCGAGGGGCAACGCGCGGTCAGCCTAGCCAACATGCAACGCAATGCAGTCTCCGCATGGCTAGACCGGTGGTATGCCGAACAGACCGGCATCCTGCTCGGGCATCACGGCCATCCACTCGAACTGGCTCTCCAGGCGGCAAGCGCTGCCTATCGCAGCGGACGCGGTACGCGCGCAGACGTCCTTGCGATGGAGTTGGAACTCCAAAAGCTGCATGACCGCCAGGACGAAAACCGCGCCACCATTGCGACCACTGCCGTGAATCTGGAGCGTTGGGTCGGCCCCGCGGCCAGTCGTCCGCTGTCAGACCGTCCGCCGCTCAATGTGCCCCTACGCATCCAGCAGCTCGCGAAAGGTGAGTTGGACACAGTGCCAGAGATGGCGGCGGCGCAGCGCGAAGTTGCGTTGGCCGAGTCGGAGATCCGGATTGCCACTGAAGCCAAAAAACCGGATCTTACGGTTGAACTGGAGTACAGCCAGCGCGGTTCTGCCTACTCCAATATGGTGTCGCTGAACGTCAGCTTCCCCTTACCGTGGGACCAGGGCAATCGTCAGGATCGTGACGTTGCTGCCAAGCTGGCGCAGGCAAACGACGCGCGTGCCAAATCCGAAGTCATCCGGCGCAATACCCAGGCCATGGTGGGAGTCAAGCTTGCCGAACTGCAGCGCAATCTTGACCGCCTCCGGCGCTACGACGAGAAAACCTTGCCGCTCGCCAACACGCAGGCGGAAGCGGCCCTGACGGCCTACCGGGCAAACACCGGAACACTGCTTGCCGTCGCCGAGGCAAACCATCGCGCCATCGATACGAAACTGGAGCGGCTGACACTGGAAGCCAAGACTGCGAAGCTTTGGGCCGACTTGACCTTCCTGGTCCCGCTGCCTACCGCACAAACCGAGCCGGCCATCAAGGAACTCAAATGAAGAAACAAGTCATTGCAACGGCGGCAGGCCTCGTTCTCGTCGGGGCCGCTACCTATGGCGCCTACCACCTTGGCGTCACGCGCGGGACACAATCGGCGCAGTCGTCGGCTGCGCCTGGCGCGGAGTCCGCTCCCAAAGCAGGCAACACCGATCCGAAGACCGGCAAGAGCATCCTGTACTGGCATGATCCCATGGTGCCTGGCCAGCGCTTCGACAAGCCGGGCAAGTCCCCCTTCATGGACATGCAGCTCGTGCCGGTCTACGCGGACGGGGATGGTGGCGGGGTCGACAGCCGTGTCGCGCAGAATCTCGGCATCCGCACGGCCGAGGTCAAGGCCGGATGAGCGCCGTCCTCGAGGCACCTGGCAATGTCGCCATCGACGAACGCAGCGTCCAGGTGATCCAGGCACGAACGAACGCCTTCGTCCAGCATGTCGCGGTCAAGGCGACCCTTGACCCGGTTCGGCGGGGGCAAGCGCTGGTGAGCCTGTACTCGCCAGACTGGGTGGCCGCGCAGGAGGAATATCTCGCCGTGTCCCGCATGGCCGCGGGTGAACAATCCGGCCTGCGCGGCGCGGCCAGGGCCCGCATGCTGCAGGCAGGCATGACGCCCGGTCAGGTCAGCGCTGTCGAGACATCCGGCAAGCTCCAACCCAGTCTTGGCATTGTGAGCCCCGTCGATGGCCTCGTGACCGAGGTTGCCGTTCGTGAGGGCATGACCGTCTCCCCTGGCATGGCCCTGTTCCGCCTGGCCGACCTGAGCCAGGTTTGGGTAATTGCCGAGGTACCGGAGGGCCAGGCACGTGCCATTGTGCCTGGCCTGGCGGTCAAGGTGTCGCCGACCGGCGCGCCCGAGCCACTGGTTGGTAAGGTCGATACTGTCCTGCCCGACGTCAATCCGGCCACGCGAACCATCAAGGTGCGCATTGTCCTGCCCAACAAGGGCAGGCAAATGTTGCCGGGCATGTTCATGACGGTCCGGTTTGACAGCGGTGATCAAAAGGAAGCCCTCCTGATTCCGTTGGAGTCCGTCATCCGCACGGGCCAGCGCAGCATCGTCATTGTGGATGGCGGCAAGGCAGGCTTTGTGGCAACGGAAGTCAAGACCGGCCGCGAGGCCGCAGGCATGGTCGAGGTGCTGTCCGGCCTCCAGGCTGGCCAAAAAGTGGTCACCTCCGGGCAGTTTCTCATCGACTCGGAGGCCAGCCTGCGTGGCACCACCGAACGCATGTCCGCGACACCGGCGGCTTCCACCCCTGCAGCTCCGGCGGCCGAGCATGAAGGTGTCGGGCGCATCGAGGCGGTGACGGGCGACGGGCTGACCATCTCGCATGGCCCTATCCCCTCGGCACAGTGGGGCGCAATGACGATGGATTTTGCTGCGCCGCCCGCCGGCTTGCCCAAAGGATTCAAGCCCGGCGACCGCGTTCGGTTCCGCTTCCATCTGAATAGCGACGGCATGCCCATCCTGTCCTCGGTCGAGGCGGCTGCCAGCGCCCAGGGAGCCAAGCCATGATCGCCCGGCTCATTCTCGCGTCCATCCGTAATCGCTTCCTGGTCCTGCTGGCAACGGTCATGCTGACCGCATGGGGATTGTGGGCCGTGCGCAGCACGCCGCTCGATGCCTTGCCGGACCTGTCGGACGTGCAAGTGATTATCCGCACGCCGTTCCCCGGCCAGGCGCCGCAGATTGTCGAAAATCAGGTCACCTACCCGCTGACCACCACGATGCTGTCGGTGCCGGGCGCCAAGACGGTGCGTGGCTACTCATTCTTTGGTGACTCCTTTGTCTATGTGCTGTTCGAGGACGGCACTGACCTGTACTGGGCGCGCTCCCGGGTGCTGGAATATCTGAATCAGGTGCAATCCCGCCTGCCGGCCGCGGCCAAGCCAGCGCTGGGCCCGGATGCCACCGGCGTTGGCTGGATCTACGAGTACACGCTGGTGGACAAGACCGGGCAGCATGACCTCAGTCAACTGCGCGGGCTGCAGGACTGGTTCCTTCGCTTCGAGCTGAAATCGCTGCCCAATGTCGCCGAGGTCGCCTCCCTCGGCGGGATGGTGAAGCAGTTTCAGGTCGTTCTGATGCCGGACCGCCTGCGCGCCTACAACCTGTCGCAGGCCAAGGTGCTGGCGGCACTCAAGGGCGCCAACCAGGAGACTGGTGGCTCGGTCCTGGAATTGGGCGAGGCGGAGTACATAGTCCGGGCCAGCGGGTACCTGAAGACGCTCGATGATTTCCGGCAGGTTCCGCTGGTAACCAGCGATGCCGGCATTCCCGTGCGGCTGGGCGATGTTGCCACGGTGCAGCTCGGGCCCGAGACGCGGCGCGGTGTCGCCGAGCTCGATGGCCAGGGAGAGGTCGCCGGCGGCGTCATCGTGATGCGCTCGGGCAAGAACGCGCTGGAGACCATCGAGACGGTCAAGGCGAAGCTCGCCACGCTACAGAAAAGTCTGCCGCCTGGCGTCGAGATCGTCTCCACCTACGACCGGTCGGCGCTGATCAACCGGGCGGTAGAAGACCTGACGCACAAGCTGATCGAAGAGTTCATCGTCGTTGCGCTGGTCTGCCTGCTCTTCCTGTTCCACCTACGCTCAGCCTTGGTTGCCATTGTTTCGCTGCCGCTGGGCGTGCTGGCCGCTTTCCTGGTCATGCGGTACCAAGGCGTCAATGCCAACATCATGTCGCTGGGCGGCATCGCCATCGCCATCGGCGCCATGGTCGATGCCGCCCAGCGACATGATCGAGAACGCGCATAAGCATCTGGAGCACTGGCACGCGGACAATCCCGGGCGGGAAATGACAGGACACGAGCGCTGGAGCGTGATTGGCGAGTCAGCCGCCGAGGTGGGACCCGCGCTGTTCTTCTCGCTGCTGATCATTACGCTGTCGTTCATCCCGGTGTTCACGCTGGAGGCGCAGGAAGGCCGCCTGTTCTCCCCGCTGGCCTTTACCAAGACCTATTCGATGGCGGCCGCGGCAGGCCTCTCCGTCACGCTGGTGCCGGTTCTGATGGGCTACATGATCCGCGGCAGAATTCCTACGGAGCAGTCCAATCCGCTCAGTCGGTGGCTGATCCGCGCCTATCAGCCGGTGCTGGCCAGGGTGCTCGCCTATCCCAAGGTCACCGTGGCCATTGCCGCGGTGCTGCTGGTCGCCACCGCCTGGCCGATCATGCGCATCGGTGGCGAGTTCATGCCGCCGCTCGACGAGGGTGATCTGCTCTACATGCCGTCGGCACTCCCGGGGCTGTCCGCCGGCAAGGCAGCCCAGTTGCTGCAACAGACCGACCGCCTGATCAAGACCGTGCCAGAGGTGGCCACCGTATTCGGCAAGGCAGGCCGCGCCGATACCGCGACCGACCCGACGCCTATAGAGATGTTCGAGACCACCATCCAGTTCAAGCCCCGCGACCAGTGGCGTGCCGGCATGACGACCGACAAGCTGGTGGAGGAACTCGACCGCGTCGTGAAAGTGCCAGGCCTCTCCAACATCTGGGTGCCGCCCATCCGCAACCGGATTGACATGCTCGCCACTGGCATCAAGAGTCCGGTCGGCATCAAGGTGGCGGGCACGGACCTGAAGGAGATCGATCGGCTGGCCACGCGGATCCAAGAAGCCGTCAAGACGGTACCGGGCGTCACCTCGGCGCTCGCCGAGCGTTTGACCGGAGGGCGCTACATCGATGTCGACATCGACCGCATGGCGGCCGGGCGGTATGGACTCAACATCGAGGATGTCCAGCGCATCGTGTCCTCCGCCATCGGTGGCGACAACGTCGGGGAAGTGGTCGACGGGCTGGCGCGCTTTCCCATCAATGTCCGCTATCCGCGAGACTACCGCGACTCGGTGGAGCAACTGCGAGCCCTTCCCATCGTCACCGACAGGGGCCGGCAGATCACGCTGTCCGACGTGGCACGTATCCAGGTGGTGCAGGGCCCGCCGATGATGCGCAGCGAAAACGCCCGCCTATCCGGCTGGGTGTACGTAGACATCCGCGGACGCGACCTGCGCTCGGCCGTCCACGACATGCAGGCCGTGGTGGCCAAGGCGGTGCCGATGCCAGCGGGCTATTCCCTCAGTTGGTCGGGGCAGTTCGAGTACCTGGAACGGGCTACCGCGAAACTGAAGGTGGTGGTGCCGTTCACGTTGCTGATCATCTTCGTGTTGCTGTACCTGGTGTTCGGCCGCCTGGATGAGGCGCTGCTAATCATGGGCACGCTGCCGCTTGCGCTCATCGGCGGATTCTGGCTGCTCTATCTGCTGGGCTACAACCTGTCGGTGGCCGGCGTCGTCGGCTTCATCGCCCTGGCCGGCGTAGCGGCCGAGTTTGGCGTCATTATGCTGCTCTACCTGAAGCAAGCCTGGAGCGAACGCGAGGGCCGAGGCGAAACCAGCGTGCCCGCGTTGCTGGACGCCATTCAGGAAGGGGCTGTGCTGCGGGTGCGCCCCAAAGCCATGACGGTCGCTGTCATTCTCGCCGGCCTGATTCCCATCATGTGGTCGCATGGCACCGGCTCAGAGGTCATGCAACGCATTGCGGCCCCGATGGTCGGCGGCATGGTCACCGCGCCATTGCTTTCCCTGTTTGTTGTGCCGGCGGTGTACTTGCTGATACGCAGACGCCAGACCAAACCTGTCCCACTTTCCACCCACCCCTCACTTCAGGAGGAATCACAATGAAACACCTCAAGACTCTCGCCATCATTGCTGCTCTCGCCGCCGCACCGGTTGCATTTGCAGCAGGGTCGATGGATGGCATGGACAAAGGCATGGACATGAAGGGCATGGACATGAAGCCGTCAGCCGATTCGAAGCAGGCCCCACACCCCGTGGCGGCGGAAATCAAGAAAATTGATGCGAAGGCCGGAAAAGTTACCCTCAAGCACGACCCGATCGAGAACCTCGGCATGTCCGCTATGACCATGGCGTTCCCGGTCAAGGATCGCGCCTCGTTGAAGAACTTCAAGGAAGGGGAGTCAGTGTCGGTCATGTTCGACAAGGTCAACGGCAAGCCGACCGTCGTGGATATGCAGCGCAAGTAAGCACGTCTAGTCGCATGCGGCCGTTTTTGGCGGCATGTGTAGGTCGCTCAGGCCGATGTATCCCTTGTCATTGAAGTGGGGCCGAGCACCATGAGCGAATTCAAGCACTATGTTCAATCTTCCAGCTCACGTCATTGCGGCGATCCTGATCGCCTTGGCGTTGTCGTTCTCTACGATATGCTTGTTCGCCTGGTAGCTCAGACGCCGGTATGGCGCTCGCCGTCCGCCCGTATCCGAGCGTGTGGTTCGCTCGCGTAAAAGTCGTCGCAGGTCCGGAAGGGGCCGCAAATAGGCCGTCTCTGGAAGAGCTGCCAACAGGGCGATTGGCACAGGGAACTTCGCGCCGCAAGAAGAGGACGGCATTCCGGCGGCCGGAGGCGAGCTGGCATGCAAACTGGAGGTGTTCAATGATTCGACAATCTGGCCTAGGTGCGTTCGCAGCCGTGGCCACGCTTGCTTTCATCGCTCCAGCTCGCGCCGAAGGTGACATCGCGCGCGGTGCAAAAGCCGCCCGCGCCTGCATGGCCTGCCATTCGTTTGCGCCGGGGCGCCACATGACATGGCCGAGCCTGGTTGACGTCTGGGGTCGCAAAGCCGGTACGGCAGATGGTTTCGCCCGCTATTCGGATACCCTCAAGCGGTCAGGCCTGGTCTGGGACAAACGGAACCTGGATGCCTCGCTCAAGAGTCCAGCGGCGCTGGTGTGCAGGTAACACGATGAGCTCTCCCGGTATTCCGGACGCGCGCACCCGAGCGGATCTGGTCGCTTATCTTGAAGCGGTTTCCACTGGTCAACTGTAAGCGCTAAATCCAGCACACCTTGAGGGTTCGGTTGTTACCCGGTAACGTTTCCGCATGGAATGTTACCGTGTAACGATCATGAGGGAGTGCAGGATGGCGCAAACGACAGCACAGCGGCAGGCCGCCTATCGGGCAAGGCGCGCGACGGCTGGCAACGAGGGCAACGGAGAGCGACGCCTAGACATGTGGGTCAGTACAGAAGCCGATCTCGCTCTTGCACGGCTGGCGCGCCGCTACGCGGTCACGAAGCGTCAGATGTTGGAGCGACTGATCTTGCGAGCGGACGACGCGATCGTGCGCCTCGATCCAGATTCGGAGCAGCGGGATCAATACTTCAACGTGCCCCGCTAGCGCCTCGCTGTTACCGGGTAACCAGTTTATCTCGTGTGACCGAGTACCGGGCTTGAGCGCGACGATCGTCCCGTCGCTCAGGCAGAGTGCGGCGGCGCGGTTTGCTGTTGAGGACGTGAAGCAGATAGGCGTACAGCTCGACGTCACAGGCGCGGCACGTAAGCATCAGGCTGTAGATCATGGCGCTCGCCTTTTGAGTTCGGGGGCGTCGGTCTCGAGCGTGGCACTCAAGGCTGGCATCAACGCCAACCAGCTACGCAAATGGATTGGGCAGAACCGACAGGCAATGCAGTCCGACGAGGGAGCGCTTTCGGCGCTTGTACCGGTAGTGGCCGCTGCGCAGTCGATTCCTGCGAGTTTGGCCCGTCGGCGCTGCCCGGCCGAGGCAAGAACGCGACACCACCGGCGCCGCCCGCTGAAGCAGGAGCGGCGGGCATCGACGTGACACATGCAGATTTTGTCATCGCTCCCTTGGCCGCCTGAAACGCACGAAACCAACACGCCCCGGTGTGCGTTTTTGCCGTGGCCCTACTGCGTTTTGCGTCAAACCTCGCGGCGTCGCGTTACGGAGGCGAACAGAAGCGTGAGGCATGCGGCAAGCAGTGCGAAATCCTTGATGAGAAACTGTGCAGGCAACGTCGATATAAACGGAAAGCCCGTCGGACTCCGCAGGATGATGCCCGGCGTGCTGAAGACGAACGACGATGTCAGAATGAACGTACCGCTCGCCATCGCTCCGCCAAGTGCAGATGCGATTGGACTGACCGAACCGATGATCAAGAGCGCCGCCGTGATGAATTCGATCGTCCCGATGACCCTCGCCTCGCCTATTACGCCGAATACTGTCAACCAGCTCATGAACGGGCTGTGCGATATGAGCGGGGCGATCGCGTCGGCCGCGTATGACGTGAATTTCTGGATCCCAAACCAGATAAAAATTGCCACCATCGCCCATCGGATCAACGCAAGATGCCAATTGCCCGACTCGTTTCGTTCGGCTACTTGAAGCTGAAATTTCATGATCGATCCTTCTCCATCGTTCGCCACCACGGAGCAGCGTTGCTCCCGGGAGCGATCTCAAATCAGGCGATGCGCAAAGCCAGCAAAAACACGCAACTCGGCCGCGTCATTTCATCGCCAAACACAAGCACGTTACCCTGAATGTCCAAGTGCAACAACATACATTGGTATCGTGCGAGTGTACTTACTAGCTCACACCAGCACGCTCCGCTTAGATTGGATTCGCCAGAGTGCTCCGCGCGGTTCGAGTTCCTTCCTTCCGACACGGTTATACCTGCGACCACGGGAGCATCAGGTCGCCCCAGCACAACGCTACCCCCGTGACAATAGACGCTAAAACTTGTTGGGACCGTTCAGCCCGCATGACAGCACTGTAGATACTCGCCCGTCGAAAAGAAATCCTCGATCGGATCAAAAGAATGCTCGCGCGTCTCACGCCCCCACGAAGCTTCGGAGGCTGCCTACCTTCGACGGAAGCGCTCTGGTAAAGCACCGCGCGCCTGCACCTTGCCCGATATCGATATCGGCCGGCGTCGCCCCGACGGGCGAGTCCGCGTGGGCGCGTTTGACTGTGCGAGGAGGTTCTATTTTCTTGTCGCGCAAGACGCCCCTTGCTTGAACGCGGCGGTATTCCGCTAAGGAATGAAAGTTATTACCAAATCGCCTCTTCTGGGAAGCCAGATTTACCATGAACATCTCACCATCCCGACACTGACTCTAGGATGACGCAATGAGCAAGCTCTTTAGCAGCACGAAAGTCAAATCTTTCCAAACCGAAGCATCGTGTTGTGATGGCGCCGCTCACGCGGATGCGCACGGACGCAGGGAATGACCCTGGCGATCTCATGGTCGAGTACTATACGATCCGATCAGATTGCGCAGAATTTCAGATGAATGGGCACCAGGCCGCGCCCTACCATTCCGGAATCGCGAAGAAAGGCGGGCATGCAGACCCACCTCTGACAGAGACAGTATGAATTACTTTCTTGCCATCGAGGCATTCGTGCGCGTGGCGGAAGCCAGCAGTTTTGCCGCGGCGGCGCGACAGTTGGGATTGGCCGGTTCGATCGTGACTAGCCGCGTACAGCAACTCGAGAAGTTCATCGGCGCGCCGCTGTTCCACCGTAGTACGCGCCACGTGCGCCTCTCGGAAGTTGGCGACGCCTACTACAAGGAATGCGCTGAGGTGGTCTCTCAGCTCAATAGCCTGACTGACCAGATGCGCGATCTCAAGGGCACCCCCACCGGGCGCCTGCGCATCCAGATGCTGCCCGGCTACGCGATCGAGCATTTCGGCGAACTGCTCAATGCCTTCACGCAGCGCTACGGCGGCATCCAGCTCGACATCATCGTCAACGACCGCGTGGTCGACCCGATCGAAGAAGGATTCGACGTTGCTTTCCAGATCTTTCCGCCGATTTCCGGTTCGCTGATCGAGAAGCGGCTGTTTCCCGTGCGGCGGCTGTTCTGTGCCACGCCGGAATACATCGCGCGGCACGGCAAGCCGGCCGCGCCCGCCGACCTCCTGCAGCATACGACGGCGCTCTACGCGGGATATCCCTCGCGTAGTCGCTGGGTGTTCACACGCGGAGACGAAACCGTGTCGCTGGAGCTGTCTGGACAGGTGCGCTCCAACTCCGTGCATCTGCTGCGCGACTACGCCGCCTCGGGCGCCTGCATCGTCTGCCTGCCGACCCTGGTCGCCAGCTCTGATCTCCAGAGCGAGCGCCTGGTTCCCGTTCTGACCGACTATACGCTCGCGCCGTTTCACTTCGCGGCCGTCTATCCCATCACGCAGCGCCATGCGGTCAAGGTGAGGATGCTGGTGGACTTCCTGGCCGAACGCCTGGCCGGCGAGCCGGCGTGGGACATCCCGCTGCTCACGCGCGGCTGGGTTTCCTGAGAGCCTGTTCCGGACGTCGATCTGAATATTTCCCGTCGCCTTCGTGCCGACGGGGTCGGTGCTTTCGCCCTTGCCTCAGAACAAGAAGCTCCGTTCCCGCGTTGCCGGGAACGGCGCTCGTTGCCATGCGTCGGCTAAAGCTTCACTGAGGACCCATTCTTCGGAATTCACGAAGGGCACATTCACCATTCAGGCAATTGTTGTTGCGATGCGATGGCACTTATTGTTCTGCCAACGACTCTGCCATGACAAAAGGAGACAGTCATCATGACTACCGCATACAGGACCGTGTTCGGCGCCCTCGACAACTACCACAAGGGAAGCATCGAAGTGACGCAGGGCGATGCGCGCCACTATGTGTTTTCCAATGTGTTCGAAGTTGCCTCGAAGGCAAGGCCTTACGAAAGAGTTGTGGTCGGCAAGAACCTCGAATACGTCGTCGAGGTACTGCGCGCCGAGGGCGATTCCCCGTGGTTTGCCTGCGCCCATGACGAATTCGTGATCGCCATGGATGGCGAAGTGCGCGTCGAGTTCATTGCGGTGGAGCAGCCAGTGGCACAAGCCGACGGTGCCGTGCTCGCCGGCACGGACCCGGCAGGCCGCAGGATGGGCTACGTGGCCCTGCGCAAAGGCCACCAGAGCCTGCTGCCTGCCGGCTGCGCCTATCGCTTCCTCGCCCCTGCGGCGTGCACGCTGGTGCTGCAGACGAAGCAAGGCGCGCTTTCGGTGGAGAAGTGGGCCGAGATCTGCCTGCAGTGATCCCCGCTTTCCGCTTTCCGCCTTCCGCATCCCTAACCTCGCCATCCATTCAGGAGCCCTCTCATGGCCATGCTCGATCTCGCCGACAAGCCGGAAACCCTCGCCCAAGGCTTTGCCGCCGACAAGGTGCAGGCAAGCGCGCCCGACGCCGGCACCGGCTACCGCACCTTCACGCTCGGCGCGTTCCGCTTTTCGCGCGACGCCTATTTCGCCACCGTCCAGTGGCCTGCCCTGGGGCAGACCCGCACACACGCCATCCCGGCCGACGCCTTCCTGCGCGCGATGATGCGCGATGTCTCCTGGGGCTTCTTCTACGGCTGGGTCAACTTCGACCACGTGATCGGCACGCGTAACCACTACGGCAAGGTGGACATGTACGCGGGCGCCTTTAACGGCGTGATGAAGGAGGCCGGTGTCGACTACACCGAGACCTTCGAAACGCCCCTGATCATGGCCACCTTCAAGGCCATCCTGCACGACTGGACCAATGAAGGCTTCGATCCGTTTGCCGCACCCGAAGAAACCGGCACCGCGTTCGGCAGCAAGCATGGCGAGAACAGCGCCGCCATCGAGCGAACGCGCATCGCCACGCGCCGCATGCCGGGTCTGCCCGACGACTCGCCGCTGCGTGACGACCTGCCGGTCAACCGCGCTTTCCTCGATGTGCCCCAGGACGAGCCCGAGATCCACGCCGAGCCCGGCTTCGAAGGACAGCTGCATGCCTTCAACCTGTTCAAGTACCTGTCGCGCTCCGACGTGACCTGGAACCCCTCGGTGACCTCCGTCTGCGGCCAGAGCCTGTTCTGCCCCACCACCGAGGAGTTCATCCTGCCCGTGTTCCACGGCAACGACCGCGTCGAGTGGTTCCTGCAACTGTCCGACGAAATCATCTGGGACATCGGCGACAAGAACACCGGCGCCCCGCGTGCCCGCATCACTGCGCGTGCGGGCGATATCTGCGCCATGCCGGCCGACATCCGACACCAGGGCTACTCGACCAAGCGCTCGATGCTACTGGTCTGGGAGAACGCCACGCCGAACCTGCCCAAGCGCCACGAGAGCGGGGAACTGAAGCCCTACCCGGTCGAATTCTGACGGTCCAATTCCGACGCCTCCTCCCGACCGACTTTACGAAAACGATTGCACCATGCAGAACAAGCTATTCATCAACGGCCGCTTTGTCGATGCCATCGGCGGCGGCACCATCGACGTGCTGAATCCGCACGACGGCAGCGTGATCACCGCGATTGCCGCCGCAGAAGCGGCTGACGTCGACCTGGCCGTAGAGGCCGCTGCCCGCGCGTTTCCCAAATGGTCGCGCATGGCCGCGGCCGAGCGCGGGCGCCTGCTGCTGAAGCTGGCCGACAAGATCGAAGCCCACACCGAGGAGCTGGCACAGCTCGAATCGCTGGACACGGGGCACCCCATCCGCGATTCGCGCATGCTGGACGTGCCGCGCACGGCTGCCTGCTTCCGCTACTTCGGCGGCATGGCCGACAAGCTGCAGGGCTCGGTGATCCCGGTCGAGACCGGCTTCCTCAACTACGTGCAGCGCGCGCCGATCGGCGTGGTGGGACAGATCGTGCCGTGGAACTTCCCGCTGATGTTCACCAGCTGGAAGATGGGGCCGGCACTGGCCGCCGGCAACACCGTGGTGATCAAGCCGTCGGAGCTGACGCCGCTGTCCTCCCTGCGCATCGCCGAACTGATGGCCGAAGTGGGCATTCCCGAGGGCGTAGTCAACATGGTGCCGGGATATGGCCATACCGCCGGCCAGCGGCTGGCCGAGCACCCCGGCGTGGGCAAGATCGCCTTTACCGGCTCCACCGCCACCGGCCGTCGCATCGTCGCCGCCTCGCAGGGCAACCTCAAGCGTGTGCAGCTGGAGCTGGGCGGCAAGGGCGCCAACATCGTGTTCGACGATGCCGACCTGGATGCCGCCGTCAACGGCGCGGCCTGGGCGATCTTCCACAACCAGGGTCAGGCTTGCATCGCAGGCTCGCGCCTGGTGCTGCACGAGCGCATCGCCGATGCCTTCCTTGAGTGCTTCAGCGCGCTGGCCGGCTCGATCCGGCTGGGCAACCCGCTCGATCCGGAGACCGAGATGGGTCCGCTGACGTCAGCGCAGCACCGCGACCGCGTGCTGTCCTATTTCGACATTGCGCGCGAACAGGGCGCCCGTGTGCTGGCGGGCGGCAGGGCGCCAGCGGCGCAGGGCTTGTCGGCCGGCTACTACGTCGAACCGACCATCGTCGAAGCCCGGCCGCATGACCGCGTGGCGCAGGAAGAAGTGTTCGGCCCCTTCGTCACGGTGCTGCGCTTCGGTAATGACGAAGAAGCTTTGGCCATCGCCAATGCGACGGAATACGGCCTCGGCAGCGGCCTGTGGACGCGCGATCTGTCGCGCGCGCACCGCCTCGCCGGCGCCATCCGCGCGGGCATGTGCTGGATCAACTGCTACAAGCGCGTCAACCCGGGCAGCCCCTTCGGCGGCGTGGGCCAGTCCGGCTACGGCCGCGAGATGGGCTTCGAGGCCATGCACGACTACACCGAGGCGCGCTCGGTATGGGTCAACGTGGATGCGGTCGTGCCGCCGCATTTCAAGCGCTGAGAGGTTGCGATGGAAGCCTTTGTCTACCAGTGCGCGCCGTCGCGCGTAGTCTTCGGGCACGGTGCGCTGACGCAGCTGCCTGATGAAGTGGCCCGGCTTGGCGCGCACCGCGCGCTGGTGCTGACCACGCCAGAGCAGCGCGGCCTGGGCGAGCGCGCGGCGGCGCTGCTCGGCGAGCGCCCCGCCGGCGTCCATGACCAGGCGGTGATGCACGTGCCGGTCGAGGCCGCCCGCGCTGCGCGGGCCGAAGCGCAGCGGCTCGGCGCCGATTGCTACGTGGCCGTGGGCGGCGGTTCCACGATCGGGCTGGGCAAGGCCATCGCGCTGGAATCGGCGCAGCCGATCCTGGCCGTACCCACCACGTATGCCGGCTCGGAAGTCACGCCGATCTACGGCATCACTGAAGGCCGCCTGAAGACCACCGGGCGTGACCCGCGCGTGCTGCCCCGGACCGTACTCTACGATCCGGAACTCACGCTGACGCTGCCCGCAGCCATTTCGGCGGCCTCCGGGCATGAATGCCATGGCCCATGCCGTGGAAGCCCTGTATGCTCAGGACGCAAACCCGATCATCAGCCTGATGGCCGAGGAAGCGATCCGCGCGCTGGCTGGCGCGCTGCCCGCGGTGGTGCGCAATCCGGCCGATATCGACGCGCGCAGCCGCGCGCCTTATGGCGCCTGGCTTGCCGGCGTGTGCCTCGGCAACGTGGGATTGGCGCTGCACCACAAGCTTTGCCACACGCTGGGCGGCACCTTCAACCTGCCGCACGCGCAGACCCATGCCGCCATGCTGCCGCACACCGCCCACTACAACCACGCCGCCGCGCCGCAGGCGCTGCTGCGCGCGGCGCGGGCGCTGGGCGGCGAACAGGCTGCCGATGCGGGGCCGCTGCTGTTCAGGCTGAACCAGGCGCTGGGCATCCCGACGGCGCTGGCTGAAGCCGGCATGCCGGAAGCGGGACTGGACGAAGCCGCCACCCTGGCCTGCTCCAATCCCTACTACAATCCGCGGCCGATCGAGCCGGCGGCGATTCGCGCCCTGCTCGGCCGCGCCTGGCGCGGCGAGATGCCGGCGTGAGCGCCCGCCTCGCGGCGCCCCCCAAGGATAACCCATGGAGACATCCCACACCGCTGCCGAGGCGGCTCTGACCGAGCAGGTCGTGGCGCGCCTGGCCGATACGCCGGACCCGCGTATGCGCACGCTGATGCAGGCGCTGGTGCGGCACCTGCACGCCTACGTGCGCGAAGTGGAGCCGACCCAGGAAGAGTGGTTCGCCGCAATCCGCTTCCTGACGGACACCGGCAAAATATGCGACGGGCTGGTGCGGCACGAATTCATTCTGCTGTCCGACACGCTGGGCGTGTGGATGCTGGACGATGCGATCAACCACCGCCACGCCAGCGGCGCCACCGACACCACCGTGTTCGGCCCGTTCTACATCCCCGGCATGCCCGAGCGCGCCTGTGGCGAAAACATGGCGGCTACAGCGGGCATGCCCGCGCTGGTGCATGGGCGCGTCTGCTCGACCGACGGCACGCCGCTGCGCGACGCCGTCCTCAACGTCTGGGAGACCGCCGCCAACGGCATGTATTCCGGGCAGGACATGGCACAGCCAGGCGGCAACCTGCGCGGCCGCTACCGCACCGATGCCGACGGCTACTACGCGATCCGCACCATCGTGCCAGTCTGCTACCCGATTCCCACCGACGGGCCGGTGGGCCGCATGCTCGAGGCCACCAACCGCCATCCGTGGCGGCCGGCACACCTGTTCATGATCGATGCGGCGGGGCATCGCAAGCTGGTGACGCACCTGTTCAACCAAGGCGATCCTTATCTGGCATCGGACGCGGTGTTCGGAGTCATGCCGTCCTTGCAGGTCGCCTACGAGGAACGCGATGCCAGTCATCCGCTGGCCGCGCGCTTCGGCTTCGACGGCCCGTTCCGCGAAGCGCACTACGACTTCGTGCTCGAGCCACGGTGAGCCTCATGTCACGCTTCTATGCCATCTTCGCCACCGACAAGCCGGGCATGCGCGCCGTGCGCGATCGGGTCCGACCCGCCCACCGTGCCTACCTGCGCGCCGCCGCCGACCACCGGGTCTTTGTGCGCCTGGGCGGCCCGACCCTTGACGCACAGGACGAGACCATGAACGGCACGCTGCTGGTCATCGAGGCCGAGCATCTCGAAGACGTGAAACGCTTCCTGTGCGGCGACCCCTACATGCACGCCGGCCTGTTCGAGCGCATCGAGATCCGGCCCTGGGACTGGAGTCTGGGCAACCCCGAGAGGCGGGTGTAGATCATGGCTGGCGTACTGTTGTGCCGGCTCCAATCCGTACCCGACGGCGGCGCCTGCGTGGTCGATGCCGGCCACGCCGACGGCACTGGCGTGGTGGTGGTCCGCCGCGGGCAGGATGCCTGGGCCTACCTCAACCGCTGTCCGCACTTCTCGGTGTGCCTGGACTACGAACCAGGCCAAGTGCTGACCTATGACGGCCAGGTGCTGATGTGCGCCCATCACAGCGCGCTGTTCCGCTTCGAGGACGGCCACTGCATCGACGGGCCGTGCACAGGCGCTGCGCTGACGCCGGTAGCGATCCGCGTGGTCGACGGCGAAGTGCGCTGCGCCCCGGGCATGCCCTTGGCGCCCTGACCACACCACACGACACAGGCAATCCGCCTCGCAATACGGCGCCAGGGAGCTCGCGCCGCAGGGGAGCTTTTTCCTAATACAACGCTCGCGCCGCTGGCACAGGCAGCCGGTTCCCGCACGCTGAAGATCGGCTACGTGTCGCCGCAGACCAGTCCGCTGGCGCCGTTCGGCGAGGCCGACCGCTTCATCATTCAGCAGATGCGACAGGAGACAGGAGACAGGAGACAGGAAACCCAATGAACTCGCATCCATTCGATTGCAAGCAAGCTCGCGGCGGGCGGCGCACTCGCCGTCGCGGCACCCATGCGCAGACCGCACTGAAGTCGGGTACGGCCTTGGGCGGCAAGACGTATCCGGTCAGCATCCTGGTGAAGGACAGCCAGTCCAACCCCAACCCCGCAGGCGAGGTGGCGAGCGACCTGATCCTCAAGGACAAGGTCGACATCATGCTGGTCTCCGGCAGCCCTGAAACCGCCAACCCCGTGTGCGATGCGTGCGAGCTGAACGAGACGCCATGCGTATCCACCGTAGTGCCGTGGCAGCCATGGTTCTTCGGCCGCAAGGGGGATCCGAAGAAGGGTTTCAACTTCACCTACCACTTCTTCTGGGGGCTGGAAGATGTGATCAGCGTCTACACAGCCATGTGGCAATCGGTGCAGACCAACAAAACGGTTGGGGGACTGTTTCCGAATGACGGCGACGGCAATGCGTGGGGCGATGCCAAGTTGGGCTTTCCCCCTGTGCTGACGCAGAAGGGCTTTACGCTGAAGGCATTTCGAACGGCAAGGCGCTGTTGTTTCCGAGCGATCGAGACGCTGGGCGATTTGGGCGACAGCTAGACTCCAGGACCAGACGTGCTGATGCCCGACGAGCCAACTGCTACATTCCGCAAACTGGGGATGGTAGAGGCCGATGTGACAGGCCAACGACAAGCAGCAACCGCCGGCTGCCGTGGCCTGGCGCGACACCGGATTCGGGGCGGGTTACGCTCGTAACCGATTTGATAAAACGTGCAGCAGCTTAAATACGGCCGCTCGCACGAGCGATGGGATCACATTTTGATAGTTCGCGCTCGATGGCGAACAGGGGCTGCGGACTGGCTACGAAGTCCTCAACGATTCCAAGAAGTGACGCCGGTAGAAGGCCACGCGTGGCAACGATGCAAGGCAACGTGCGCTGCCAGTTGTCGATCCAGATACGCGAGGCCGCCAGTTCCGCGTCCTGGACCAACCGGACGTTTCTGTCGCCGGCGTCAAGATTCGCGATTGGTTTCGCATCGTCTCCAACAATTGGATCGGGCAGGATAACAAGAAGTTCTTGCCGATCTGCGTATGACACGAGGAAGTCGGCGAGGCTCCGTTTACCTCGGAACTGAATATAGCCAGGACGCTCGCAAAACACGCGAACTTCTGGATCGGACTCAATCACGATCCACAGGTCGAACGCGGGCCGTCGGTACAACCATGATCCGTCGATTCAGCTTTAGACTAAAAGCTTCGAGGCGGTGTGCCCCGTAAGGTCGGACAATTGCGATCGGCTCGGAGACTTTCCAAGAATCTTCCATAAGATCAGTACCTTACGGGCGGGATTCGAAGTCTAGGATGCAACAAGACGAATTTAATTCGGACTAATGCGAATTGACTGATTCATTTTTTCTAGAGCGTCGATAAAATTGTCAATTCATTTTCCGCCACCTTTGTGCGGCAAGTGTTCCAGCCGGATACCCCCGGTGACAAATCTATTTTGCGCTACGTTTTCTGAAGCGACCTCTCGATGGGGCAGGGATATGGCGCACAGGCTTACAACATCGCGCGGCCCAGAGTGCGGTCAATCATGCAGCTTGGAAAAGTCCGCGGGCACGAGCCACTGAGCGATGTAGCGCCCCATCGCCTCGAGCAGCACGTCCGATGTAAGGCCCGATGCGCCGGCCAACGCCGGGCAGACGACCCAGACCGTGCCGTCGTGCTCCATCACGTCAAGCATCTTGGCGAGATCGGCCGGCTGGAGAATTTGCCGCCAGCGTTTCGCTCTCTCCAGATTAAAGGCTTGCACGTAGTCACGCATGTGCCGTTCGCCCAGGCACAGCACGACCTTTGGCCGCCAGCGCGCACGTATTTCGGCGATAAAGCGGAAGCGGCTCCCGGTGCGACACAGGTCAACATAGCGCTGTTTTGGCACCAATACTGGTTGCCCGCGAAACGCCCTCGACCACGGTGTGCCTCCCGCGAGCGTCAAGGGCAGCGGGAAGAGACTCAGCTTGAACTCCGCCCCGTACTGCGCATAGAGGTGGCGTTCAAAATAGCGCTTCCAATCGCATTCGCTTTCCGGCCGCTGATACGTCTCCGAGCGTGCCGCAGACATAATGCGTGCGATCTTCTGATGGCTTTGCCACCGGCCCATGCTGTCACGATGACGCTCACGAAAAGCTTCGTCCCAGGCTTTGGGGAACGCGCACGGAATCAGTGGCGAGACGAGTGATTCCTTCCATGGCTGAGGATTGCGATCACAGATCCAGACCGCAGCGGCTGGATTACCACCGTCCATTCCTACATAGGAGGCAAAGTACGCGTCCAATTGCTCCCCCGAAAAATATTTGTTCTGCTCTATATCCATTTCTTCAATTTTCAGTGTTTGCCTAAGGCACCGATTTGCATAATTATTTTTAATAATCAGAAGATCCCAACGAACCAATCCGCGCCAGTTTTATAGTGACGAGCATAGATTCCGGCTTCCGCGTGCTTTATCCCGCTTTCGCGCGGTTCCCGGGGCAGTTTTAGCGCTCAAGATCGGAGGCTCCCAGGACTGCTACGAAATTGTCCCCTCTGGCAAGTGGCGGATTGTCGAAGCCAAACAGCCTCAACCGTGACGCCGTGCTCTTGATATAAGTTGAAATTCCCGTTCCTGTATTAATTCTTTACTTTGTTATTAGATTTTCCATACAAACGACTGCAGATATTTCAGCAGCCTGTTAGCGTGGTCAATAGACATCCTGATCACGGTTGCTCGAATAATTTATAGGCCGGCGCAGAGTTTTGGGGAGAGGCGACGGAAATGCATCCCTCTATCTGGGGGGATTGGCTCAACTCAGCTTTCCCTACCCACGCAGGGTACCGGCGGATGTGGCCGCACCGCACTATTCGCACGAACCCGGGCATTGGCGGCTGGTGTTCGCGCCAATACGAATTTCCCAATATTCCGCTTTCGCAAGCCCGGACCTCTCCTCCTGGGCGCTCTGTGCTGGAAACCCCAAGGTCTTTAACACTCCCCCTCTGCCCGTCAAGTTGGCGCCATGGGCCGAATCTCCTTGCAGATCAAAGACTTGGATGAAACGAAGCGAAAGTGTCACTGCCGTACCCACACCGGCCTGGATATACACCAGCTTCTTGCGCTGGTATGGATGGTCGATAGCGTCGGCGACCGCGCTAACACCGTCTCCGCCAAGTACGCGCCGGCCGGCGCCCCGCAGTCGATTATTGATCGCATGGCCAAGGAGACTGCCGCAGCCACGGGCAACTCCGACGTCGCGAAGAAGCTGACGAACCTTGGCTTCGTGCCGGCAGGCGGAACCTCTGGTGAATTCCGTAAGCTGATCGACGCGATATGACGGTTATGCCGAGATCGTCAAGGCGGGCAAGATCACCCTTGATTGAGGGCGCCGGCAGTGCGTTGGCCTGACAGTGCCCTGCCAAGGCATCGCCCCGTCGTTGGAAAAACCGGTGGCGGCCAATGAGATGTGCGATCAGTTCACTGGCGGTTCCAACGCCGTACTTGCGCATTAAGCGAGCACGATGCGCCTCCTGTCAAACTGCAGTATGTAACTTCTGCGCCGCTTCGGCATCCCCAGTTTCAATCGCCGGCACAGCCGCGAAATTCCGTCGGGGATCATCAACTCGACGGTGGCCCACAACGGCCGAATTAGGGTCGTCTAGCACACCTCGATACCCCCTGTTCGGTGGAACCTGTGCCCAGGGCATTCCACGAAAGAATGGGTGTTATTCGTCAGCGGTACCTACCGACGTAAGCGGTCTTATCCCAAGATGGTGTCCAAGACGAACCCAATTCGCCTGTCCCAGACGATACCCACGTAACCAATGGAGATCTAAGATGGCACTTCAAGACAAACTCGACGCCTTCAAAGCAGACTTCAAGGCTGGCAAGCCGCCTTACAACGCTCCGCCGGAAATTCACCCGATCATGGAACGTGCCACGGCAGAGCTCATCGCCAGCGGCCAAGCATCGCGAGCGATCAAGGCCGGCGACCGTGCCCCCCAATTCCGTTTGCTTGACCAAGAGGGCAATGAGGTTTCCTCTACAGAACTCCTCGCCCAAGGTCCGCTCATCGTGAGCTTCTACCGTGGAGTATGGTGTCCGTACTGCAATATCGAACTTCAAGCTCTGAATGAAGTGCTTCCGAAGTTCAAAGCCTTGGGAGCAAATGTCGTTGCCATCTCGCCGCAGACGGCAGTAAATAGCCGCAAATCGGTTCGAACGAACGAACTTGGCTTCCCTGTGCTGAGCGACGTCAAGAATGAAACTGCCGCCGCGTTCGGCCTGCGCTTCAACCTGCCCGACTACCTCGTTGATCTGTACAAGATGCTCAAGAACGATCTGCCTGCGTTTAACGGTGATCCGAGCTGGACGCTGCCGATGCCGGCGCGTTATGTAATCGGCCAGGACGGCGTGGTGCTCTATTCGGAAGTGAATCCGGATTACACGCATCGTCCCGATCCTTCGGAGATCTTCCCGGTCCTGGAGAAGGCGGCGCAGCGCACCTGAGATTACGCTCGCCTCACGGTTAGGGGGCTGGAACCGCTGCCATGCGCGCTCCGACTTCGCTGGCGCTCCGGCACCAGCGCGGCGCTGCATGGCGAGCGCTCCGCCGCAGCGAGGTCGCGCGCCCTTTCCGATAGGCGTTCCTGAGCGCCCGACCGCTTCCTCTGGCACTTATTGTCCGACACGGTCGTCGTTCGGTGCGACTGGTCCAACTGAACATTGTATGTACAACGTTTTTGCGTTTTCGACACCAAACAGCGTGAAGGTTCCCATCGCTCTTGAGGAGCTTGGGGTTCCCTATAAGCTGCATGCTGTGAACGTGCGCCAGGGCGAGCAAAAAAGCGAGAGCTTTCTCGAGCTCAACCCTAATGCAAAGGTGCCCGTGCTTAACGACACCGACCGGGCGATTGTCCTAAGCGAATCAGCCGCCATCCTGGTCTACCTCGCAGAGAAACATGGCAAGCTTCTTTCGCAGAGCCCTGTCACCCGGGCACGAACCTTTGAGCAGCTCTTTGTACACGCGTCGGGGTTGAGTCCAGCCTTCGGACAAGCCGGTTACTTCCAGAAGTTTGCGCCTGAACACCTTCCGCTCGCCGTTGAGCGGTTCGTCACCGAATCCAAGCGTCAGCTGAGCCTTCTTGATGGCGTTCTGGAGCGTGGAGAGTTTGTTGCCGGTAACGAATTCTCGATCGCCGACATTGCTCATTTTGGGTGGATCTGGCGCCGCGGCTTTCCTGACTTGACACTAGACGATGTACCTAACGTCCAGCGTTGGTACGAAGCTGTGCAACGCCGCCCTGCAGTCGTGATGGCAATAGAGAAAGTCGAGAGCCTGGTCCCTTTGGCCGCGTGATGATGTTGCGTGCACGTTTCCGGAACAGACCTACTTCCAAGGAGAGCTCGTGGATCGACTATTAAACAAAACAGCCGTCATAACCGGTGGAAACAGCGGCATTGGCCTCGCCACGGCGAAGCGGTTCGTTGCCGAGGGTGCCTATGTATTCATAGTCGGTCGCCGGCAGGAGGAACTCGAGCGGGCGGCCGCAGAAATCGGTCGGAATGTCACCGCGGTCAAAGCCGATGTGACAAAGCTCGAAGACCTGGACCGACTTTACGCGATTGTGCGTGAGAAACGGGGTAGTATCGACGTACTATTTGCGAATTCCGGAGCAATCGAGCAAAAGACACTTGAGGAGATTACTCCGGAACACTATGACAGGACTTTCGATGTCAACGTTCGGGGATTGATCTTCACCGTGCAGAAGGCACTTCCTCTGCTGCGAGACGGCGGCAGCGTGATCCTGACAAGCTCGGTAGCCGGCGTCCTAGGATTACAGGCGCACGACACGTATAGTGCCGCCAAGGCAGCGGTAAGGTCGCTCGCGAGGACATGGACCACTGAGTTGAAAGGTCGCGGCATTCGTGTCAACGCGGTAAGCCCAGGGGCGATCGACACGCCTATCATCGAAAACCAGGTCTCTACACAGGAAGAAGCTGACGAGCTGCGTGCGAAATTTGCAGCTGCGACGCCCCTGGGTCGCGTCGGACGACCTGAAGAGCTGGCAGCGGCTGTGCTATTTCTTGCATCGGACGACAGTAGCTACGTAGCCGGCATTGAGCTGTTTGTGGACGGTGGATTGACCCAGGTCTAAGCGCGATCAAGGATGGATGCCGCGGCAACCTCGTGGCATCCATAACTACGCCAGCCGATTTCGCATCGCATGACTTCATTGTTTGAAGCCAGAGCAGAAGTAATCGAGTATGGACGTTTCGCAGAGATGAAGCGGAAGTTTCCCTGTCCTTCTTGGGCCGCTTGTCGCTGAACGCCACGGAGGGCGTGCGTGAAGCTGTCCTCGCAGGCGCCGACCTTGCCGTCGTCTCCGAATAGAGGTTTGAAAAAGAGCTCCGATGCGGTCATATCAGGCCTGTCTTGGAAGACTGGCGCCTACCGCCATGCGAATTATGGGCGGTCATTCCTGCGGGCCGCATGCAATGGAAGTGAATCCCGCGAGCGATTGGAGGAGACATGCTTGCATCATGGCGCGAAACCGCAAGCTGCGAATGTCGGCGATGCTGGCACCGGTAGCGCATTGCCATAGCCTCAGGGCGACTGTGCGGCCAAAATCGTCTCAACAAATGCCACGAACGCCCGAGCCTTTGAAGTTACCAGTCGTCCGGAGGGAAAAAGCGCCCAGAGATCTATGGGCGGCAATCTCCAGTCCGTGAGTACTGCTCGAACTTTTCCTGCCGAGAGCTCGGGAGAAAACATCCATTGCGAGGCAACGGCGAGACCGATATCTCCAAGTACCGCCGTCCGAATCCCTTCTGCCGCGCTAACGCGGACCCTCCCCGAAACGACCACCGAGACCTCTCTGCTTCCCTGGCTGAAAGCCCACGTTTCGCCGCCCCCACGCTGCGAGTAAACAATCGCCTCGTGCTGGCTGAGGTCGGCCGGTGTCACCGGGACGCCGGCCACCTCGAAATATCGCGGCGTGCCGACTACAACTCTGGGACTCTGCGCAATATGGCGCGCCGTCATGCTAGAGTCCTCCAACGATCCCATGCGGAATGCTACGTCCACGCCCTCTTCCAGCAGATCGACATTCCTGTCGTCCAGCAAAATATCGATCTCGAGGTGCGGGTGCTCATCCATGAACGCTTTCAGCGCAGGCAGAATATGCAGGCGCGCGAATGTAACAGCCGCACATACGCGAAGTCGCCCGGAAAGACCCGCAGATGAATCCCGTGCTGCCTGCTCGGCCTCGGCCGCTTCCTCCAGCGCCCGTTTAGCGCGATCATAGAATCTCAGCCCGGCATCGGTCGTCGTGAGACCACGTGTCGAGCGAAGGAGCAGGCGTGTACCAAGATACTCCTCAAGTTGCGCGACGGATTTTGAAACTCCCGGTTGGCCCAGGTTAAGCCGTTTTGCAGCGCCCGAGAAAGAACCCGCCTCGACGACGCTGACGAACGTTTCCATTGCTCCAAAGCGGTCCATCCGTTCCTCCTTCCAGAATCATCGGTATTCTATTTGGAACGGCGCATCTCGTGTTTCCGCGTTGGGACCGCGGGCGCTCTGTCGGGGGCAATGATGAAAGCATCCGAATGGTCGGGTGGAGCAGACATCGCAGCTAGGACGGGCGCGGCGCCGTGGCGGGCCAGCCCCCGGAGAAATCAATCACCGCACCGGTCAGGGATCTTGTTGGGTCGTAGCCAGGAACGAAAACAACTTCACCGATCTCTTCCGGCCTCCCCAGCCGCCCAATCGGCACATAAGCATCAACGTAAGCCTTGCCGCGAGGACTTTCCACAAAGATGGAGCGAGGGTAGTAGGCCTCGCTGTAAAGGAAATTTGGGCACCGCCGAATCGGCCTCAAAAGGGAAACAGGCGGAATCAGGGCGATGTGGTGCGCCAACTGCCAACTGTTGCCACTGCACCCGCCAGGCCAGGTTTTCGGGTAGCGGCGAGAACGGTATGGGCCGCGCTTGTTCCTGCCGCAAGGCAACCCAGCCGCTAGGCCCATGGCAACCCCGATCGCCCTTGATCGCGGACGAAAGTAAACGACTGGGGTTGGCTGTCCCATAGGTCGGCGCATTGCAGGCGTCGTGGTCATCTGCGGCTTGCCGGGAGGGCGGGCTCGCGGTTCGTCCTCCCCGGCTGCTAAGTCAGTTCGCTGGGGGGAAATCCAGGTCCGTGTCGTTGACGCGATTAAACGTGTTTGTGAACACGGTCAGGCCGATCGTCAGTGCGATGTCCGCCAGTTGCGCATCGGTGTACCCCGCGCTGCGAATCGCGGTGAATTCCTCATTGCTGATAGTCCCGCTCGTCTCATGGATCGCTCGAACGAATTGAATCAGCGCGTCACGCTTCGCGTCGCCAGTGGACTGGCCGGCACGAATCCAGCGAACCGTTTCGGGTGATAGTCCCGCCATCTTGCCAAGCATGACATGTGCAGCAATGCAGTAGTCGCAACCGGTCAACTCGCTGACTAGCAGCTTAATCGTCTCCAGGTCTTGCTTGCTAAGGCTGCCGGCTGCGAGAGCCCCCTCTGCGTTCAGTACTGCCTCAAGCGTGGCGGGCGCAATGTGACCGAGCGCCGCGAAAAGGTTGGGCACGCTACCGCCCGTCGCGCGCTTGACCTGTGCATAGACTTCAGCGGTGGCACCAACTGCTGAATCGATTGCTGGTACGGTAATACGGCTCATCATTGACTCCTGAAGAAATCGGTTAGGTGAGGCTTTAGTGTAGGCATGCCGAATGATCTTGCCGAGGCCGCATTGACTCATAAGAGTGCTCCAAAGGCTCAGGTCGCGGAATCATGTCCCCCTCCTAAAGATTGGCTGAGCAGACTGCTTGAAATCATGACTGTCACAGGTCAACTCGACGATGTGCCTACGGCTCGCCATGGCACATCGTCTATGAGGAGTCCCAGCTGGGCATTCCATACCATGTCGTGCTCAACGGCTCGGCGATTCTCGACGGGCCGGCCAACACCGCGCCAGTTGTGCTTCAGGCGGGTGATATCGTGCTATTGCCACACGGCTCGGCGCACACGCTCCACGACGGAAGTGGCCGCCTGGCCGTGCCCGCGCGCGTTCGAAGCGACGTCAACGTTACGGTCAGTGAGAACGACGGCCAAGGGGAACCGCTCGACATGCTCTGCGGCCGCTTCTTTGTCGCTCCTCCACATGATCGATTGGCGCGCGAGTTTCTACCGACAGCACTTGTGGTTAGAGCATCGGAATCTGAACCGGCGGGCAGCACGCAGGCGCGACTCACGAGCCTTATGGAACTGTGCGGGCTGAATCCCTGGGATTTCGCCTGGGCGGGCATGCGATGCTTAACGCGCTGTCGACGATGTTGTTTGCGCTGAGCATGCGTTTAGCGAGCGAATCGGACCAACCCCCTAACCGGTCTTCTGGGCTTGGCGGGGCATCCGCGGTTAGCGCCAGCGATTTCCGCGAACTTCAACGAGCCCGCGTTTCCGTGGACGGTGCCCGAGCTCGCACAGCGCTGCAATATGTCGCGCGCGACTCTTTAGCGCGTTTGCCGCCAAACTCATTCGAACGGCGAGTAGCAAGTCATGGGCGGTGCGTCCGAAGCTTTGCTGGAACTGCCGCATGAACGATCCCATGACGAAGGTTGCAGAAAGCTGTCGGATATCAATCGGTCGCCGCATTCCGGCGAGCATTTACTGAGCTGCTGGGCATGACGCCCGCCCAGTGGCGTCGAACCATCGGCGCTCCGTCGCATTCGGATGAGCGTGCAGATGATGATGGTCTTCCTTTGGACGAGTCGACCGCAGCCGGGTACGAGCCGGCGGAGTAGGTGAGCGGGACGTTCGCTCGCGGCGCCGGAAGGAGCCACCCGGGGCCACGCAGTGACTGTGCCGTCGAGACTGACGCGAGCGAGCTTGCACCGACGGCCCTAGACCAGCGACTTTCCGATCGACGCTCCGCCGTCGACGAAAAGCGTCTGACCTGTGATGAACGCAGCGTCTTCTGCCAGCAGGTGGCTTCGCGACTGTGTCGCCCTTGACGACAAGCGTTTTGTCCTTACCGGGGCGCAAGTGCCACAGGTGCGTTGGGCGCACGAGCGCTCACCGCTGCCAATGGAAACCAGTCTTTCCGGCGTGTTCGCTGTTGGCGACGCAAGAAGCGGCTCCGTCAACCGGGTCGCCGCCGCTGTAGGGGAAGGCGCCGCAGCGGTCCAGTCGCTTCACCAGTTTTTCGCGTGGTAATGCGAAGGACACCTTTGTATGGTGGTCGCAAGGCTTCCGCCCGCATAGCATTCTAACTGCCTCGCAACAGCGAGACCCGGTGCTTCTTCCCGAGCCCGCCGGCAACGTGGGCTCTTTTTTTGCCTCATCAATTTCTGGAGGAGGTGACCCGGCGAGCTTTGGACCGTTAGGACGCCTCCTAGGAATGGAAGTTATTACTTAGTACGCGGCGGAGGCGCGCTCGAGGTGCCAAGTAGCGGAAGAGGTATCGCGTGATACTTTTGAGCAGCATCTTGATTACTCTGGGCCTAAACAAGCTCACGCGCAAGACATATAGTACAGCTCACCAACAACCTCTCTTTGGAGTCAAGGATGACCAGACATCATCGAGGTATCCAAAATCCTCTTGGCAACGCTGTACGCCATATGGCCGCTGCAGCGCTGGTTGCAGTAAGCGCGAGCTCTTTCGCTGCTCAAACGGTTGAACCAGATGTGAGCCTGCAAACTTCTTCCGTCGCCAAGCTTTTCGGCGAGCGAGCTTCATCCGTTGACGGTGTGCGCGAGGTCCGAGTTACTTCGCAAACCAAAGCGATTCCGGTACACGCGGGAGAAACGGTCCGTTTTGACTTCGGACCTACGTCGGCGGGTTGGACCTTCGCGGCCCGCCCAGGAAACACGGCTGTAGAACTGGTCAGTCTGTTCCCCGATATCTCTGCAGCCAGAGGTGTCTGGATCCACCAGAACGGGTCCAACGCATTTGCTCGCCATTGAAGACTAGCAGCAAGGTCGACTGTAAAGGATTCACCCTTCCCTTCATTGGAAGCGAACAGCCAGCATAGCTTTCCCAATTCCGAAACGATACCACTCGAGGTCCATCATGAAACTGCTCACCAAAGCAATTGTTGCAAGCACCATTGCCTTAACGCTCGGCGCGGCAACCACCGTTGCGCACGCAATGCAAGGCGACTACCCGTATGAGAAGAACGCCCACATCGCCGGCGCTCGGGGCCCTCATGCGTATGCCGGACGCACCGTTACGGATAAACGCGATCCGTTTGTCGACGGTGCTCGTTCCGTTACTGATCGACGTGACCCCTTCTCCGATGGAGCGCGGTCGATAACCGAGCCGCGCAGTGCGTTCGCTGACGGCACGTAGGACGGGAATGGGAACCTTCGTCGCAACCGTGACAATTGTTCCCTTCATCCCTGATGGATGCGCGGAATCAGCCCGTGGATTCCCTGCAATGATCGGTCCCGTTGCGTTTCTGATGAAGGACGTCGTCCTGCTTGCTGTAGCCGTCTACCTCCTCAAGGAAGATCGACAAGGGGCATTCAACCGTATTCCGCACACATCTAGTCGCAGAGTCTGAATGGAAGCTCATGCTTCTGTCCATGAAAGATCAAATTTCTGTGACGACGTAGAGGCGATTCACAGAAGTGCTCTCGCGGACGCCCCATAGGCGTGCCCGTCAGTCCACGAACTGAATCCGTGAATTCACGGGCACACCCACGGGTTTCCCCTCGGAAGAAGTCGTCGATTCCGACTGACATCGAAATCTCGTGCGATCGGAGTCGCTGCCACTCCGCCGCGCCTGGTGATGCGTGGTCGCTGCTGCCGCCTAATGGCGAATCAGCTCGGCCTGCAGTCCAGGAAATGATGGTGGCAAACCGTCTTCGTCCGGGAAGCAACCGGTAAAGGCAATCTCAAGGAGTTCATCATGATGACAATGAAGATGGCAATCGCTGCCTTCACCCTCTCCCTCCTCGGTGTGTCCACCGCGTCGAGCGCCCCCAACAAGGACGCAGGTCCGGCGCAATCCGCATCCGCCGTGGCAGTCAGCAAGGCCGCAACGCTGTTCGGCAGCCAGGCGCCAGCCGGCACGGCGACGCGAACGGTTGTCCTGACACCGGGCATGAACAGCGTCCGCGTGAACTCAGGCGAAACGGTGGCCTTCCGTGTCGGCGAAAAGGCGATCGAATGGACGTTCATCGAGGCACTGAATGGTGGCTCGCTGGAACTCGCCCTGCTGTTCCCGGAAGCACCGCAGGCCAACGGTGTCTATGTGTACATCTCGCCAAGCCAGATCTTTACCGGAGGGTGACGGGCCCTGGCGGGGGAACCGGACTGGGCGGCTGCCTATGGTGCCCGCCTCATCGCCTGCGGCCAGGGTCCGCGCGTGCTCCAGTACCGCCTTGCGTTCGCTCGCGGCCGCGGCGCGCGCAATGAAGATGGTCACCGGCGTGCTCACCAAGGATCGAGGCAGCCTGCTGACGTTCTACGACTATGTGTTGGCCGAGCACTGACAGCACATCCGAACCATCAATGCGATTGAATCAACCTTCGCGACCGTGCGTCATCGCACGACCCGCACACGCAATTGCGTGTACCGAACGGACCCTCCTTAGCCTGGCCTTCAAGCTGATCGAGGAAGCCGAGAAAACCTAGCGCGTATCAACGGTGCCGAACACATCGAACTGCTCTTGAAGGGTGTCCCCTCCCAGGACGGAACTCCGGAGAAAATCGGCCCCGATCAGCCCTCGGACACCAGCTTTGACAATATCTCGAACCGGCGTCCACCTGACCGATCTCTTTTTGGATCTGCTTGGAAGGGTATCTGAAGTCTATGCGACGTCCCCTCGAATCGGTAAGGCTGTAGCAATACGATCTCCCTGCAACTGCGCTTCGAGTCCGGAGCGACCGGCTCCATGAACTCCGTTCTGGAGACGCTCTCTATATGCGCCTTGCGGTTTTCGGGTCGGCTGGCTGGGCAGATGTACGAAATCTCGAACACCCAGATGCGCGGGGTTCAAGTACTCTGGAAGTGAAGATGACTAGCGGCTACGAACGACTACTCACGTTTGATTGGAGCGACGCAGTACAGAGGAAAACCTTGAGGGTTCCATCACGTCTACTGCGAGAATGAGCTCAAAAAGCCCACACTGGCACCGCTATACCAACGTATGGTGCCTTGCCCCCCCACAATCACTAACATTGGCGGATTGCAAATGCTATGTGCTCTACGACGAAGAGATTCGCTACCCCCAGCCAGGCTACCTCGACCGCCGTGGTCAAAGACTCCCGCTACTGTTGCTTCTCAGGCGGAACCCCCGGTTATCAATTCCATGAAGAGCGGATGAGCAACCTTGTGAAACGTTCGACTCGCATCCAACTGCGACAAACTTACTCGCCAGGAACGAACAACCCAATACGGAGCGGAACAGGACGACAGCGAGGAGGCGTCCCGTTGGAAGAAAATCACCATGTTCCCGGTGGAAACTTGTGGGACGGCTGCGACGAGCTTAGATTTTGCTTCGCAAAAGCCTCGTCTTCCTCACGTCGTCCCGCTTCCAGATGGTCAGACGACCAACGCAACCGTATCGCTCGTCGAGCGCCATTCAACCGGCACCGTAGTCCTGTCTTGGCGAGATGCAACTGGAAGTTGCTACGGTAACCAGAGTTGGCGCAAAGGGCGTGCCAAGATGAACGGTAAATGCGCTGTTTGCGGGAAACGAATAGTTTGTGGAGATTTAGTGTTTCGCCCAACCTTGGGTAGTAGCCGTCCAGGCAATGCGTCGGCGATGATCCTGGCAAAGTGTCTGGAATCTCTGCTGCCTGACTCGGAGACTTCAGGCGGCTCCTGCCGCCACCCGAGAGGCGCGAGTTCGTAATTGAGCCAATACGCTGAGCGTGATCACGCCGGTAACCGGCCGCATGCGCGCAGGCGGCCGTACAGCGCGAGAACAAGATGACGAAAAACTGTAGTGAGAGGAGGGGTTATCAAAGGAACGGGCGGCGACCGGCTATGAGCCGTATTCTCATGATGATTCTTTTCTGTCCCGTCCAATTCCGAGCGCATCAGCCTTCCTAACTAAGTCCGCGACAGATTTTACCATCATCTTCCTCATGGTCATTCCGCGATGCCCCTTAACTGTGATCTCACTTAGATTCATCTCAGAGGCAATTTGTTTGTTCATCATTCCGGAGACAACTAGCGCCATTACTTCCCTCTCACGTTTAGTTAGAGTGTTATAAGCTGCGCGAAGCGATGCCATCGACTCTTCTTCGGCTAAGCGCATTCTATCGAAGGCCAGCGCCTGATTAACTGCATCGAGAAGATGGCCGGCTTGGAAAGGCTTGAGAAGGAAATCGAAGGCTCCGGCCTTCATTGCCTTGGCGCAAGTCCTGACATCTCCTTGGCCTGTTACAAACACAACTGGCATTCTCAGCCCATAACTCGGCATCGCTCTCTGAAATTCCAGTCCACACGCATTGTGGATGTTCACGTCGAGCAGAAGACAGCTCGGTATGTTGGATGCTCCAAAATCGACAAATTCCTGCGGGGATTTAAAAGATTCAGAGTGCAAGCCAGCAGACCGAAGTAGCTTATATGTAGATAGACACACAGATTCGTCATCATCGACGACGTAGACGATGGATCGGTTGCTCATGTTCATGAAGATTTTAGTTGGAGTACAGAGGCGGCACACGCACAGCGGAAAGCGTGCCCAACGTCATAGACACCGACGAGCAGCGGCGCATCGCATGAAAGGGCCTCCCACGCCCCATTCATGCGGGGTATGCAGCATAGTCTCGATGAATTTCGATCGCAGCAATACGCACCTTCGTATGGGTGATGCTCTCCAGATGATGCTATGGTCGGCAGGTCTTCGTGAAGCACGGAGCTGCTCCAGATTGCAGGAAAGAGCAAAAATCAGGGTCCTTCCCGGTCGCTGTAACTCTGGTCCGAGGAACAGATCCGTGCCGCGGGGCCTCCTGGAAAATAGCCATGAAGACAAAGATCAAGCATATCAAGTCAGCGTGGCGCTATGTCGCCAAGAAATGAATGCACGCTGCGACCCTGCCGAAAAGTGCCGTATTGCGCTTAGAAGCACAGCGGATTCCACAGCATGCGCGGTGACTAGTAGACGAGAAAGTCCGGCTATCCCACTGGCACAACGAACTGATACTTGCTCGTGAAGCAAAACAGAATTGAATAATTATCGCCATTGCTTCCCCGCTTCCCTTGTCGATACAATGTGATGACTCTCAACCACGCTTGCTTAAAAGGAGATGTGACGATGAATATCCCCGAAGATCGTATGTACACTGAGACGCATGAGTGGGCCCGCCTAGAACCGGACAGAACTATGGCAGTGGGGATTACCGAGCATGCCCAGGACTCGTTAGGCGACATTGTTGGAGTGGAACTACCCGAGATGGGAAGAGCAGTCACGGCTGCAGAGTCCGTCGCAACGGTGGAGTCCGTTAAGGCCGCATCAGATATTCACTCGCCGATCTCCGGTGAGATCGTTGCCATCAACCATGAGGCGATCGCCGACCCGGGGCGGGTAAATTCGGCCCCCTACGACACTTGGCTGTTCCGGGTAAAGCCATCGAAAGAGGCCGAGTTCGTCAGCTTAATGGCCGGGCAAGCCTACGCTGAAGCAGTCGGTGACTAATTTGCATCGATCAACTTCACTCGGTCGGGCGCAAGGAATGATATATGGATCTCTCTTCGGTTGAGGCTTTCGTTCGGGTTGCAGAGGCGAAAAGCTTCACCGAAGCCGCCCGGGCGATGGGGCTGACAAGTTCTGGAGTAAGCCGAGCCGTTAGCCGACTCGAGGGGCAAACAGGCGTTTTGCTCCTGAACCGGACAACGCGGAACGTCGGCCTTACTGCTGAAGGCGCAGCGTTCTTTGAACGCTGCCGCGGAATTCTTGCGGGCCTGAAGAGGGCAGAGGTGGAGTTGCTGGAATCTGCCAACGGTCCAACTGGAAAATTGAGAATTTCGGCTCCAGTCAGTTATGGAAGATCCATATTGGTTCCAATGATGCCGCGTTTCCAGCGGCTCCATCCCAAGATAATAGTCGAGACACGCCTGTCTGACGGCATCGTGGACCTTGCGGATGACGGCTTTGACCTGGCAATCAGAGTGGGGGAACTGATCCCCCCTAAGCTGGCATCCTGCCGCCTTGGCGTTACGAAGTGGATTGCTTGCGCCAGTCCAGACTACCTTCGCGAGCGCGGCTTCCCGCAGGTGCCTGACGATCTATTTGACCATGATTGCGTCGCATACTTTTCTCCCAGCACCCGGCGGTTTCATGACTGGCAATTCTCACATGGAGGCAGGGTCTGGGCCTTGAAGATTGGGGACACTGCGCGTCATGTCATTGACTACTGCGATGCGCTCGTGGACGCTGCTTTGGCCGGGGCGGGTGTCGTCTATTTGCACGAATACGTTGTTGAACGCTACGTCAACAGTGGCGCGCTGTTGAAGATTCTCGCAGAGTTCAAGACGCCTGAGCGGTCAATTCAAGCTCTTTACCCGGCCGCGCGCGGCCTATCGCCAAAGATTGGCGCATTCATTGATTATGCTCTCAATGGCGTCGAATCAGCTGTTACTCGAAAGATCGCAGTCGCGTAGGAAGTGCTCTCTTACTCAGCGAATAGGGGCACAAAGCACCGGCTAACACGGGGTTGGTGCCGCGCGAATTTCGCGGCGCCACCCAACCCTTGATCGTGCCTAGACTCGGACCAGTCCACCGTGCACAAAGAGCTCAATTCCGGCTATAACACTACCGCCGTCCCGCAGTTGGGGGAAGCGCTTTCTGCACTGTGGAGATCAGTCCCCGAACATTGACATCGAAAGTCTTGTCATAGTGTTCAGGATTAATCTCTTCTATCGTCTTATGCTCCATCGCTCCCGAGTTCTCAAAAGAATGTCGATGTTTCCCCGTTGCTCACGCTCAATTGACTACAGTCGGTCTAAGTCCTCAAGCTATGTTACGTCGGCCTTGACCGACGTGACGTTCCGGCCAATTTCTGCGGCAGCCCGCTCGAGTTCCTCCCGCCGGCGATCGACGATGAAAACGTAGGCGCCTTCATCAACAAACCCCTTCGCTGTAGCGAGACCGATGCCGCTGTTTCCACCGGTTATGGCCGCTGTCTTGTTCAATAATAAGTCCATGGGAGTTTCCTTATTGAATCGCCGGCATGATGGGGCCAATCTGTCGCCGACGTCGCGTAGTCCAATGCGTCGCGTTATCCGGACGCTGTTGGGTCGCTCTTGCGACGAGAAGTGGCAGATTCAGGCGCTTGACCGGACCCAGCGAGGCCTGCCGTTGACGCGAGGTCGCTGTCAGACGATCACTCACGACTACAAGCGTCATGGTGTGACGACCTTGTTCGCGGCGATAAACACCCGCGATGGAAGCATCATTGATCAGCGCATGACAAAGCATCGACACCAAGAGTGGCTGCGCTTCTTGCGGCAGATTTATCGAAGTACGCCCAAGGACCGTGAGCTTCATTTGATTGCTGACAACTATGCACCCCACAAGCGCCCCAATGTGAAAGCGTGGCTCGACAAACACCCCACGATTTCACATGCATTTCACCCCCACCAGCGCCTCCTGGCTGAACATGGTCGAACGCTTCTTTCGTGACCACTCGGAGAACCAATTGCGGCGAGCGGCTTTTCGCTCGGTACCCGGATTGGTCAGCACCATCGGGCAATACATGGAGACACACAATCGTGATCCGAAACCGTTCATCTTGACCGCCAATGCTTCTGACATCTTTGCGGAAGTCACGTTGGTCATGCCAACGGTATTTAGGCTTGCCGGACGCCGGTCGATCGTCATGCATGTCGATACACGACGCATGCCGGTTGGGTTAAACGGAGTTGCGTACCGTCGGGCCTTGACCGTGCACAGTCTCGATAGAATTTGTTGCTATCCGAAGGGAGTAATGGAGCAAGCACCGCGGGTGGGAAGCGCGTATTCCTCCCCGCAACCCTCAATGAACTCAATTTGGTTCAGCATTCCCAAGGTATCCTGGACAAATCCAACGAAGGCGCGAGCCTTAGCGCTCGCCATACGGCCCGCCGGAATAATGGCCCATAGTTCGCATTGGGGGAGACGCCAGTCTTCGAGGACTGGCCTGACAAGGCCGCAACGGAGCTCTCTCTCAAACGTCCATTCCGAGACCACGCCAAGGCCGGTGCCAGCGAGGACAGCTTCACGAACGCCCTCCGTAGCATTCACCGACAGACGACCGGAGAATGACAGAGAAATCTCTGCTTCACCTTTGCGAAAGGTCCATAATCGATCATCCCCTTTCTGGCTTGAGACAATAAAATGATGCGACGCGAGTTCGGCTGGTGTAGTTGGGACACCTGCCGTGGCGAAATATTCTGGGGACCCAACTATGAGGCGGCGAGCCTCTCCCAACTTGCGCGCAATAACGCCAGAATTGGCCAAGGAACCAACTCGAAGTGCAACGTCGACTCCTTGTTCGAGTGGGTCCACACTTCGGTCATCGAGAATCACGTCTAGCGACAGTTGCGGGTGTTTATCTAGAAATCGGCCTATCGCAGGGATGATGTGCAGCCTAGCGAATGTCACGTCGGTACTGACGCGAATCCGCCCAGTGAGACTGGTACCTTCTCTATAGGCGACATGTTCCGCCTCCTCGACGTCCAACATAATGCGCTTGGCATACTGGTAGAACGCCTCGCCCGCATCGGTAGGTGTTAGCCCCCGAGTCGAACGGAGCAGAAGCCTGACGGAAAGGCGTTGCTCCAACGTGGCAATAGCCTTTGAAACGGTGGGCTGTCCGACGCCCATCGAACGCGCAGCGGTCGAGAAGGAGCCAGTCTCTATCACCTTGATGAAGGTCTCTATCGCCGTCAGTCGGTCCAATTCGATCTCTCCATCTTATCTCTAGGCAAAAGGCCGCGCTTGCGGCTTGCCCCACGGGTTTAGAACAGCCTCACCGAGAAGCATAGCCGCTTCACTGACGCGCCCGCAAGCATACATTAGTGTCGATTCAGCGCCCCATAGCCAAGATTGCATCGTGTCGGACCTTACCTTAGTAACGCGAGCCTGTTCGGTAAGATTCCGTTGCGAGTTGCAAGACTCGAGAAAAAATGTGTCGGGGGAGCTTCGGTTTTTACCCAACCTTCCACCAAAAGAAAATCACTATTTCACCGCGTAGTCATTGTGCGCTCTTGCGACGATGTGCCAGAATCCCTTTCGTTTCATTGTGGCGGGGGAACCGAAAGACAAGAGGCGTCGCCATTGAAGCAGGCGATCCATCGTCATGAGCTTTTGCTCATTCGCATCGCGCATGCTCAATGATTTTTTTCCACCTCCTCACTAAAGCGCCCAAGAGGAGATGCACGAAATAACAAGGATCATGAAGGAATGAACAACCGTCTAGCCTTCTTGGCGGCCATGTCGCTTTTACCCGTGGGGGCCCACGCCCAGAGCAGCGTCACGCTGTATGGTGTCGTCGACGATGGCATCGAATATATCAACCACCTGCCCAAGTCTGGAGGTGGCAGCGGCTCGGCGCTGCGCATGTCGGCGGGCAACCAGTCGACCTCGCGCTGGGGAATCCGTGGCCGCGAAGAGCTTGGCAGCGGCCTTGCTGCCGTGTTTCAACTCGAGAGCGGCTTCGATGCAGACACGGGGGTTGCTAACCAGGGTGGACGCCTATTCGGACGGCAGGCTTATGTGGGCCTGGCCAACCGCTATGGCACGCTGAGCTTCGGCCGCCATCAGAACCTGGTCTACGATTTTTCCACGCCGTACGACCCGATAGCGGTTTCCACGCGTTACTCTTTGCTCTCACACGATCGCTGGATGTCGAGTCGATCAGACAACTCCATTAAATTCACCGGTCAGTCTGGCACGATCTACTACGGCCTGCTCTACAGTACCGGCTACAACAGCACGGCCGGTGGCGAAATTCCTGGCGCGCCCAAAGCAGGACGTGAAGTGAGCGGTGCGATTGGCTACACCTCCGGCCCGCTCACTGCGCGAGTGTTTTACGACGAGTTACGCGGAAGCACGCTGGCCTTGGACAAAAATACCGAACGCCGTGCGGCGATTGGCGGTATTTATTCAATCGGGGCAGCAAAGATCTACGCGGGCTATCGCTGGTACTACGGAAACTACCAGACGAGCGAACTTCGCACCAACCTGTACTGGCTCGGAGTTCAATACCAGGCTACCCCAAATCTTTCCGTCACAGGGGCTGCTTACTACACCGACGTGCACAATACTGCCGCCGATCCGTTCAGCTTCGTGCTGAAATCGTCATACACATTCTCCAAGCGCACCGATCTGTACGCCGTACTTGGCTACGTCTGGAACCGACATGCCTCAAGCCTCGGCCTCGGCGGTTTCGGGCCGTCGCTAACCAGCGTGTCGAACACGCTCACCACCACGGCAGAGCAGACCGTGGCTGGCCAGAGCCAGCTTGGTGCGGTGATCGGGATTCGCCACCGATTCTGACGGCTCAGGCCTCGCACAAAACAAGTCTCGCTTCGGCGGGATTTGTTTTGGTCCGTGCAGAACGTCAGGCACCGCATCTAGCCGAGGTGTAACTTGGTTATGGACATCGCGGAGCGCTCCGGGGAGCCTTTCAGCAAGTTTCGTCTCAAGTGATGTCGGAGCGACGCAGTGGCCCGTACGGCCTGCATTGGCGCCCTTCTCTGCCTCATGCGGGGCTCTTTAGTACGCGGCGGGGGCGCGCTCGAGGTGCCAAGTAACGGAAGAGGTATCACGTGATACTTTTGAGCAGCATCTTGATTACCCTGGGCCTAAACAAGCTCACGCGCAAGACATACAGTACAGCTCACCAACAACCTCTCTTTGGAGTCAAGGATGACCAGACATCATCGAGGTATCCAAGATCCTCTTGGCAACGCTGTACGCCATATGGCCGTGCCGCGCTGGTTGCAGTAACCGAGCCGCGCAGTGCATTCGCTGACGGCACGTAGGGGACGGGGAAGCTGTCGGGTTCAGGCTTGAACCAAAGCGGCTTCGGCTGTTCCCAGCATCCCTTCCAAATAGCAAACGGCAGGATCGTCCCGGACGTTTCGCTTAACTCAATTTTTACAGTATCGTAAAGCTTCGACTTTTTTTGGAAATATAGAAATGGACTCCATTGTCAACAAGCTATCAATTCTTCTTAAGAAGGACACTGACTATCACATAGTTCGAGCGTCAATGGTAATCATGTTCTTCTTCTTTGGATATCAGAAGTGGTTCGAGTATGAGGCCGAAGTTCTGATTCCGTATATTAGCAACGGCCCACTCATTTCGTGGATGTACCCGGTATTCGGGGTTCGCGGCGCGAGTCTATTCCTTGGTATCGCCGAGTGGACGTTCTGTGCTCTTATCCTTGCTGGTTTTTGGAACAAGAAGCTTGGGATTCTTGGCGCGATTGGGTCTGTGGGAACCTTCGTCGCAACCGTGACAATTATTCCCTTCATCCCCGACGGATGGGCGGAATCAGCCGGTGGATTCCCTGCAATGGTTGGCCCAGTTGCTTTTCTGATGAAGGATGTGGTCCTGCTTGCTGTATCGGTCTACCTTCTCAAGGAAGATGTTCATCGACAGGTGGCGCTCAACCGAATTCAGCGTGCCTAATGGGCTAGTTTCCGGGCACCAGTGAGCGGCGCCGACCAATAACGACGTCGTTCTGGAACTAGCGCGACAAGGCGGGGCATCTACCCTGCCTTGTTCTCGTCTTCCGGGGTCGGAGCGCGTCTCCAGCCCACCGCGTACAAGGTGGATTTCTGCAGGTCCGTTTCCTACGGAGCCCCATATCCGATTTCCACCGATCAGACGGTAGAGACAGTCGCAGTCCTAGCGGCTGCAGCCACGTCGCTGGAGCTGCATTTCCCGGTGGCATTGCCTTAGGTAACGCGGTCGCATCGCGTTACCTAAGGCAATGCCACCGGGAAATGCTTGCAATGCTGATTATTGAGCTTTCCATAGCATCCGCACTTCGAGATCGAGTGGGACGCGTTCATTTCAATTCAGGCAAGGCGCTCGATTTTCGAAGTGCTCCAGAAACACGGCTCGCTTGATCTGCTTGCTGATGATCTCATCCGTATTCGGTTCGACCCAGTGCAACTGGAACACTCGTTTCGCGACATCAACGCCGACTGCGGTAAACTTCATCCGGGTTCTCCTGCCTCAAGTGGTTCATTTCGGTGCCACTTTGGCACATCTGATGCCGTCGGCTTGGAGAAGCCGCTTTCAACCTTGCTCACTCCCCCGACGTAGCCATACGTCAGCCCTTGCGGGGGGAGGCGTTCATTCCATTTTCCTGAAGATCCGGGCAGCCTTCCCCGGAAATCGGTGAAGAGCCAAAAGAAAGCCCGCCTTGCGGGCGGGCTCAAAGGAGGGAGAAGCACCGGGCCTCGCTGCCGCGAGGCACTTGGAATGCTACGCGGACGGGCGCCGGGCCGCAACCATACAAAGGTGTCTTCCGCTGCTGCCACTGATATCGGAACGTGGATTTGCCCCCGTGTCCCCGGACACGGTCACACCCTTAGGTTGATAAGGCCATCGCACGCCTGAACTCCCGCGGCGAGCGGTAATTCA